>DBCP01000137.1:784-2632 GCA_002293105.1 Bacteroidetes bacterium UBA955 | reverse complement strand
TCGGTTAAGATGTCGATGCCGCGTTTTTTGTATACCATAGACATTGCTTTGCTCACGTCTTCGTCTTCGATGGGAAGGATGCGGGGCATGAATTCTACGATGGTAACTTTGGTTCCGATGCTGGCGTAGAAGTAAGCGAACTCCATGCCGATGGCACCTGAACCGATGATGATCAATTCTTTGGGTTGTTTTGGCAACACCATGGCTTCGCGGTATCCGATCACGTGTTTGCCATCGATTTTGATGTTTGGCAATTCGCGACTGCGAGATCCGGTTGCGAGGATGGTGTGGTCTGCTTCAACGATTTGGGCTTTGCCATCGTTTCCAGTTACGGAGATTTTGCCTTTGCCGGCCAATTTTGCCGTACCTGTGATGACTTCAATTTTGTTTTTCTTCATCAAGAAGGTAATGCCCTTGCTCATACCTTCGGCCACGCCACGTGAGCGCTTCACCATGCCTTCGAAGTCGGCACTGTGCTCTTTTACAGTGATGCCGTAATCGGCTGCGTGGTTGATGTAGTCGAACACCTGCGCACTTTTCAGCAGCGCTTTGGTTGGGATACAACCCCAGTTCAAACAAACACCGCCTAATTCGGCTTTTTCAATGATGGCAACTTTCTTGCCCAACTGGGCGGCGCGAATGGCGGCTACATAGCCTCCAGGACCGCTACCGATGACTGCAATATCGAATTTCATGAATAGAAGTTACTTAAATGGTGATGCGAAGATAATGGATTCATTTGAATCACACTTTAAACTCGCTGGTTGTATGGAAAGTTATATTGGGGTATTTTTCTTCCGCCATTCTGAGAATGAAGGCCGTTTCGGCCAAAAATACGGGTTGATTGTCTTTGTCGTAGGCGATGTTGGTTTGGCGATACTTCATAAAGTCCTTTAAATCAGCTTCTTCGCCGCTCATCCAGCAGGCTTTGTGAATACTGCGGGGTTCGAACCTGCATTTTGCGCCATATTCATGTTCAAGGCGGTATTGCAATACCTCAAATTGCAGCTCTCCTACGGTGCCCACGAATTTTCGATTACCGAGTTCTTGCACAAACAGTGAAGCCAGGCCCTCATCGGTCAGCTGCTGAATGCCTTTCTCAAGCTGCTTGCTTTTCATGGGGTCTATGTTGATGAGTTCCTTGAAAATTTCTGGCGAGAAACTGGGGATACCCTTGAAGATAAAGCTTTCGCCTTCGGTGAGGGTGTCGCCAATTTTGAAGTTGCCTGTATCGTATAAACCCACCACATCGCCCGGATAGGCATCGTCCATTACCTCTTTCGACTGGGCGAGGAACATGTAGGGGTTGGCGAATTTCATTTGTTTTTCCAGTCGCACGTGTTTGAAATTCTTGTTGCGCTCGAATTTGCCCGAGCAGACGCGGAGGAAAGCGATGCGATCGCGGTGTTTGGGGTCGAGGTTGGCGTGTATTTTGAAAACAAAGCCCGAGAATTTGGCTTCGTTGGGTTCTATTTCGCGTTTGGTGGTGGCTCGTGGCAGCGGGTTGGGGGCTACTTCGATGAACGTGTCGAGCAGTTCCTGTATGCCGAAGCTATTGAGTGCTGAGCCGAAGAAAACGGGAGCGGTGTTGGCATTGAGGTAATCGCTTTGCGAAAGTTCCCCGTAGACGCCATCGATTAGTTCAACGTCATCGCGCAGTTTGGCGGCGTCTTTGGCATTGAGGATGGTGTCGATTTGTGGGTCTGCGAGTCCGTTGATTTTGACTACATCGTCGGCCATTTTGGTTTTGCTACTTTCGAATAGGTTGAGCGATTGGTTATGAAGGAGGTAAACACCTTTAAAATCTTTGCCGCCGTTGATGGGCCAGCTCATGGGGTGCACGCCGAT
>DBCP01000137.1:0-754 GCA_002293105.1 Bacteroidetes bacterium UBA955 | reverse complement strand
TCTTTGCCATCGCGGTCCATTTTGTTGACGAAGATGATGACGGGGGTATTGCGCATCCGACAGACTTCCATCAATCGCTCTGTTTGTTCTTCCACGCCTTTCACGCAGTCGATGACCAGGATAACACTGTCAACGGCAGTGAGCGTGCGATAGGTGTCCTCGGCGAAGTCTTTGTGTCCGGGCGTATCCAAGATGTTGACCCACTTTTCTTTGTAGTGGAATGTCATCACCGAGGTGGCCACCGAGATTCCCCTTTGTTTTTCAATTTCCATGAAATCCGAGGTGGTGGCTTTGTTGATTTTGTTGTTTTTTACGGCACCGGCGGTTTGGATTTGGCCACCGAAGAGGAGGAATTTCTCCGTGAGGGTGGTTTTTCCGGCATCGGGGTGGGCGATGATGGCAAAGGTTTTGCGTTTGGCGATTTCGGATTCGTACATGAACTGTGAAAAGTGCAAATTTAGGTGATTTTTGCGAGGGGTTGTTGGTGAGTTGGGTGTTGAGTGCTTTGTTTTTAATTCCCAGTTTTGCAGATTTTACAAAAACAAAATCCAAGTAGATAGTGAGTTGTGGAATATTATGACGAAATTTGCGGACTTTTTAACAGATAAATGTCTACACCCATTCGAAATATCGCCATCATTGCGCACGTTGACCACGGTAAAACCACATTGGTTGACAAAATGTTACACCAAGCCCGTTTATTCAGAGACAATCAAGAAATTGGGGAGTTGATCCTCGATAACAACGATTTGGA
>DBCP01000065.1:22716-26184 GCA_002293105.1 Bacteroidetes bacterium UBA955 | reverse complement strand
AACGGCATTCCCAACTCATCGGCCGCAGCTCTGGCACAGGCCAAAGAAACCGCCAAGATGGCATTGGCACCCAAACGTGATTTGTTCGGCGTACCGTCCATATCCAACAACATGCCATCAATTTCATTTTGGGCACACACTTCTGTGCCTTCCAACGCTTCTGCGATGTGGTTATTGACATTTTCAACAGCATCCAAAACACCTTTTCCCAAGTATGCACTCGCATCGTTGTCGCGCAATTCAGCCGCTTCATGAATACCTGTAGATGCACCAGAAGGCACTGCTGCTCTTCCAAATCCACCGTCTTCGGTGTAAACTTCTGCTTCTACCGTTGGATTGCCACGGGAATCCAAAATTTGACGGGCCTGAATGTGGGTGATTTCGCTCATATTGTTTATTTACTTGTGTTTTTGTATTAAGTCAATGAATTGATCGAACAGATACCATGAATCATGGGGACCTGGCGATGCCTCTGGGTGATGTTGCACAGAAAATGCAGGCACATCCAAACGGGCGATACCTTCTACGGTATCATCATTCAAGTTTATGTGGGTCAATTGTACTTTGCTAGAAAGCGCTTCATCGTATTGCACGGCGAAGCCATGATTCTGGCTAGTAATTTCGCTTCTTCCAGTGACCAAATTCTTTACAGGGTGATTTAATCCGCGGTGACCATGGTGCATTTTGTATGTTTTCAAACCTGACGCCAAACTCAATAATTGATGACCCAAGCAAATCCCAAACGTGGGCATACCACCATCCACCAATTCTTTTACCGCCCTAATAGCATAATCCATAGAAGCGGGGTCGCCAGGACCGTTACTAATCATCAATCCATCAGGATTCCACGCTTTCACATCGGCGGCAGTTGCATTCCATGGGAAAATACCCAAGTAACAACCACGCTCTACCAAACAGCGGGAGATATTGAGTTTGTTGCCGTAATCCAACAAAGCCACTTTGTAGGGGGAATTTGGATCGCCCATGGTATGGAACTCTGTGTTCGACACTTTTGATGCCAATTCCAAACCATCCATGGATGGCACCGCATTCAATTGTTCCAGAAGCGCATCTACATCCATGTTTTCAGAAGAGATAATCGCATTCTTTGCACCGGTTTCACGAAGGTGTCTCACCAATTGACGTGTATCGATTTCTGAGATACCCACCAAGCCATTCGACATAAAATAACTGTCGAGACTGTCAGAGCCATTTTTACGGGAATAATTGTGGGAGAATTTTTTGCAAACCAATCCAGCAATCTTGATTCCATCACTCTCAATTTCTTCATCGTGAACACCATAGTTCCCAATGTGATCTGAGGTCATAACGAGAATCTGTCCGAAATAAGAAGGGTCCGTAAACACCTCCTGATATCCCGTCATTCCTGTATTAAAACAAATTTCTCCGGTAGTTGTACCTATTTTGCCTACGGCTGTACCGCGAAACACGGTACCATCTTGTAGCACTAAAAGTGCGGGGGTTAGTTGAGCATTCACTTCAAGGGTTCAAATTTCGTACTTTTGATTCAACTCCTCAAGCATTGTGGGTAAATTGTTGTTCGATGGGCCAACTTATTCGTGATTGGCTTTGGGAAACCAAATCGACCAAAAAATACTCAAGGCTAAGATCGAGATGATCACCAACAGATTGTGTATCTCATTGAACCCATACATATGGGCATATTTCTCGAGCAACATTTTCAAACCGATGTAGACCAAAATCATTGACAGACCGTATTTAAGGCTGTAGAATTTATCCATTCCCGCACCAAGCAAAAAATACAACGACCGCAATCCCATAACAGCGAAAATATTGGAGAAAAACACCAAATAAGGATCCCTGGTGACACCAAACACCGCTGGCACACTGTCCACAGCAAACACCACATCGGTGATATCTACGATGATTAATACCAAAAACGGGATGGTCAAATACAATTGTCCCTTATCACGAATGAAGAACCGGGTTTCAGCAGGATTATTCTCTGCTACCCTGAACCATTTCTTCGCATATCGCACAACCACATGGTTATCCGTTTCCATTGTTTCATCCTCCCCTGATCGCAGCATCTTGAATCCACTGTAGACCAGAAATGCCCCAAACAAATACATAACCCATTCAAACTTCGACACAATTTCACTGCCCAAATAGATGAATAAGAACCGCAAAATCACTGCCCCAATTACGCCCCAAATCAAGATTCGCTTCTGGTTTTCTCCGTTCATTTTGAAAGATTGAAAAATCAACAGGATAACAAACAAATTATCGATACTCAAGGCATATTCCAACAAGAAACCGCTCAAATACGAAATGGCAGATGTTTTTGAAAAATCTTCCAGTCCCCTCTCAAATCCACCCGACAAATCCAATTGTACTTTGTAGTCAGTTTGATAACGATGCAAATCCGCGATCCCATGAATATTTTGGAGATTAGCATGAAACCAATAGATGAATAGTGTCATCACTAACCCTACAGAAAACCATCCGGCAGTGTGCTTCAACGCTTGCTTCGCAGTAACCTCATCATGCGTAGTTTTGGAAAATACACCCAAATCCCACAACATACCCAGCATCAACACAACGAAGAATGCACCCAAAAAAATCAACTGTGTCATATAGAACTGCAAAGGTAAGGTGAAAAGGAATAGGTAACCCATCGCCATGCCAACAGAAACTAGTAGATTTGTGAATAATGCAAATGAAAAAATCATTGTTGGTAAAAAACACAACCTTGGGTATTGTAGCAGGTTTGCTCTTGATGCTTACCACCCAGAGCCACCGTCCGGAAGAAGGCATGTTTCCTTTGAACTATGTCAACATCAACGACCTGAAAAACGCGGGTTTAAAACTAGAGGGTAAAGACATATTCAACCCTGCCGGCCTAAGCTTAACCAATGCTTTGGTAAAAGTTGGCGGTTGCACGGGTAGCTTCATTTCCAATGAGGGATTGATCATCACCAACCATCACTGCGTGTATGGTGCAGTAGCAGACGCCAGTACAGTCGAAAACAATCACTTGGAAAACGGATTTGTCGCCCGAACCAAGTCACAAGAAATCCCCATCAACATGCCTTGCAAAATCACGGAAAGTTACGAAGATGTATCCGATCGTGTGTTAATGGGTATTGATGAAACGTACACGCCCAGTCAGCGTGCCGCGAGCATCAGCAAAAACATTGGTAACATTGTGGCCGAAGAAAGGGCGAAACACCCTGAAAAAAGCATTGAAGTCTCCGAGATGTTCGTTGGCAAAACCTATACCCTCTTCCGTTATGTATTTTTGAAGGATGTGCGATTGGTATTAGCACCACCGGTAACGATTGGGCAGTTTGGCGGAGACTCAGACAATTGGGAATGGCCTCGACACAACGGCGATTTCAGCTTAGTTAGGGCCTATGTTGGAAAGGACGGCAAACCCGCCGCCTACAGCATGGATAACGTCCCTTATCAACCAGCGAAAACATT
>DBCP01000065.1:2476-22637 GCA_002293105.1 Bacteroidetes bacterium UBA955 | reverse complement strand
ACCTTCCGAAACGAAACTGCACCCTATTTGGCTTTTCAAGAATCGGTTCACCTTCCAAAAATTCAAGGCTTCTATAGTTGGTACCTCGGTCAAATCAAAGAAATCACCAAGGACAACGAATCTGAGCGATTGGCTTTCGCCGGTGAAGTTCAAAGCCTAGAAAATGTAGAAAAGAACTATCGTGGTAAAATTCAAGGCTTGAGACGGACCCAATTGGTTGAGGCTAGAACCAATGAAGAAATTGACATGATGCAATGGGCCGGCGCGCAAAAACGCTATTCAGAAACCGGTGTTGCGGCTATCGATACGCTCCGAGTTCAATGGAGCATCAAAGAGAAAACCAAAGATGTTCGATACTGGACACAATTCGTAAATAACCAAAGCAAATACACTTATGCAATTTCTGCCGTGGAAAATGCCAAAATGCGCTGGGCAATTGCCAATGCAACGAAAGCCACACCCGAAAATCAGAAATCCATTACAGAAATGAAAAAAGAGTCGCTCATGGCCCTTTACAAACAACTGTCATCGATGGAAGCACCGTTGAATGCAGAATTGGAGCAGCGTGTACTCATACGGATGGTTGAAGAAGGTGTAAACATTGCTAGAACTCTTCAAACCGTGGCGAATGCCAACCGAAATGGCAATATGTTCGGACATCCGCAGTCCTATTTCGATCAAAGAGTGAAAATCATGTTGAACGGACAAACACCCTCAGAGTTTGCGCGAAAATCAGCGTTGAAATCGAGGATTAATCAATTGTCTACAATTCAGAAAATGGCACAAGCCGCAAAAGCAGCCGCAGAATCCATCAATGAAAGCAATCATCTTACCTTCAACATAAAATGGTGGGATACAAACATTGGCAAAGAAGACGCTTTGAGTCAGTGGGGTCGTTTGGTAAACATGATTGTAGGCCCCGTTGTTGCTCAAAATCAAAAGATTGAAGAGAAAATCAAAGCAGCCATGCCCATTTACTTAGATATGCGTCGCGATTTCAAAGCAACCCAGTTTATTCCTGATGCCAATAGCACGTTGCGCTTAACGTATGGTTACATCCGCCGATATAGTCCCAATGATGGTGAAATACACAGTCCATATACTTACCTAGACGGTATTTTCGAAAAGGCGAATACCCGCCCCGATTATCGTTTACCCAGTGTTGTTGCAGACAATCTCCGGATCAAAGATGTAGCGCCAATTTTCAAGGATCCTAAAACAGGTAAGGTAATCGTTGGTATGTTATACAACCTCGATACTACGGGTGGAAATAGTGGATCACCGGTGTTGAATGAGCGAGGCGAACTAATTGGAATCAACTTCGATAGAAGCTTTACGGCCACGATTAACGATTACGCGTGGAACGAGAACTATAGTCGATCCATTGGATGTGATATTCGCTATGCTTTATTCGTGATGAAGTATGTATCCAAGGCCGAACACATTTTGGCAGAGATTGGCATCACGGAAGACATGTTACAGGGGAGATAAATCTGCCCCATTTCGTATTTACGATTAAACAGGATGTGTCTTGCGAAGGGTTTTTATCTGAGGGTCATTTGTGGACTCTAAGGACAATTGGCGCCTTAATTCCTAAAGGGTTACCCTTTACCACAAAAGAATTCAATGGAGACTGTTCTACGAGATATACCTCAGTGAACTCTATGGAATCCAAGAAATGCATTAACCAAACACAAACAAAAAGGCCACCCAATGGGGTGGCCTTTTTTATCAAGGTTAATTGAAATTACTTGGTTTCTTCTGACGCGTCATCAGCGGCAGGAGCCTCATCAACAGCAGGAGTCTCGTCAACAGCAGGAGTTTCCTCTGCTGCTGGAGTTTCGTCAACCACTGGCGATTCGATTGTAGCAACTTCTTCTGCTACAACTTCTTCAACAACAGCCTCTGCTACAACTGCGGCGGGGGCAGCAGTTTTGGCAGAAGTTCCGGCACGACGTGAACGACGTGTGGTAGACTTCTTCTTATCGGCATTGAATCCTTCGAAGAACTCGTTAAAATCCACCAACTCGATCATAGCCATTTCCGCGTTGTCACCGGCACGGTTGCCAGTTTTCAAAATGCGGGTATAACCACCAGCTCTGTTTGCTACTTTGCCACCTACAACAGTGAACAACTCAGTAACAGCGTGCTTGTCCTTCAAATAAGAGAAAGCTGTACGGTAGTTGTGGGTAGAGGCATCTTTACTGCGCGTAATGATGGGCTCAACAAATACACGCAACGCTTTTGCTTTCGCTACAGTTGTAACGATGCGCTTGTGCATGATTAAAGAAGAGGCCATATTCGACAGCATCGCGGCGCGATGTGAAGCGGTTCTTCCCAAATGATTAAATTTCTTTCCGTGTCTCATCTCTTAATTAGTCTTCGTTAATGTTATATCTAGCAACGTCCATTCCAAAGTGCAAGCCTTTTTCGCGAACAAACTCTTCCAACTCAGACAATGATTTCTTACCAAAGTTTCTGAATTTCAACAAGTCATCAATGTGGTAGTTTACCAACTCACCCAAAGTTTTGATCTCTGCAGCTTTCAAGCAATTGTAAGCGCGCACTGACAGATCCAAATCAGCCAAAGGTGTTTTCAATACTTTACGCATTGACAAGAATCCTTCGTCAACTTCTTCAACAGCCTTGCTTGCTTTAGACTCAGGCATGATGTTCTCATCACTGAACAATACAAAGTGTTGTATCAAGATTTTGGCAGCCTCTTTCATGGCTTCTTCTGGATGGATACTACCATCGGTAGTAACTTCCATTACCAATTTCTCGTAATCTGTTCTTTGCTCAACGCGGAAGTCTTCTACGCTGTATTTTACGTTACGGATAGGTGTGTAGATAGAATCAATTGCGATAGTACCAATTTGGGCATCTTTCACTTTATTTTCTTCTGCAGGCACATAGCCACGACCTTTTCCTACAGTGATTTCCAATTCCATGTTCACTGTTGGCTCCATGTTGCAAATAACCAACTCAGGGTTGAGAATGTTAAATGCATTGGTATAACGACCGATGTCGCCTGCCAAAAACTGATCTTTGCCTTTTACAGAGATGAAGATTTTTTCTTGCTCTTCTGTAGAAGAATTGGATTTGAAACGCACTTGCTTCAGGTTCAACACCATTTCAACCACGTCTTCTGTAACACCTTTGATGGTGCTGAATTCATGATCAACCCCTTGGATTTTCACAGAGGTAATGGCATATCCTTCCAATGAAGAAAGAAGGATTCTGCGCATGGCGTTTCCAATGGTTACACCGTAGCCTTTTTCCAGGGGACTGAATTCAAACAATCCGTGGAAATCGGTGGCTTTGTGCATAACCACTTTATTTGGTTTTTGAAAAGGTATTACACCCATGGTTTTTTCTAATTATTTGCTATAAAGTTCGACAATCAACTGCTCTTTGATGTTCTCTGGAATTTCTGAACGTTCTGGGTAGGTCAAAAATTTGCCACTCAAATCGTTACCATTCCAATCGATCCAGCTAAAGCGGTTGTTTACTTTACTTACCGAATTGGTAATTACTTCTAATGATTTTGAACGCTCACGTACTGCCACTTCGTCGCCTGGACGCAATTGGTAGCTCGGGATGTTCACGACTTCACCATTCACCAAAATGTGACAGTGAGAAACCAACTGACGGGCACCGCGCCGCGTTGGGGCAATACCCATACGGTATACTGCGTTATCCAAACGAGCTTCTAAGAATTTCAACAAATTCTCACCAGTGATTCCCTTTTTGGCAGCCGCACGCTTGAACGTGTTACGGAACTGCTTCTCCAATACACCATAAGTGTATTTGGCTTTTTGCTTTTCAGCCAACTGAACTGCGTACTCCGATTTCTTGGGTTTGCGACGAGAATTTCCGTGCTGACCTGGACCGTAGTTCTTCTTTTCAAGTGCTTTGTCTTTTCCGAAAATCGCTTCACGGAAACGACGTGCAACTTTGGATTTTGGACCTGTATATCTTGCCATTGGTTTTTTCTTCTAAATATTAATTAAACTCTTCTGCGTTTGGGTGGACGACAACCATTGTGTGGCATTGGCGTAATATCGGTGATTGACATAACTTCAATACCTACGGTTTGGAGGTTACGGATCGCACTGTCACGACCGCTACCAGGACCTTTTACAAAAACGTCTACCTTTCTCAAACCTGCATCGTATGCAACCTTTGCACAGTCCAAAGACGATACTTGAGCCGCATAGGGAGTGTTCTTTTTAGAACCTCTAAATCCCATTTTACCCGCAGAAGACCAGCTTATAACTTGACCATCAACATTGGTAACTGAGATAATAATATTATTGAAGGTTGCACGAATGTGCACTTGACCCAATGGATCAACTTTAACCTTCTTTTTTACTACTTTTTTCTTATTTGTATTTGCCATGATTCTGTTCGTGCTATGGATTACTTAGTGGCTTTTTTCTTACCGGCAACTGTCTTACGCTTACCTTTTCTTGTACGTGCATTGGTGCTGGTACGCTGACCGCGAACTGGCAACCCTTTACGGTGACGCTGACCACGGTAACAACCAATGTCCATCAAACGCTTGATGTTCAACTGAACTTCAGACCTCAATTCACCTTCAGTTTTGATGGTAGCGGTAATGAAATTACGAATTGAACCCAACTCATCGTCGTTCCACTCGTTAACCTTTTTGTCATGACTGATTCCTGCTTGATCCAAAATCAATGCAGCTCTACTTCTACCAATTCCGTAGATGTAAGTCAGGCCAATTACGCCTCTTTTGTTTTTGGGAATATCTATCCCTGCTATCCTAGCCATTATGGTTATCCTTGTCTTTGCTTATATTTCGGGTTCTTCTTGTTAATTACATACACCTTACCCTTACGGCGTACGATTTTACAGTCTACACTGCGCTTTTTTACTGCGGTTCTTACTTTCATGGTCTTACTTATATCTATATGAAATTCTACCTCGCGTTAAATCGTAAGGCGACATCTCAACTTGTACTCGGTCACCAGGTAGGATACGGATGTAGTGCATACGCATCTTTCCTGAAATAGTTGCTATTATTTCATGTCCGTTCTGCAACTTCACGCGGAACATGGCATTCGATAACGCTTCGGTTATCGTTCCATCTTGTTTTATTGCATCTTGCTTTGACATGTTGTTAAAAGGGCTGCGAAATTAATAAACTTATTATTAAAAATCAACTTGGCTATACTGATTTGTCATTCTACCCTTCAATTTACCGCCACCACTCATCAATCCGTCATATTTACGCATCAATAAGTAACTGTCGATCTGTTGCAAGGTATCCAAAACAACACCCACCAAAATCAACAAACTCGTTCCACCAAAGAATTGGCTAAACTCCTGATTGACTTTGAGGTTAACAGCCACCACAGGCATCACAGCCACCAAACTGATGAATACTGCACCGGGGAAAGTGATTTTAGAAATCACACCGTCAATGAAGTTCGCAGTTTGCTTGCCAGGTTTGATACCAGGGATAAAACCGTTATTGCGTTTCATATCATCCGCCATTTGAACGGGGTTGAAAATGATTGCAGTATAGAAATAGGTGAAAACGACGATCAAGAAAATGAGGATTGCATTGTGCCAAAAGCCATTTGGATTCATCAAACTCATCAACCATTCTGGAGCAGCTGTTTGTGTGTAGAAGCTACCAATCGTTGCAGGCAGGAACAAAATCGCCTGGGCAAAGATGATAGGCATTACACCCGCTGCCAAAATTTTGATTGGCAAGTATTGACGGGCACCACCGTACTGACGGTTACCCACCACACGTTTCGCATAGTTAATGGTGATTTTGCGTGTTCCTTGCGTTAACAAGATCACACCCAATACAACCATAAACCAAATCACCATTTCGATAATGAACAAAATGAAACCAGCATCACTAAAACGGAACACCAATTCGCTCAATAAAGCGGATGGGAGTCGTGCGATAATACCAACCATAATCAACAAACTGATACCATTACCCAAACCACGATCCGTGATACGCTCACCCAACCACATGGTAAACATCGTTCCAGCTGTTAGCAAGAACATGTTCGATACCATAAACATACCTGGCGTGATTACATCGGTGAAATTGTACAACAAAGCTTGTCCGTTTCCGGGTGTTGAAGCGATATTATTCAAATAACCATAGGCCTGAACCATGGTGAACGCGATTGTAAGGATCCGGGTATATTGATTGATTTTTCTACGTCCTTCCTCTCCTTCTTTCTGCAAACGCTGGAAAGCAGGAACGGCAATCGAAAACAGCTGCATGAAAATCGAAGCAGAAATGTAAGGCATGATTCCCAAAGCAAAAATGGCACCGCGACCGAAGGCTCCACCCGCAAAGGTGTTGATCAGTCCCAAAATGTTATTTTTGGTTTGGTTATTCAACCCTTCCAATGCATCGCTATCGATACCGGGCAAAATCACATAGGAACCCAAACGATAAATCACCAACAAAGACAGCGTGTAAACGATGCGTTTGCGGAGATCCTCGATGGACCAAATATGCTTAAACGTTTCAATCAGCTTTTTCATGGTGTTTTGTATTAAGCGATTTCAGTAGCGCTACCTCCAGCCTTTTCAATGGCCGCTTTGGCAGATGCTGAGAATTTGTGTGCATGAACTTCCAAGGCAATTGTGATTTCGCCACGGCCCAACACCTTTACCAATTCGCGCTTGTTCACCAAGTGCTTATCGATCAAGAACTGCTGATCAATTTTATTCACACCCGCATTTTCAGCGATTTGTTGCAATACATCCAAGTTAATGGCAGCATATTCAACACGATTGATGTTTTTGAAACCACCTTTAGGAATACGGCGCTGCAAAGGCATCTGACCACCTTCAAAACCGATTTTGCGGCTATAACCTGTGCGCGATTGTGCACCCTTGTGTCCTTTTGTAGAAGTTCCACCACGACCTGAACCTTGACCACGGCCAATGCGTTTGCGGTTTTTTATGGAACCTTCTGCAGGTTTTAAATTACTGAGATTCATCTTTTTAATTAATCAGCGTTTTCTACTTTTAACAAATGACTTACCGTGCGCACCATTCCTTCAGTAGCAGAATTCAATTCTACCACACGACTAGCGTGCATTTTGTTCAAGCCTAGGGCTTTCAACGTGGCTTTCTGGTTTTTCGGATATCCAATGCCACTTTTAATTTGTGTGATTTTTACCTTAGACATATCGATTAACCATTAAATACTTTTTTCATACTGATTCCACGCAACTGAGCCACTGAGTGTGGATCGCGCATTTTCACCAACGCATCGAAAGTTGCTTTAACCACGTTGTGCGGGTTAGAAGAACCTTTTGATTTGGCCAATACATCGGTTACACCTGCACTTTCCAAAACCGCACGCATCGCACCACCGGCAATTACTCCAGTACCGTGAGCGGCAGGCTTCAAGAACACATGTCCACCACCAAAACGACCAATCTGTTCATGAGGCACAGTGCCATTGATTACAGGAACTTTGATCAAATTTTTCTTTGCATCTTCAATTCCCTTGTTAATGGCATCCATCACTTCGCCTGATTTTCCCAAACCATGACCTACTACTCCTTTGCCGTCGCCAACAACCACCAACGCGGTGAAGTTGAAGGTACGACCACCTTTGGTCACCTTTGATACACGGTTGATTGATACAACCTTCTCAGTTAAAGTGAGTTCACTGGGTCTTACTCTTACAATATTGCTATTCAACATGATCGTTTCTTTTAGAATTCGAGTCCACCCTCACGAGCGCCCTCTGCCAAACTTTTAACACGACCGTGGTACAAGTTACCACCACGATCAAAAACTACTGCCTTGATGCCGGCCTCGATAGCACGAGTTGCAATGGTCTTCCCTACGATACTTGCTTTTTCAACCTTTGTTACTTTATTGGTTGAAATGCTTGCTTCGCGAGATGACGCAGCGCACAAAGTTGTGCCATTGCTATCATCAATGATCTGCGCATAAATTTCAGCGTTGCTACGGAACACGCTCAAACGCGGGCGTACTGCTGTTCCAGAAACGCGGCCACGAATTCTGCGCTTAATTTTATTCTTCTTATTAATTTTCTTAGTGTTTGCCATTTTTTCGGTCCTCCTTATTTCTTAGAAGCAGATTTACCAGCCTTTCTACGCAATACCTCACCCGCAAAACGAATACCTTTTCCTTTGTATGGCTCAGGCTTACGGAATGAACGGATCTTTGCAGCTACCTGTCCCAACAATTGCTTGTCAGCACATTCCATCATAATGGCTGGTGGCTGACCTTTCAATGTTTCAGTGGTTACTTTGATTTCCTGCGGAATTTCCAACATGATCTTGTGTGAGTATCCCAACACAAATTCAACCAAGTTACCCTCGTTAGAGACCTTGTAACCTACACCTACCAATTCCTGACGAACACTATGACCTTGGCTTACACCAACAACCATGTTGTTAATAAGGGCACGATACAACCCGTGAAGGGCTCTGTGCATTTTACTGTCGCTGGGGCGATTGACTGTCAAAACACCTTCCACGATATCAACAGTGATATCAGGGTTGATCTCTTGTGACACTTCTCCTTTTGGACCCTTTGCGTGCACCAAACCGTTGTTTACCGTAACGGTAACACCAGCAGGGATTGCAATGGGTAATTTTCCTACGCGTGACATTATTTTTCTTTCTTTATTTTATGATACAAAACACAATACTTCACCGCCAACACCTAACATGCGGGCTTCTTTATCGGTCATTACACCTTTTGAAGTGGTGATGATAGCAACACCCAAACCATTCAATACCTTGGGCATGTCCGATACATTGGCATATCTGCGCAAACCTGGTGTACTTACACGCTTCAACGAAGTGATCGCACTTTGCTTGGTTTGGTTGTGATATTTCAATGCAATCTTGATAACACCTTGGTGGTTTTCGGTATCTTCAAATTTGTACTTCAAGATATAACCCTTCTCGTACAATACGCGGGTCATCTCTTTCTTAAGGTTACTTGCGGGTATTTCAACCACACGATGCTTGGCTTTTACTGCGTTGCGCAAGCGAGTCAGATAATCTGCAATTGGATCTGTCATTGCTGTATATATTTTACCAACTAGATTTGGTTACACCTGGAATTTTACCATCGCTGGCCAATTGACGGAACTGGTTCCGGCAAACGCCAAACACTCTCATATAGCCACGAGGCCTACCGGTCAACTTGCAACGATTACGCAAGCGAACTGGCGAAGCATTGCGAGGAATAGCTTGCAACGCATCATAGTTGCCCTCAGCCTTTAATTTGGCGCGCTTTTCAGCGTAACGTGCTACCATAGCTTCACGCTTACGCTGTCTGGCCTTCATTGATTCTTTTGCCATTTCTTATTTCTTTTTAAAGGGGAATCCCAAAAATTTTAGTAATTCTAAACACTCTTCGTCGGTCTTGGCCGATGTAACGATGGTGATATCCATACCTGTGATTTTATTCACCTTATCGATGTCAATCTCAGGAAAGATGATCTGCTCAGTGATACCCATGGTAAAGTTACCTCTTCCATCGAATCCTTTAACATTCAAACCTTGAAAATCGCGAACACGGGGCAAAGAAACGGTTATCAAACGATCCAAGAAGTCGTACATACGTTCCTTGCGCAAAGTTACTTTCGCACCGATTGGAACATTTTTACGCAATTTGAAGTTAGAGATATCCTTCTTTGAAAATGTCGCTTGGGCTTTCTGACCGCTAATCTTTGTCATTTCATCGATTGCAGCATCCACCAATTTCTTATCATTCACAGCAGCACCGATACCTTGATTGAGAACTACCTTCTCAATTTGGGGGATTTGCATGTGGTTCTTGTAGGTAAATTTCGCCATCATAGCGCCTACAACTTCTTCTTTGTATTTCGTTTGTAACCTTGGAACGTAGCTCATGGTTTTCTTTTTAATTATTTGATAAACTCTCCCGTTGTTTTCGCGAAACGCTGCAACTTGCCTGTTTCGTTCAATTTACGACCCACGCGTGTTGCGGTTCCATCGACTACCACCATCAAGTTTGACAAATGAATGGGGGCCTCGATCTTCTCGATACGACCAGATGTGTTTTGAGCTGAGGGTTTGTAGTGCTTGGTAACCAAGTTCAAACCTTCAACTACGGCGCGGTTGGTAGATGGCAAAACGCGCAAAACCTTACCAGATTTTCCTTTGTCGTCGCCAGCCAACACCTTCACAGTGTCGCCTTTTTTCACGTGCAATTTAACCTTGCTATTTACTTTGTTCGCCATCTCTTATATTACTTCAGGGGCCAATGAAACAATTTTCATAAACTGTTTGTCGCGCAACTCTCTCGCAACAGGGCCGAAAATACGGGTACCTCTTGGCTCGTCGTTGTTATTCAACAATACACAGCTGTTTTCATCAAAACGGATGTAAGATCCATCAGGTCTGCGAACTTCTTTTTTCACACGAACCACAACGGCCTTAGAAACCGATCCTTTTTTTACGTTGCTTCCAGGAATCGCTGCTTTTACCGAAACAACAATTTTATCACCTACACTAGCGTATCTGCGGCCTGTACCACCCAATACACGGATGCAAAGAACTTCCTTCGCACCACTGTTGTCGGCTACTCTTAATCTTGACTCTTGTTGTACCATCTTATTTAGCTTTTTCTACGATTTCTACCAATCTGAAGCGTTTTGTCTTACTCAGTGGACGAGTCTCCATGATGCGAACTATGTCGTTCTCACCACAAGTGTTGGCCTCGTCATGAGCCGTATACTTCTTGGTCTTTTTGAAGTATTTACCGTATTTAGGGTGCTTCACGTTGCGAACTACCGCTACTACGATGGTCTTATCCATCTTGGCGCTAGCAACAACACCTACGATTTCTTTTCTTGCGTTTCTTACCGTTTCCATTAGTTTTCTTGGCTTTGGTTTATTTTCCTTTCGAAGGCATTCATTTCAGCCTCATGACGACGAGCGTTCAACTCTGTTAACATGCGCGCTACATCTTTACGAGCAACTTTCATTTTGTGGGGATGCTCAATCTGAGAAACGGCGTTCTGAAAATTCATTTTCGTTAAACGCTTTTTCTCTTCCTTGTAGCGCTCCACGAGCTCTTTATTCGAAAGCGATTTGATATCTGCGTACTTCATTGATTAGTTCTCCTCGTTATAATCTGGACGGACAACAAATTTGCAGGCAATAGGCATCTTCTGTGCCGCCAAACGCATACCTTCTTTGGCAATCTCCATAGGTACACCGGCTACCTCAAACATGATCGTTCCTGGTTTTACAATAGCAACCCAATATTCTGGGGCACCCTTACCTTTACCCATCCGCACTTCTGCAGGCTTCTTGGTGATTGGCTTATCAGGGAAAATACGGATCCAAACCTGACCTTCACGCTTCAAGTAACGCGTTACCGCAATACGAGCCGCTTCTATCTGTCTGGCAGTAATCCATGAAGGCTCCATCGATTTCAAACCGAAACTTCCGTAAGAAATCAAATGTCCGCGTGTGGCGAGGCCTTTAACTTTGCCTTTGTGTTGTTTTCTAAATTTTGTTCTTTTTGGACTCAGCATAGCTTAATTCTCCTTATTAATTCTGCCTTCTACGGCGATCACCACCACGGTCACCACCACGATTGCGGTCACCACCACGCTGATCTCTGCGATCAGGACGATTTCCACCGTCACGACGACGATCTTGTTCAACTTGTGGAGCCAAATCTACCTTACCGTAGATCTCTCCTTTACACAACCATACCTTGATACCAATCTTACCATACACCGTTTGAGCCTCAACCAAGGCGTAATCGATGTTGGCACGCAATGTATGCAATGGCGTTCTACCGTCTTTATACATTTCGGAACGGGCAATCTCTCCACCATTCAAACGTCCGCTAATACGAACCTTGATCCCTTCAGCACCCATTTTCATGGTACCTTGGATGGCGTTTTTAATTGCACGCTTGTATGAAAAACGATTCTCAATCTGCTGGGCAATGTTCTCTCCCACCAAACGAGCATCCAATTCAGGACGTTTGATCTCGCTGATGTTGATTTGAACGTCTTTTCCAGTGATTTTCTTAATTTCCTCGCGGATAGCGTCTACTTCTCCGCCCCCCTTACCAATCACAATACCTGGACGGCTTGTGTGAATTGTCAAAGTGATACGCTTCAAAGTTCTTTCAATCACAACCTTCGCAATACCACCTTTCGGGATGCGTACGCGCAAATAATTACGGATCTTCTCGTCTTCTACGAGCTTATCACCATAGTCCTTTCCTCCATACCAATTGGAGTCCCATCCACGGATGATTCCTAAACGTAATCCTATAGGGTTAATCTTTTGTCCCATGTTTTGTTCTACTATCCTTAATTATTCGTTGGTTGTATTAACTTCCTTGTTCTTCAAACTGTCGATCACAATCGTCACGTGGTTCGTACGCTTACGCTGACGATATCCACGACCCTGTGGAGCCGTTCTCAAACGTTTCATCACGATGCCACCGTCAACCATTATGGTTTTTACGTACAACTCGCTGTCCTCGATACGCTCACCTGTATTGGCTTGACCCCAGTTGGCGATTGCGCTTTTGATCAACTTCGACAAGTAAATGGCGTACGTGGGCTTTTGATTCCACTGAAGGATGTTTAATGCGCGCTCTACACGCTCACCGCGTACCACATCCGCTACCAAACGCATCTTGCGAGGTGATAATGGACAGTTTCTTAAAATTGCTTTTGCTTCCATGCCTTCAATGATTATTTACCGTGACCTTTGTATGTTCTCGTTGGTGCAAATTCGCCCAACTTATGTCCTACCATGTTCTCTGTAACGTAAACGGGGATAAACTTGTTACCGTTGTGTACAGCAAACGTATGTCCCACAAAATCTGGGATAATCAAGCTTCTTCTTGACCAGGTCTTAACGACAGTCTTCTTGTTGCTCTCGTTCAGTACTACTACCTTCTTAGACAACTTAACGTCTACAAATGGACCTTTTTTAATGGATCTTGCCATGATTTCGCTTATCTATTACTTGTTACGTTTTGATTTTCTCTTCTCAATGATCATGCTGCTGCTAGCCTTTTTAGGCGCACGGGTCTTTTGACCTTGCGAATAAATAAGGTTTCTAGAACGAGGCTGACCACCTTTGTTACGGCCTTCACCACCACCCATCGGGTGATCCACAGGGTTCATCGCTGATGGACGTACACGAGGACGGACACCCATCCAACGACTACGACCGGCTTTACCCTTGCGCTCTTGGCTATGCTCTTGGTTTCCAACGCTTCCGATGGTAGCCAAACACGCAGCCAAAATCAAACGACTTTCGCCTGAAGGCAATTTAATCGCAGCATACTTGCCTTCACGCGCCATCAGCTGAGCATAAGAACCTGCGCTACGACAAATCTTGGCACCTTGACCAGGATTCATTTCGATGTTGTGAACCAATGTTCCCAATGGGATTTCAGCCAATGGCAAAGCATTTCCAATCTCCGGTGCAACACCAGGACCTTGCTCAACCTTTTGTCCTACTTTCAAACCTGCAGGGGCAATGATATAGCGCTTCTCTTCACCAAACTGAATCAATGCAATGAATGCACTGCGGTTAGGATCGTATTCCACTGTCAATACCTCACCAGAAACTCCATGGTTGTTACGCTTGAAGTCAACGATGCGATAGCGACGTTTGTGTCCGCCACCAATGTAGCGAGACGTGATTTTACCTTGATTGTTTCGACCACCAGATTTGCTCAAGGATACCAACAAACTCTTTTCGGGTTTGCTTGCGGTAATTTCTGCAAACGCATTGGCAACTCTAAAGCGTTGACCAGGCGTGGTGGGATTTAAACGACGTACTGCCATGATTAGATGTTTTCGTAAAAGTCTATGTTAAACCCTTCTTTTAATGTCACAATGGCCTTCTTATACTTAGCAGTATAACCGGAGATTTGGCCTGTGCGTCTGTTACGACGCGATTTCCCCCGCTGGATCATGGTGTTTACCGATGCCACTTCCACTGCATAGAATTCTTCGATGGCAGCTTTGATTTCGTCTTTGGTTGACTTAGGGTCAACAACGAATCCATACTGACCACGCTTATCCATGATAGCGGTCATCTTCTCGGTAATCAACGGCTTCTTGAGTATCATTTTGTATTTACCTCCTGAATCTTGGCGATTGAATTTTCTGTAATAATCAGTTGCGCGGCCTTCATCACTTCGTAGGTGTTCAAATCGCCGGCACGCATTACTGTGTTCCCCTCGATGTTACGTCCACTCAATACGATGTTCTTCTGAACCTCTGGCGTAACGAACAATGTACGTCCGGTTACCTTCAAGGCCTTCAACATATTTGCAAACTCTGAAGTCTTTGGTGTTGCCATATCGAAATCCTCGATAACAACGATATTGTTGTTCTTCGCCTTGTAAGACAAAGCACTCAAACGTGCCAACTGCTTCAATTTTTTGTTCAACTTGAATGAGTAATCACGCGGACGGGGACCGTGGATACGGGCACCACCTACATAAATACCAGCTTTCAATGAACCGTGACGTGCTCCACCTGTTCCCTTTTGACGGATAACTTTCCTAGTGGAACGGTGAATTTCTTTTCTCTCTTTGGTTTTGTGAGTTCCTTGACGCTGATTGGCCAAAAATTGCTTCACATCCAAGTATATGGCATGGTCGTTGGGACTGATACCGAATACAGACTCAGAAAGAGTTATTGTTCTTCCAGTCTCAGAACCTTGCTTGTTTAATACTTTAATTTCCATGATTAACGCTCAATTATTACGGTTGAACCATTGTAACCTGGGATCGCACCTTTGATAACGATCAGGTTTCTATCTCCATCTATTTTCAATACTTCTAAGTTCTGGATTTTCACGCGGTTACCACCTGTACGTCCTGCCATGCGCATTCCTTTGAATACACGACCAGGGAATGAACAAGCTCCGATAGAACCTGGCGCCCTCAAACGGTTGTGCTGACCGTGTGTAGCTTCACCTACACCGGCAAAGCCGTGACGTTTAACAACACCCTGAAAACCTTTACCTTTAGCCTTGCCCACGACACTCACGTACTCGCCAGTTTCGAACAAGTTAACATCAACCACTGAACCCAACTCGGGCAAAGAATCAATATCACGGAATTCCATAACAACACGCTTGGGTGTTGACTTAGACTTCGCGAAGTGACCCTTCATGGCTGAAGAAGTATGCTTATCTTTTTTATCGCCCCAAGCCAACTGAACTGCTTGGTAACCATCTGTATCTTGGGTCTTAACTTGCGTTACAACACATGGACCTGCCTCAACCACAGTGCAAGCCAAACGCTTACCATCTGCACTAAAGATGCTGGTCATACCCAATTTTTTGCCAATTATTCCATTCATAACTGCTACCCTCCTTACAATTTGATTTCTACTTCAACACCACTAGGCAATTCAATCTTCATCAACGCATCAACAGTCTTTGTAGATCCGTTGAAAATGTCGATCAAGCGTTGGTATGTGCAGTATTGGAACTGCTCCCTAGCTTTTTTGTTAACGTGAGGTGAACGCAACACTGTAAAGATTCTTTTACGTGTTGGTAGCGGCACTGGCCCACTCACCACGACCCCAGTGGTCTTTACGGCCTTCACAATCTTCTCGGCGGATTTGTCGATAAGGTTGTGGTCGAAAGACTTGAGCTTGATTCTGATTTTTTGACTTACCATTTTGTAATTTATTAACTCGTAGCGTTAGCTTTTTTCAATACTTCATCTGCAATGTTCTTTGGAGTTTCAGCAAAATGACTAAACTCCATGGTTGACGTTGCACGGCCAGAAGTAATAGTTCTCAATGTTGTCACATATCCAAACATTTCACTCAATGGCACTTTTGCTTTAACAATCTGGGCACCGGCGCGCTCGTCGATACCTTCCAGTTGACCACGACGACGGTTCAAATCACCCATTACATCTCCACTGTTTTCGTGAGGCGTAACTACTTCCAACTTCATGATTGGCTCTAGCAACACGGGGTTACAACGACGGGCAGCTTCACGGAAACCACTGCGAGCAGCAACTTCAAAAGACAATGAATCTGAATCCACTGCGTGGAAACTACCGTCAAACAAGCGAACCTTCATGCGGTCAATGGCATAACCTGCCAATACACCATTTGCCATGGCTGCTTTGAACCCTTTTTCCACTGAGGGAATGAATTCACGTGGAATAGAACCACCCACTACATCATTCACCCACTGTAAGCCTTCACCCACGAACGATTCGTCGGCTGGACCCAAGGTGAATTGAATATCCGCGAATTTACCACGACCACCCGTTTGCTTCTTGTAAGTCTCACGGTGAGTGTAATCGGCGGTAATTGCTTCTTTATATGTTACTTGAGGCGCACCTTGGTTGCAATCAACCTTGAATTCACGCTTCAAACGATCCAAAATGATCTCCAAGTGTAACTCACCCATACCACTAATGATGGTCTGACCAGTATCAGTGTCGGTGTTCACACGGAAGGTAGGATCTTCCTCAGCCAATTTAGCCAAAGCGTTACCCAACTTATCAGAATCTGCCTGAGTCTTAGGCTCGATTGCCAAACCAATTACTGGTTCTGGGAATACCATAGATTCTAATACAATCGGATGTCCCTCAGCTACCAAGGTATCTCCTGTTTTGATATCTTTAAAACCTACCGCCGCTCCAATGTCACCCGCTCCTAAGTATTCGATAGGATTCTGTTTGTTCGCATGCATTTGGAAGATACGCGAAATACGCTCCTTGTTACCAGTACGCATGTTTAATACGTATGAGCCTGCATCCAATTTGCCTGAATATGCACGCAAGAAACACAAACGACCAACGAAAGGATCGGTTGCGATCTTAAATGCCAACGCCGCAAAAGGTTCTTTGTAATCAGGCTTGCGGATCAATTCAGCACCTGTGTCAGGATTCGTTCCAATTGCACCACCTTTATCAATAGGAGATGGCATCAATTCCATCACCATATCCAACATGGTTTGTACTCCCTTATTCTTAAACGCAGATCCACACATCATCGGAACAATTTTCATGTCGATAACGGCAGGACGCAAAGCATTCAAAATTTCTCTTTCTGTGATTGAAGTTGGATCTTCGAAGAATTTCTCCATCAAAGTATCGTCGTATTCAGATACGGCTTCCAACAACTGCTCTCTCCACATGGTTGCTTCTTCCAACATATCCTCTGGGATATCGATGGTTTCATAGGTCATTCCCTGGTCTTTTTCATTCCAGATCATACCGCGGAAGTTGATCAAATCAACTACACCTTTGAAATTATCTTCAGCACCGATGGGCAACTGCAAAGGAATTGCGTTGCTACCCAACATGGTTTTTACTTGTGTTACTACGTTCAAGAAATCAGCACCTGCACGGTCCATCTTGTTCACAAAGCCAATACGCGCTACGTTGTAATTGTTGGCCAAACGCCAGTTGGTCTCTGACTGAGGCTCTACACCATCTACAGAACTAAACAAGAATACCAAACCATCCAATACACGCAATGAGCGGTTCACCTCAACAGTAAAATCAACGTGACCAGGAGTATCGATAATGTTGATATGGTAATTCTTATCCAAATATTTCCAGAATACAGTGGTAGCAGCAGAAGTAATGGTAATACCACGCTCTTGCTCCTGAGCCATCCAATCCATGGTAGCTGCACCATCGTGTACCTCACCAATTTTGTGATTCACACCGGCGTAAAACAAAATGCGCTCTGTTGTGGTAGTCTTACCGGCATCAATGTGAGCGGCAATACCTATATTTCTTGTTAACGATAAATCGCGTGACATGCTTGTATTTCTCTTTTATTAAACTCTAAAGTGTGCAAATGCCTTGTTGGCTTCTGCCATTTTATGGGTATCCTCTTTTTTCTTCACAGCCGAACCTTCGTTACGCGCAGCGGCCAAAATTTCACCAGCCAATTTCTCAGCCATTGATTTTTCGTTGCGTTTGCGAGCATAACCAATCATCCACTTCATTCCAACGGCCATACGACGGCGGGGTTGAACTTCTGTGGGGATTTGGAAAGTAGAACCCCCAACACGACGTGCCTTCACTTCTACAGTTGGCATTACGTTGTTCAAGGCTTTACGGAAAGTTTCAATTCCTGGCTCTTCTGTAACCTTGGCTTCTACGATATCCAAAGCTGAATAGAAGATGTTGAATGCCAAAGATTTTTTGCCATCATACATCATCCCATTTACAAAGCGAGTTACAACGGCGTCGTTGAACTTGGGATCAGGCAACAATATGCGTTTTTTAGCGCGCGATTTTCTCATGACTTTTTACTCTTATTATTTCTTAGCCTTTGGTTTCTTCGTACCGTACTTACTTCTGCGTTGGTTACGTCCTTCTACACCTGCAGTGTCTAAAGCACCACGCACAATGTGATAACGCACACCCGGCAAATCCTTCACCCTGCCGCCACGTACCAAAACGATACTGTGTTCCTGCAAGTTGTGACCTTCACCTGGAATGTAGGCATTCACCTCTTTTCCGTTCGACAAACGTACACGAGCAACCTTACGAAGAGCCGAATTTGGCTTCTTTGGTGTGGTAGTGTATACGCGGGTGCAAACACCTCTGCGCTGCGGACAAGAATCGAGTGCTGGAGACTTACTCTTCCAAACAGTTTCCTGTCTTCCCTTTCTAATTAGCTGTTGTATAGTTGGCATATTTTTCCCAAAAAGGACGGCAAAATTACGCTTTTCATTTGTCAAAATCAAGACCGTATGAAAAAAATATGGCAGTGTTTTCAAAAGATTCGCATTTATCTTACCAAATCGATGCGAAATTCCATCGCCACTTCCCAAAAACGCTGTTATTCCACCTTCTCGTGCAACTTTCATCTTTTTTTCATCGTCTGCCATTTTGGTACTACTTTTGATACTCAACAGCCACCATCTATACATCATGAGAATTTTAACATCGGTCGTTTTCGGGCTCCTTTTCGTTCAAACCACTTTCATTTCTGCGCAAAATCCAACCAAAACAGGCAAGGGTCCTGAAATCGTTTTTGATCACACCCTACACAACTTTGGAAAGGTGTCTGAATCCATCAAATTCGCATCGCACCGATACCCCTTCACCAACACCGGCAATCAGATACTCTTCATTCAACAAGTACACACCTCTTGCGGATGTACTACCCCCGACTGGACCCGCGATTCCATCCCTCCCGGGGGGAAAGGTTTTATCGAAGCACGCTATGAAACCACCAACCGCATCGGAGAATTTAAAAAATCGATTTCTGTATACTCTAACGCCATCAATGCCCCCTTGGCACACCTCGACATAGAAGGAGAAGTTCTGAAGGACGAGATCGACCCCAACGCGGCACCTATTCCGGATATGGGACAGTTTAGTTACAGCGCACCGTCAATCACGTTCAATCCTCTTTACGACAACCAGATGGATTCGCAAACCATTCGTATAACCAACCAAACGCCGTACACCGCCAATTTCACCCCTCTAGAATTGAATAGCATACCCGCCTATTTGAAAATTACCGCCTTCCCCACATCACTCGAGCCCAATGAAAGTGGAAAATTTTCGGTGGTCATCGACGGCAGCAAAATCAAACACTATGGATTTTCCACAATTGAACTGCCCTTCACCACTGACAATCCAGCGGCGCTTTACAATGCCATGTACATAAATTACAACCGCAAACAGTATTTCCCCAAGCTCAACGCCAAACAATTGGCCAAGCAACCAAAATTGAATACGGACAAAGGAGAAATCAATTTCGGCAAACAGGTCGCGGGTGACATACTCACTTCGGAGATCGTATTGAGCAACCCAGGAAAATCAGACCTCGTGATACACGAACTGGCCGGCGATTGCGGTTGTATTTCTCTCAAATACCCCCAAGCGAAATCTGCACAATACCCCCAAGCGAAACTGGTAATTGCACCCGGACAAACCGCAAAAGTGAGCATCTTCTTCGAAACCGTTTTGAAAAAAGGCAATGCCAATTATTCCATTTGGGTGGTGAGTAATGACCCAACGATGCCCGAGCGAAACATTCCTTTGAAAGCAGTGTTCGATGCCAAAGTGATTGAATGTCAAACTTGTCCGAAATAACACTAAGCACATACAAACAAAAAAGAGGGCGGAA
>DBCP01000065.1:0-2348 GCA_002293105.1 Bacteroidetes bacterium UBA955 | reverse complement strand
CGATCCACCAAATCCAACACCTCTTTCGCTTGTTCTTCGGTTAAATCCACATAAGTATTCGGAACATATTGCAATTCGGCAGTATGTACTTCCAATCCCAAATCTTCCAAGGCTTTTTGCATTTGGCCAAACGCGGTAAAATCGCAATACACGTAAACCATTTCGTCATCGAAAGCCACTTCGTCCAAACCAAAATCGATTAATTCAAATTCGAATTCTTCCAAATCACGGTTACCCATTTGCTCTTTTTGGATTTTCAATACCCCTTTTCTTGTGAATATGAAATCCAGGGATCCCGTTTTCCCCATCGCTCCCCCACCTTTGTTAAAATGCATTCTCACGTTCGCTACAGTGCGCGTATTGTTGTCTGTGGCCGTTTCAACCAAAACACCTACTCCATGAGGCGCATAGCCTTCGAAACGAACTTCTTCATAGTCCGCTGAATCCCCTTTCGAACTGGCCCTTTTGATCGCAGCATCTACCCGATCTTTGGGCATATTCACAGCCTTTGCATTCTGCATGACCGTTCTTAATTTGGGATTATTTTCTGGATTTGGCCCGCTTTGTTTTACGGCGATGGCAATCTCTTTTCCAATGCGTGTAAACTGCTTGGCCATTCTATCGAACCGTGCAAACATGGTGTGCTTGCGTTTTTCAAAAATCCTTCCCATAATGGATGCAAAGATACGAAAGTCTCTGTGAACACTAAAAAGAATACGCCAAACTCACATTCACAGACCTGCCCGCAGCACTCATCCCGCTCGCAAAATACCGGTAATGCAAATCCAACACATTCTCAATCGCCAAGGTGGCAGTCAATCCACTCCGGTGTTGATACCCACCACGAATGTTCCAACACTGCCACGCAGGATTGAAACCGTCTGCTTTTCCGTCACCGTTGATATCCGCCAATCCAATCGGTTGTAGCTCTTGGTTGTCCTCCCCGCTGCTCGAATAATCCTCGGCCTTCTTCATTCCGTTGAACAAACACTGCGTCTCAGCAAACCAACCTTTTCCATTCCAACGCAACGATGCCTGTCCGTATACCGGCGGGATATGATCCAGCGGCTGCTCCGCAGCCGCATCATCCAATCGATAAATACCCTGGGTCTGTGTCAATGACCCTGAAAACCATAACTCCTTCACCAATCGCACCTTCGCATTCAAATACATCCCTGAGATCTCTCCAAGCGCCACATTCTTCAACTGATAAACGGGGGTCAAACGACCATCGTACATCAAAGAATCCTCACCATTCAACGTACCCGGCTGGTCCAACAACAAGTTCTTTACCGCGCTGCTAAACACACCTGCCTCAATGGCAAATGAACGATCCTTCCGCCACAAAACACCCAAGTCAACCGTGGTGCTTCGCTCAGCCTTCAAATCGGCACTCGGCACCAACAACTTCGCACCCGGCTTGCTATCAAACACCTTCGTCATATCGTCAACATTCGGATTCCGATAGGCCTGATTCACACTCGCCTTCAACAACAGCCCCTTCTTCAATTGCTGGGTTAATCCCATATCATAGCTCGGTGTTGTTGTTGCAAAAGAAATCGATTGATACGGCAACTTCCATGGATTCGCTTTCGAAAACAAGGCCTCCAACGAATACTTCGACACCCGCACCCCGCCCTGAATCACCGTACCTGTCTTCGCCATTTTGTAAATCCCCTGGGCAAACACCGAATGCATCTGCGTTGTTGCCCCCGAATCGCTGTAGCGCGCTTTTGTTGCAGTTTCCGCCAACGTCGAAATATTTTTATTGATTCCCACCGATTTCACCGCATTCCATACCATTTCCACACCCGAATTCAATGTAAACGATGCACTCAATTGATCGTGTCGATCCAAATTCACTGTTCTCATCCTCACGGCATCGCGGTGGATTCGCTCCATCACTTCATCAAAATTTCGCGTCACCCTACCCACTTCTATGCGCTGCTGAGCCAACGTCAATCGCGTGTGATGGTCCTCGCTGCCCGCTTTCGCTGTGTACGAAATGTACTCCCGATTCTGGGGCGCGTAATCCCAACGACCATAAACGGGCTTGCCATTGTTGAACTGCGACATCCGGTCATATCGGGGAATGATATCCGACATCGACTTCTGCAAGTTTACCATATGTTCAACCTTGCCCGTCTTCGTGAAAATCTTGGCGAACAAATCCGTTTGAGAATAGCCAGTCCCTTTCTGCAATTGCGGATCATCGTTAACCAACATCGTATCGCGACCATTCATTTGAGTCACATATTTAGGCAACATGCCAAACGTATCCCAATCCGAATAATTCTTACTGCCGCTGCGCAAATCGCCAAATTGACTCCGCGTAGCAGAAAGCAACA
>DBCP01000059.1 GCA_002293105.1 Bacteroidetes bacterium UBA955 | reverse complement strand
TCAGGGCCTACTTTTTTCAATTCGTAAATGGCACATTTGGTCGATTTTTCTTTGTCTTTGTGTCCGCACTGTGTTACGTACATGGTACTGAAACGACTGTCGAACGACATTGGACCATCGTTGGCCTTGGTGCTAATTTTATCGGTTTTGTCTTTGTACAAAGGCTTGCCCCACTTCTCTTTGCCCTTTTTTCCGGTCTTTTCAACAGACCAGATATCGGTCCAGGTTTCCATGGTTCCCTCATACAATCGCTTGCTGTTTCCACCTTCGCGATCCGAAACGAAGAACAACACATCATCTTTTTTGCCTGCAATCATTGGGGCCCAATCGTTGGATTTGGTGTTGGCCACCTTGAAGTTTTCTACTTCGTATTGTGAGCTGTCTGGTGTCCACATCAAGGCGAGTTCACAACCCTGTTTGCGGTAATCTGCCATCGTGTCGCCGGGCACTTCCGCCAAATACATGTCGTAGGCGTCCAATGCTTCGCGATACAATTCCATTTTCTTCAGCATGTTGGCGCGCATCAACAAGGCCTTGGTGTTTTTTGGGTCTTTCTTCAAAACCTTATCGTACAAACGGGCGGCTTTGTCGTACTCATCCGAAAGGCGATAGGCCTCGGCCGCATAAAAAATGGCTTCTTCTTTGAGTTTTTTGTCTTTGGTGGTCTTTGAGAATTCTTCAAACAACACGGCAGATTGACGGTAATAGCCCTGATCGAACAATTTTTTGGGCTCTTCAAATTTCACTTTACAGCTGCTGCTGATCACTGCGATGCTCAATAGCATCAAACCCAAAAGGGTGGAATATCGGTTGCGCATTCGGGGATTTTTGTAGTTCATAGATTGGTTTTCGGTCAAACGCAATTCGTTCAAGATGCTAAATAATGGATTTTGGGGCAAACATCAAAGCAAATGCCCAAAAATAACCAAGGTTTCATGGGTGTTTGACATTACTGTAGCAGTTTGAAGAGTCGGTTTTGAGCGGACAAAGTGGCGCTGGAATCACCGGTTTTGTACTGGTTGATTTGTTCCAAAAGCTGGGCTTTGTTGGCGCTGTTTTGGGCGAAATATTTGATCACATCTCCGGCGGGTCCGGCAAGTCTGCTGTTGAAATTTAAAAACGCATCAAACAGATTTTGAGCCAGTTGCGCATCGAGATAGCCTTGGCGTTTCAGGGCCGACATCGCTGTGGTGCGGGTGCGGAATTCGTAGTACGGGCCGACCATGTCTTTGAGCAAATTGATGTACACTTGCGCATCATTTTCGACCGAGTTTTCGGGCCGAGATAGGGCATATTGATAGGCACATTCCAAGTATTTGATTTTCAGGTTGTGAAGGTGGCCTTGCTCACCTTTGATGGCTTCCAAGATTTCGGCACGGGAAATGCCCACTGCGGTTTGATCGTTTGAAAGGGGCGTTGAATTCCACAAACGATCTACCACAAATTCCAAATTGTTGTAGCTGGAATCCTTCAGCCCTAGAAGGAAAAGTTCTCTGTAAGCAGGTTCTAGCGGAAGCTTTTCATACAAAACGCGCCTCACTGAATGTCCGCTATTTGCGAACCTTGCGAACATTTTCATAAGATTGGCCTCAGTGGCCTCGTACATGCCGATGCCCTTGGTAGTTATCGCCGAAAAATACTGCGAAGCGATTTCCGCTTGTATTTCACGAAAATCTTTGTTCTTCAGATTGGCGGGCCGCCCGTCAGATACCTGGCGTTCGGTGGCCGTTTGCCAAATCCAGCTTAACATGGGTGCTTTCCAGGGTGGTAAAGCATGTTCCGGGAAGTCTCGCAGCGCCACAAGGGCATCATAGCGATCAAGCATTTGGTTGCCGTGCGACAATTGCCAAATCCATTCATCCGAGGGTTTTTGCATGACCAAGGTTTTCAGGATATGGCTACCCGCATCGAACACCACAGTAACGGGCTTTTTGAACGATGGAAAACGCAAAGTCTGCTGCTGTTGATCCACCCAAAACGTGCGCTTCTCACTGCTGCCGTCTCCATACAAGCATTCAATGTCGATGGGTGCCTTGAACAGTCCCACAATGGGGTCCAGCTTTTGGATTTGTTTTACATTGATGATCACTTCATGTTGCGGTATCAAAACGTCCACATCTGTTTTACCTGATGCTTCAGGTTTTGTGTTTATTGACCAATCCACTTGGTAAATGGGCTCCCCGCCGCGGTGAATCCATTGATCAAAAAACCAATCCATGTTGATGCCCGTTTCATCGATGATGGCCTTCTGCAGATCCCATGTTTCTACCGTTCCATATTGGTGTTTGAGCAAATAATGGTTGATGCTACGGCGGAAATTGTCATCGCCCAGTTGGTGCCGCAACATGTGCAATACCGATGCGCCTTTGGGATAATGACGCGATGAGCCGGCTTCGGAATGTCGCACCGGCAAACTGTTGGCCTTGCCCGCCGCGATGGCTCCGCGCATCTGCTCGCGGAAGTACCAATTCATTTCATCCTCGCCGTAAATGCTGCCGAGAAACAAACCCGGATAATAAGTGGCAAAACTCTCTTGAAGCCATTGCTCACCGTCGTGCCTACCTGTGATCAAATCTCCAAACCACTGATGCGTGGCCTCGTGGGCATTCACCACCACATAGTTTCGGTCTTGGAAGCCGCGCTTATCCACCCAAAAGAAATCTCCGAAGGTGGTTGCCGACGTGTTTTCCATCGCCCCATACAAGAAGTCTTGCACCATGACTTGCGAATAAGTGCCCCAAGGGTA
>DBCP01000010.1:21136-24497 GCA_002293105.1 Bacteroidetes bacterium UBA955 | reverse complement strand
ATGTAATGGTATACGGCTTTCGGGCGATGGGCTTCGTAGGATGCTGTGATGATTTTCGGTAAACCAGCCAAAAAGCAAGCCCTTGAGACCAGTTCTGCAGCCCTTCCGTGGTCGGGATGTCGATCACTCATCGCATTTGCCAGCACGATGCTGGGTTTGTACTTTCTAATTTGGGTCACAACTGCAAGCAGGGAGGACTCGTTGATTTCAAAAAATCCATCGCCCAGATTGAGGTTTTCTCGCACGGCCAATCCCATGATTTTACTGCTTTCGGCAGCCTCTGCATCGCGATCATCAGCTGTGCCTCTGGTGCCCAGTTCTCCTCGGGTTAGGTCGATGATGCCACAGGCCTGACCCATCTGAATGTGTTTGATGAGGGTGCCACTGGCGGCCAATTCCACGTCATCGGGGTGGGCGGCAAATGCCAGAACGTCTAGGTTTTTTGTGGTCATAGGGTTGCGGGAGGATTGAATATGAGGTTTAGTAGGGTGTTCCCCACCGCTTGTAAGGTGTTTTTGTCGATGGCGTCTAGGTTGTCGTCGTGGGTATGCCAATAAGGCGCAAAACCTGTGTTTTCGTTGTATTGGATGATGTCGATCATGGGGATGTTGGTGGCCTCGTACACGTATTTGTGGTCGTCTGTGATGGCACCGATGTTCTGCAACTGGAAGTGGTTATCATGTCCGAGTTCCTTGGCGATTTGCCAGGTATGCACCAAAATCCAGTTGGCGTATTGGTTGGAATTGGCCTCCCACATGAATTTGGCGTCTTTGCCACCAACCATATCGAGCAGTACGCCAAAGTTGGCTTTGTAGTTGGCTTTGTGAAGGTTTTTGCCCCAATATTGACTGCCCAAGCAGAACGAATTTTCGATTTCGGCAACGCCCAAATCTTCGGCATCGAAGAGGATGAAATCTACGCCCCATTCTGGTTTTTCGCTGTGGAGGATGCGCGCCAATTCGAGGATCACACCCACACCACTGGCACCATCGTTGGCGGCGAGGATAGGGTCTTTGGGATTGTTATCGTCTTGATCTGCCATGGGTCTGCTGTCCCAGTGGGCGGCGAAAATCATGCGTTTTTCGGCTTGTGGGTTGATGCTTCCGATGATGTTGTAGATGGGGATTGTGGCACCTGAAGTTGGATTTTTGGATTGTCCAACCTGGAAATAGGTGGTATCGCATTGGGCTTTGAGTTGTTTCAAAAGCCAATCTGCGCACTGTTTGTGGGCGGGGGTACCGGGGATACGGAAGCCAAAATCGAGTTGTGACTTGATGTGGTTGTAGGCGTTATCGGCCGAGAAGCCTGTTTTTTTCTGGGTAACGATGACTGTTTCCGACGCGGCTAGGGTGTCGGTTTCAGTGGTTTCTGAATGCTGGTTACAGCCCCAAAAAAGGAAGGTTACGGCGCTGCAAAAAGCCAATATGTACTTTGGTTTCATCAATGTTGTACAAAGTTAATTAATTGTGGGTGTAGGGTGATTCAAAATTATATTTTAAGGTCTAATTTCGCCTGTACAAGCATGGATATTCAAATTCAGAGTATGACGGGTTTTGGGCGGGCCCAAATTGAAACGCCAACATTGCGCGCGGTATGTGAGATCAAAGCCCTGAATGGCAGGTATTTTGAGGCCGATTTGCGGTTGCCAAAGTTTTTGTATGAGATTGATGCGCAGATTCGCCGTCAATTGAATGAGAAATTGGAGCGTGGCACCATTACTTGTACTTACAGCATTACGTTTCCGAATGTGAAGGCGGAGGATCAAACCATTCACATCAATGCGGGATTGGCGAAGGCTTATTTGGATAAATATCAGGAGTTGAGTTCGAGTTTGGGTGTGGAGTTTCGCGATCCATTTAGGGAGATCATTCGAATTCCAGAAGTGATTCAATCGGGTGAGCGAAGCATCGATGAAAGTGTAAAGCAAACCATTGTTGATTTAACGATGCAGGCCGCTGATTTGTTGGTGCAGTTCAGAAAAGAGGAAGGCGCAGCCACGGGGGTAAAATTGCTTTCATTGGTGGAATCGATACAGTTGGATTTGAACGAGGTTTCTATTCACGAGGAACCGCGCAAGCAAGGCTTGCGCGATCGCATTTACGGCCAATTGGCCGAGCACGTGAGTGCAGAACTGCGCGATAACAATCGCTTCGAACAAGAAATCCTGTTGTACCTCGATAAGTGGGACATCGCCGAAGAAAAGCAGCGCCTGCAACAGCACCTCGATTACTTTAAAACCTGCCTGAAAAAAGAGCCGTTGGGCAGAAAGCTGAATTTTATCGCCCAGGAAATGGGACGTGAAATGAATACAATGGGGGTAAAAAGCAATTATTTCCCCATGCAGCAAGCGGTGGTTCAGATGAAGGAAAAATTGGAGCAAATCAAAGAACAAGTCCTGAATCTCGTTTAATAAAAAACACTTGATGAACAAGAACTTAAAGAAGCATTGGGCCTTGGCTGCCTGCGCCCTTTGCTTGAGTGGTTTGCATGCCCAATGGGATTTTGCTGCAACCTCAGCCGCCGCGGATACTACAGTCATGGCTACCAACGCTGGCGATGAGTCCAAACCTACCACCTATCAAGAACGGGTGCTGAGCGCACTGGACAAAAAGAAAATTGTGCTCTTTTCTCTGTGCGATGACGTTTTGCATAGTGAGACACCCCTTGAAGTGCCGAACCTGGTTTCGTTGATTCGAACCGGAGATTTGCAGCGCTTTCAGGTGGCCTACATCAATTTCCACCCCTTGCAAGTAGGTTTGCTGAACGAATACCTGAAACACCCCGATCAAATGCACCGGAACTATGTTCGGATGTCTTTTGATGAAGATATCGACAACCCCTTTGTGGCTCTGATGGATGCGATGGATGCCCGCAGGAAGGTAGACAGTAACGCGTTTTCTCAATTTTCATTCGCTTCGATGGAATTGTACGGGAAAGCCAATGGTTCGTATTTGGAATACAGCGACCGTGAATATGAGTATGCCTTGGCGGCGTATTTGAATGCTTTGTTTCCGGCCGATTCAACCCTAGGATTGGGTGGTGCTGAACGGAACGATGAGCAAGTTCCAGATCGCATTCGCTCGCAAGTTGAAGGGATCAGATCTTTGGTTTCCGTTGGATTGTGGCGCTTGTGGCAAGCAGATCAAGAAATACAGATTCCGGGCGATGACGAAGATGAAACAGAATCGTTGGATGTGGATCCCGCTTTCAGTGCTGTGGAAACCATTACCGTACTCAGGGATTCTTTGTGGAGCATTTCTAGAGATTTAGAAAATTATGTGTTGCCCGAAAACAGGGCTACTTTCCAAGCGTTGAAACCTTGGTTGAAACCCATCCCCCGCGATTCCGTGAACGATCGTGT
>DBCP01000010.1:20010-21059 GCA_002293105.1 Bacteroidetes bacterium UBA955 | reverse complement strand
TTGAAAAATGAAAAGCGCAGAACCCTCGTCATCGGTTCCGACCCCATTGAGCAAATGGCCGTGAACAAATACAGCCAAAAAGTACTGCCCAGTTTGATGGAGGATTTGTTCAGCGAAGGTGTTAAATCAACCGATATGGCCCGTGTTTTTGTGATGAGTATACCGGGTACCTACGAGCATTTGTTGATGCGTTTGTTGCCTGATTCCTCTAGCGCCCAATCCGATACAACCATCTACCCGCCTTTGAGCGCGTTGGGTGGTTCAGACACAGCTGAACTTTCAGACGATCCGTTTGGCATTGGTTCTCAAGATACCGTGAAACTGTTTGCTGATATTACAAATCGCTACAAGTTGATGGATACTGTGAGTATTGAAACCATGGTTTTTAATAACGAAGGAAATGGCGAAGACTGGATGGCTGCGGTGGATACGGCCATGGCTGAATGGGATCGCGAGTGGGAGGGTGCTGATAGATCTAGAAATAGTTTTATGTCGTACCGCACACGATGGGCAGGCAGAGAAAATTCAAAATTGGTTTTCGATATTGCGTACACCCAAATACAACCCACCTTTCAGTCAAAAAACCTCAATGCCATGCGTGCGGTGATCGGGGAATCTAAAGAATTGAACCTCAACACCCAAGGAATCAGTATTGGTGTGAATATCCGCAATGGGAAAAAACTACAAAATCACCGCTTGCAGATTGCGCAAACATTGGCTACGAAAGGCGACCATTACGGTGCGACGTATGTTTTGTATAGCGATATGACGCAATTTGCTTTGGGACGATTCCTGAGTTTCGGCGTTGGCGGATTTACGGGTTACGGAGAGCAGCGGTACAAGAAGTTCACCAATACTACGGGTGGTTTTATCAATCAAGATCAACCCAGTTTTGTGGTGACCAACCCAGCCTATTTGTACGGTTTAACGGCGGAGCCTACTTTGCATGTTGGGCCTTTTTACGCACGCATCACCGGCGGGTATGCTTGGGATTTTGGTGATGGCACTTGGCTGTATCAAAATGAACCCATGAACAACGGATCCAACTT
>DBCP01000010.1:18308-19980 GCA_002293105.1 Bacteroidetes bacterium UBA955 | reverse complement strand
AAGAGCACCGGCTGGTATGTGATGGCGGAAGCGGGTTTGCATTGGAAGTTTAATCAGGCTTTGTTCCGTTCCTATTCCTATGAATCGTACGATGGTTACGATGAAGTTGCTATAGATTCAGCAGCTGCAGTTGGCAAAAAATCGCCCCGTACAAAAGAAAGGAGAGCACAGAAATGAAAAAGTGGATATTAGCAGGCTGTTTATTCGCAGTGGCCTTTACGGCACAGGCGCAAAAGCAGGATTCTCCAGAGGAGGGTGTACTGCCCACCGGATATTACATCGATTTTAAGCAAAACGGCTTTGGGGAATTGAAGAGCATCAGGCCGTTAACCGATCGTGCTGCCCAAGCCCGGGTGATGCTTTCAGGAGAAAATCACATGTTCTCAAGCTTCAATTCATTGGGCGAATACCGCTTTTTGAAGTTCTTCCACGAGCAAGTGGGTGTGCGTCATTTTGTGATTGAATTGAGTCCCACACGCGCCCTTTACATGGAGCGATATTTTACCAATGCCGATTCTACAGCAAAGCGTTTTTTACAGGCCACATCTTCGAAAGACTATATGAATCTGTTCGATAGCATTCGGGTTTGGAACCAGACTTTGCCGGATTCTCAGAAAATCAAAGTGCATGGATTGGACGTGGAGCGATTCTACGACATGACCGTGATGCGTTTGGGCGATGTGATTCAAAAGCGTGGCATGGCCCCACCGAGCATTCGTATGGGTGCGTTGATGGCGACCAAATTGGCCCAACAAATCGAAAAGGAAGGCACAGACGATGAGGATGAGTATTCTGAAGAGGATGAAAGCACGTCAGAATCTATGGTGGATTCAGCCCGCGCGTTAGATCTGTCGGCGGTTGATACCCTCATTGTGGAAACGCCGGTTGAAGAGCAGAATGAATTGTTGGACAAGCGGCTCGACGTGATTTTGATGAATGAGGAGGACGATGATTTCGACACCGAAGACGGTTCCATGGAATTGTATTTGTGGTTGAGCAAACACGCCGCGATCGATGGTAGGTATGCCGATAGTAGCAAAGTGTGGAAGCAGTGGTTGGGCGATGACTACGCGGAATATGCCTTGGCGTTTTCACAGTTGCGGGAGTGGTATTTGTGGACGAAAACCGACAATACTGCCCAGCAGGTAGCCTGGCGCGAAGAGCACATGTACAAAAACATGGTGAAACTGTTGCAAAAGTATCCTACGGGTAAGTTCTTCGGTCAGTTTGGACGTTGTCACATCAGCACCAACAAACAACAGCAAGATTGCGGTTGGTTTGAGTACAACAGTTTGTTGACCCGCTTGCGTACCCGTTATTTCAAGAACAACGAATCGGTGTTGTCTATCGGTATTTTTTACAAAGAGAAATCGTTTGATGGCAAAGACATTTGTGCGGTGAATTTAGGAAATACCATGGCAATCAACACGGAAGTAAAATCCATTTTGGGCACCGTAGACAAAGGGATGATGTTGTATCATACCAAGGATTCTGCTGCGCCTTTGGCTGAACTGTCGAAGAAGTTTGATTTTGTCTTGGCCCACGATTTTACAGAAGAATCTGATGACGATGACGAAGAGGATGACCACGATGGCAGCGAAGGTCCAGGTAATTACCATATTGGATTGAGCTTTGCAGCGCGGTACATGGCACCACAGTTTTTATCCGACGA
>DBCP01000010.1:15827-18186 GCA_002293105.1 Bacteroidetes bacterium UBA955 | reverse complement strand
TATGCCCGTGGCAAGAAAACCCTCTTTTCGGCCGATAATGGTGAGCGGTTGAATTATACAGCCAATGTGTATCACGTGGATGCCGGTATCAATACGGCGGGTAGTTCGCGCTGGCAATTGGGCTTGGGATTGCGTGCATTTCATGTGCGTCACAAACTCAAATATGTTCCACCCACCATTGATTTTGGAAATCCTGTTGTGAATGGGATTCAAACCATCGAGTCGCGTGAATGGGTGCCGGGTGCGTATTTCTCTGCGCGCTACAGGCCTCACAATGGATTGTCGTTGTATGCGAAAGCCGGTTATCAGGAATCGCAAGCCAAGGATCGCAGTTGGCAGTACAAAGAAACGGGCTTAAACTACTTTAATGGACAGAATTTGGGTGGCTTAAAGGCGGGTATTTTTACTGAAGTAGGGATTACCCTCAACTTAGATACAATGGATTGACATGAAATGGACTAAAGAAATTCCAAATATGATTACCATGGGCAACATGGCCTGTGGCTTGTTGGGGATAGGTTTTGTGATGGCGGGACAGGAGTGGATGGGCTTTTTGATGATGTTGTTGGGTGCGGGTTTGGACTTTTTCGATGGGTTTGCTGCCCGGAAATTGGGTGTGGCCGGTGAGATGGGCAAGCAACTTGATTCTATGGCCGATGTGGTGACTTTTGGCGTGCTTCCAGGCTTGATTTGGAAGGCGATGATGGAGTATCACGGATATTGTCCGCCCGATCGCTTCTGCATCAACGGTTACATTTGGTTATTGATTCCCTTGGCAGCGGGATACAGGTTGGCCAAGTTTAATATTGATACACGACAAACCACAGGCTTTTTGGGCATTCCTACACCCATAACAGGGTTGGTGTTGGGGTCTTTTGCTTGGATGAGCTACAACTTGGGCAATCCGGGCGATGTGTGGTTCATTGATAAGCCTTTGATTGATGTGAGACCTGTATTCAATTCGTTTTGGGTTTGGTTGTACATGCCGTTGCTGGCTGCCTATATGATGGTGAGCGATTTGCCCATGTTGGCGATGAAGTTTTCTGCCAACGATCCACTGCGCAAATACAAATTGTCGTTAGTGGGGTTAGCCATTCCTTGTGCGCTGTTTGGGTCGGCTGGATTCATCGTTTTTTACTTTTTGTACATTATTGTATCGCTTTTAGCGAACTTTGCGAATAAATCGAACTGAAAATGAAGAAAATAGGCATCATCATGGGTAGCGATAGCGACTTGCCAGTAATGAAAGAGGCGGGCGCCATTTTGGATGCGTTGGGTGTAGACTACGAGATGACGGTAGTGAGTGCGCACAGAACGCCAAAACGCTTGATGGAGTACGCCGAAAGTGCTGCGGCTCGCGGTTTGGAGGTGATCGTTGCCGGTGCGGGTGGGGCTGCTCATTTGCCAGGTATGGTGGCTTCATTTACTCATTTGCCGGTCATTGGTGTACCGGTTCAAACCAAAACCATGAGTGGGATGGACAGTTTGTATTCCATCGTGCAAATGCCTCCCGGGGTTCCGGTGGCTACGGTGGCGATCAATGGCGCAAAGAATGCGGGTATTTTGGCAGCCCAGATTTTGTCGGTTGGCGATAAATCCCTAGGTCAAAAAGTGGCTGAGTACAAAGAATCGATGCGATTAGAAGTGATGGACAAGGCGGCGCGATTGGAGCAGGACGGTTGGAAGAAATACTTGGGCGAATAATTTGGGGCTGCGATGATTATTGTGGGTCAGGCCCTGGTATCGGAAGATATTTTAGAGAAGAAATTTGAGTGTCAGATATTGAGCTGCAAAGGCGCTTGCTGTGTGCAGGGCGATGCAGGTGCGCCGTTGGATGAGGCAGAGTTGGAGGTGATTGCGGCGGAATATGAAAATGTGAGGCCTTTTATGGCGGCGGCGGGGTTGGCGAAAGTGGAAGAAGTGGGTTTTCATGAAAAGGATCGAGATGGTGACTTGGTGACCACTTGTTTACCAGGTGGAGAGTGTGTGTTTGTGGTGTATGATGAGGCGGGGATTGCGGGTTGTGCCATCGAAAAGGCCTATTTCGCAGGGAAAACATGGTTTCGAAAGCCATTGAGCTGTCATTTGTATCCCATCAGGGCCAAGCAATACGGTGAATACATGGCCTTGAATTACCACAGTTGGAATTTGTGTTCAGAAGCGTGTAGGGTTGGTGAGGAGAAAAAAGTGCCTGTATATCGGTTTTTGAAGGAGGCGTTGACCCGCAAGATGGGTCCTTCATGGTATGAGGAGTTTGAGGCCGTTGCAGAGGTTTGGGAATCGCAGAAACCCCGTTGATTTAGGGCTGTGAAAAGAGCACGCTAATAAGGCCAACAAACATGGTCAACTTTAACCACTT
>DBCP01000010.1:13831-15635 GCA_002293105.1 Bacteroidetes bacterium UBA955 | reverse complement strand
GCCACGCCGAGGAAGATCACAATGGTACCCAAAACGACATTGCTGAGCACGTTGGTTTTTTTGGTGCCATGTACAATTGGAAAGGTTTCACAGTCTTGCTGCTTATCGCCCTCAATGTCTTCGGCGTCTTTGATGAGTTCGCGGGAGAAGGTCAGTAAAAAAGCCAAGAAAGCGTATTCGGCGAAGTAACCCCGATGGATTTCGTGTATGCCGCGCGAGGCGATGTAGATGACGCTGCCCGACATAAAAGCAATGAGCAAGTTTCCGGGCAATCCCATCGCTTTGAGGTCTGACGAGTAGAAGTACAGCAAAATGGCAATTGCAGTTGCAAACAGTCCAACGCCGAGACCTGCCCAATAGCCACAAATTTGTCCGGCCGCAGTAAGTAAAACATAATAAACGATGGCGGCATTGTGTGAAATATCGCGCTTGAGAATGCGTTTGTTGGGGCGGTTTACGTGGTCGGTGTCAACATCAAAGAGGTCGTTGATGACATATCCTCCGGCGGCGGTGAGGCAACAGGTGAGAATGACCAAATAGGATTGGGGGAAGGAGATGTTTTCCCAATCGATGTTGATGTAGTTGGTTCGCGATGCAGCCACCATGAACACCGCTTGGGTAAGCAGGGTGAGCAGGATGTTGTAGGGCCGAATGATGGCTAAGTATGCGCGCATGATTAGTGGCTCAATGCTCGCAAGCTACATTATTTTTTCGGAAATTTCATTTTGTAGGGTGCGTTCACCAATCCGAGGGAGATGTTGTTGAGTTTTTTCTTCAACATATTTCTTTTGAGGGGGTGAATGCGATCGGTAAACAAAATGCCTTCGATGTGGTCGTATTCGTGTTGAATGATGCGCGCGGCCATGCCCTCGTAGGTTTCGGTTTTCTGCACGAAGTTTTCATCGAGGTATTGGATGGTTACTTTGGCATTGCGCTTGACATTGGCGCGAACGAAGGGGATTGATAGACAGCCTTCTTCATATTCCCAGGCGGTATCGAATTCTTCGAGGATTTGGGCGTTGATGAAGATTTTTTTGAAGTCTTTGGTACTTGGATCGTCTTCGATATCGGAGCCATCCACAATGAACAAACGAATGGGCAAGCCAATTTGTGGTGCTGCCAATCCAATGCCGCTGCTGTCGTACATGGTTTCAAACATGTTCTCGAGGAGGGTGCTGAGACCTTCGTATTCGGGGGTGATGTCTTCGGCTTTTTTTCTTAGCACGGGCATGCCATAGGCGTAGATAGGCAGTATCATGAAATCTTCTGTAGGTAGGTTTGGAGTATGAGGGAGGCGCTCACTGCATCGATGAGTCCTTTGTTTTGTCGTTGCGATTTTTTTGCTCCCGAGGCGATGATGCTTTGTTGGGCTTCATGGCTTGTGAGGCGCTCATCGATGGTGTTGACTGGGATATTGGGGTAAGCTTTTTTGAGCGCTTCGATGAATTGCTTTACGGGCTGGGTGGCATCGGTATCGGTGCCGTTTAGGTTGGTGGGCATACCTACTACAAAGCACTCAACATCTTCATCGTAGAGGTAGGAATCGAGGTACATTTTGAGGTCGGCGGTATAAACCATTTCCAGTGGCTGGGCGATCATTTTGAGGGGGTCTGTTACGGCCAGGCCAGTGCGTTTACTGCCGTAGTCGATGCCCATGATTCTTCCCATTCTGCAAAGATACGGAAATGCTAGAAATGGGTGGTGTGATGGAGGGTTACAAATTATCTGGAGTGTTATAAAACAAAGGGCCCCGTCGCAGACGGGGCCCTTTGTTTTATTCTGAAATTTTTAATCCGTGCAGGGA
>DBCP01000010.1:12971-13738 GCA_002293105.1 Bacteroidetes bacterium UBA955 | reverse complement strand
CCCATGTCTGGTCCGTGGCTATGGCCTTTTTCGTCTTCTTTGATTTCGCTCAAAACGCACTCGGTGGTCAAAATCATGCTGGCAATAGATGCCGCATTCTCCAACGCTACGCGAGATACTTTCTTCGGATCAATTACACCCGCAGCGATCAAGTACTCGTACTTTTCAGTTCTGGCGTTGTAACCGAAGTCGTCTTTGCCTTCCATCACCTTTTGAACTACGATGCTACCTTCGCCACCGGCGTTGGCAACGATCTGACGCAAAGGCTCTTCCAAGGCTCTGCGAACGATTTGAATACCTGTATTCTCGTCTTCGTTTTCGCCTTTCAAGTTTTCCAAACCAGCAATCGCACGGATCAAGCTCACGCCGCCACCAGGTACGATTCCCTCTTCAACGGCAGCACGGGTTGCGTGCAATGCATCGTCTACGCGGTCTTTCTTTTCCTTCATTTCAACTTCAGTAGCTGCACCGATGTACAATACTGCAACACCACCGCTCAACTTCGCCAAACGCTCTTGCAACTTTTCACGGTCGTAATCAGAAGTGGTATTCTCGATTTGTACCTTGATTTGAGAAACTCTCGCAGCAATTGCCGCTGAATCTCCAGCACCGTTCACAATGGTCGTATTGTCTTTGTTGATGGTGATTTTCTCAGCTCTTCCTAAGTCTTCGATGGTTGCATCATCCAACTTGCGGCCTTGCTCTTCGCTGATTACAGAGCCACCGGTTAAAATGGCCAAATCCTGTAACATTTCTTTTCTGCGATC
>DBCP01000010.1:11703-12885 GCA_002293105.1 Bacteroidetes bacterium UBA955 | reverse complement strand
GCTTCACCGTCGATGTCTTCAGCAATGATCACCAAAGGCTTACCAGTTTGAACAACTTTTTCCAATACTGGAAGCAAGTCTTTCATGCTGCTAATTTTCTTATCGTAAATCAAAACGAAAGCGTTCTCGAGGTCGGCTTCCATTTTTTCGGTGTTGGTTACAAAATAAGGACTCAAGTAACCGCGATCGAACTGCATACCTTCTACTACATCAACTGTAGTTTCGGTGCCTTTTGCTTCTTCAACCGTGATCACACCGTCTTTGCCTACTTTTTGCATCGCTTCAGCGATCAATTTGCCAATGGTGCTGTCGTTGTTGGCAGAAATCGTTGCTACTTGCTCGATCTTGCTGTTGTCGTCACCCACCGCTTGGGTCATTTCGTTCAATTTGCCTACGGCTGCAATCACCGCTTTGTCGATACCGCGCTTCAAATCCATTGGATTTGCACCGGCAGCTACGTTTTTCAAACCGCCAGTTACGATGGCTTGCGCCAATACGGTTGCGGTAGTAGTTCCATCACCAGCTACATCAGCGGTTTTGCTTGCTACTTCCTTCAACATTTGGGCACCCATGTTTTCTACTGGGTCTACCAATTCAATTTCTTTGGCCACAGTAACACCGTCTTTGGTGATGTGCGGTGCGCCGAATTTTTTGTCGATAACTACATTACGTCCTTTTGGACCCAATGTTACTTTTACTGCATTCGCCAAGGCGTCTACACCTCTTTTCAAACCGTCGCGGGCGGAGAGATTGAAATCTATTTTCTTTGCCATGATTGTAATTTTCTACAGTTGATTAGATGATTGCCAAAATATCACTTTCACGCATGATGAGGTAATCTTTGCCCTCAACATTTAATTCCGTACCAGCATACTTGCCATACAAAACAGTGTCTCCCACTTTTACTGTAACGGGTTCATCGGTTTTGCCTGGACCTACAGCGACAACTGTGCCTTTTTGGGGCTTTTCTTTGGCTGTGTCTGGGATGATGATTCCTGAAGCAGTCTTCTGCTCGGCTTGAACAGGCTCTATCAGAACTCTGTCGGCCAATGGTTTTACGTTTACTGACATAATTTTTTAAGGTTTTTGTTTGCCCATCTATGGCGAATGTTGTGCCACAGCCCCAAATGGGTTTCAGCATGACTTTTTGGGCGAAAAAATGTCAGTTTTTCTGCATTTTCA
>DBCP01000010.1:0-11586 GCA_002293105.1 Bacteroidetes bacterium UBA955 | reverse complement strand
ACCGTGGATAGGGGATGCCCCGGGGATGATCGCGGTGTATCGGGTTGATCTACCTCAATGTTGACTTGTTGCATTAAGTTCATCAAAACTTGAGAGAAGGATTCAGTGTTTGATACGCTGAACCCAAAACCGGCGTCGATAAACTGTTGTGCTTCGGGAAATTTCTGGTAATTGGGACCGAAAATCACGGGCAATCCAAAGGCCACTGCCTCAATGGAATTGTGCAATCCTTTGCCGAAGGCACCACCAATGATGGCCACCGCGCCGTAGCGATAACATTGGGCTAGTTGTCCGATGGAATCCAAAATAATCACCTGCGTTTGGGATGGATTTGTTATGCCATCACTATATTTCTGTGGGCTGAGTTGGCTCAGTGATGATTTTATTTTTCCGCAGAATTCAGCAGAAACATCATGGGGTGCGATGAGTATTTGCCAAGATTTCAATATGTCAGGATGGGTCTGTACAAAGTGTTGGAGCAATTCAATTTCGGGCATCCATGCGCTACCGAAAATCAGGGTAGGCTTTTGCTGTAGCCACGGCGTAAGTGTGGGGTGGGGCGTATGGGGTTGTTGTGTTCGATCGTAAGCGCGGTTGAATTTGGAATCTCCAAAGACGAAAGCATTGTTGAGGCCATTGTTTTGGGCCAAGGCCGTCATGGATTCGTTGATCAGTCCGATTCCGTCTATTTTTTTTAGTATTTTCATCCAGGGCGAAGCCAGTTTGGAGAAGAGGAAGTGATTGGGTCTGAGCGATACACCGAGGGCAAAGGTTGGGATGTTTGCTTCGAGTGTGGTTTTTAGGTGATGATACCAAAACTCATAGCGGATAAAAATGGCAGCCTGGGGTTGCCATTGCGCGTGCCAGCGCTTCGCGCTGTCACGCCCATCCAACGGCAAATACACTTTGGTTTGATTGTTATCTAATACCGCGTGATTATATCCCGATGGGGAGAAAAAACTGAACAGCACATGCCGTTGGCTGGAGGCCGCCTGCAAGGCGGCCGCAATGGGCTTCGCCATCTCAAACTCACCCAAGGAAGCGCAATGAATCCACACCAACTCAAAATCCGTTGTAATCACCCCGTTTACCCTATGAACGATGTCTGTCCTACCCCTGCCGCAATCCAACTTCCAACCCTGAAACAATGCCCTTGCCTTTGGATTCCACAGCGAAAACAATTGGATGAGCCAACCATAAATCACCAAACCCAAATTGTAAAAGGCAATGATCATTCGAAATATTCCGTTTCCCTGACCGCGTTTTTCGTATAAATGATAATCGGAATCACCAAATTGCAGTTTATCCCAAACCCAAAATCGGTCTGCTGCGCATCTGGCGCCCTAAATGTACCCATGTCCCACTCCCGCATGTTCTTCGTTACCCCCTGAATCAATCCCAACCCCACCTGGAAACTCAACGTGTTCGGGTTCATATACTGCAAACGAACCTGCTCCGTAAAACAATATCCCGCACGATAATTGTCGTGCCCCGCCTCATAAAAACCCTCCAACTGAGGAACCAACCCCTTGTCGAACTGAAACTTTGTGAAGTGTTCGTGATATCCTATGCCGCCAATCAACTGGAGCGACCATGTACGTGGGTTTTTCAATGTGCTTTGCTTCAACGGAATGATCTTGCCGCCGGTTGCACAAAAATTGAAACCACGCAAATAAGTTCGAATCACCGCAGGATTTCCATTCACATCAAACAAGTAATTGGCGTTAGATATGATATCGCCATACATGCTGTCTGTGTTGACCCATCCGCCTGTATACGGCACATAATTGAAGCCTACCAACCACTGCTCTTTGTGCTGATATTCTGCGCCCAAATCAAATTTAGCATTGGCATTGTATCGCTCGCGCCATCCCCCTGCATTCAATTGAAAGCCACCGCCAACGTGCATTGCCACCCAAGTAGGACGTATTAGTGCAGTGGTTGTGTTGGGCGATGAAGATGGACTTACTGTGGGTGCTGCAACCTGACACATCGCCGTAACAGAAAGAAGGAGCGCCAATGTTGAGGCAATGAGTTGTTTCATTTGGATAAAAAACGAAGGTACAAATACCGCGGGAAATATTACCGCAGAATTTCGTTCAAACAAGCCAAGAAGCCAGCGGGGTTTTCGGCATGAACCCAATGTCCGGCATTCGCAACCTCATGAAACTGTGCAGTGGGAAAATATTGGAGGATGGGGTCTTTATCCTCTTCCTTGATGTAACCACTTTTACTGCCTGCGATAAAATCGGCCCGTTTGAGAAAGACATGCTGAAACAACAATTCGCCAATGATCTCTTGATAGGTGTTTTCGATGGCTTCCAAATTGCTTTTGGTGGCGTATCCACCCCCGGGCAAGGGCTCAATGTTTTTGAGTAAGAACTGTCGCACACCCATATCTGGGGCGTAAGGCAAAAACGCCTCCTCAGCTTCTTTTCGGGAGTTTAACGTATGCAACGATACCTCTTTGAATGCCCTGAAATAGCCCAAATGTCCGGGTACATAACGCTTCGGTGCGATATCCACCACGATCAAATGTTCTACCATGTGGGGATAGGTATCAGCGAAGTACATCGCAGTTTTTCCACCCATGGAATGTCCCATGATCACGGCTTGTGTATCGCCAAGGTGCAACATCAATGTGCGAAGATCTTCGGCCATGGCCTTGTAACCAGAATCTGCGTCGTGAAAACTCTTCCCGTGGTTGCGGGCGTCAAATGTAACAACGCGGAAGTCTTTCGCTAACTGCTGAGCAGCGAGATGCCAATTGTCGAGCATGCCAAAAATGCCATGCAAAATGTACAATGGGCGGACGTTTTCGTCTCCGTAAATGCGGTGGTTGACCAAGTTGGTCATCGGTAAATTAGTTCAGGAAAGAATCAACTTCGGTGTATTCCAAATTGAAGGCCTCAGCCACTCCTTTGTATACCACTTTTCCGTTGATGACGTTCAATCCCAACTTCAATTCGTTGCTATCGGCACAAGCTTTCTTCCAACCTTTGTTTGCCAATTGAACGGCATACGGCAAGGTGGCGTTGGTTAATGCCAATGTTGAAGTATAGGGGACTGCGCCAGGCATGTTGGCAACACAATAGTGTACAACACCATCTACCTCGTAGCAAGGTTCTGCATGGGTTGTGGGCTTAGAGGTTTCAAAGCAACCACCTTGGTCGATCGCTACATCCACAATCACAGCACCTTTTTTCATTGAAGGCAACATATCACGGGTGATTAATTTGGGCGCTTTTGCACCGGGGATTAACACGCCGCCAATCACCAAATCAGCCGTTTTTATGGCGTTACGAACGTTGTATTCGTTGGAAATCATGGTTTCTACGTTGGCAGGCATGATGTCATCAAGCTGGCGCAAACGAGGCAAACTAATGTCCATCATGGTAACACGTGCACCCAATCCAGCGGCCATCTTGGCAGCTTGGGTACCCACGATTCCACCGCCCAATACCAATACTTCAGCAGGCTTCACACCAGGAACACCGCCCAACAAAACACCTCTTCCGCCCATGGGCTTCTCAAGGTACTTGGCACCTTCTTGGATACTCATTCTGCCAGCCACTTCGCTCATTGGGATTAACAATGGCAAACTGCGATCGGCTTTTTCTACGGTTTCGTAGGCCAAACAAACAGCACCGCGCTCAATCATGGCGTGGGTCAATGGTTCGTATGAAGCAAAGTGGAAGTAGGTGAACAACAACTGATCTTTTTTGATCAAGTTGTATTCGCTTTGTATCGGTTCTTTTACTTTAATGATCATTTCGGCGATGGCATACACTTCCTCGATGGTATTGAGGATGGTAGCCCCGGCGGCTTGATATTCAGCATCGGCAAAGCCACTGCCTTCGCCAGCAGTTTTTTGCACGTAAAGTGTGTGACCGTGTTTGATCAATTCACTTGCACCTGCGGGCGTCAATGCCACGCGGTTTTCGTTGTTTTTGATTTCTTTTGGAACGCCAATGATCATAGTTGAAAAGTGGCGCAAAGATACGCGATTGTTTTGATATTCCTTAAAACCCAAGCTTCTTGCTCATTCCTTTGTCTACTGCGTCTTTGTGCAGCATCACCGAAATGGTTTTGTATTTGAAATACGCCTCGCTCACATAAAAGTATCCACCCAACGCATTGCCAGTACCCCAGGAGTTCTTCACCAAAAAGTAAGTGGTTCCATTTTTCTCGGTAGACATTCCCACAATGTGCATTCCGTGGTCGTCTGTGGTTGATTGACGGTCGAATGCGGCTTGTCGAACAGACGGTGTAATCGTCATTTCTGCCACGGGCTGACTAAATGCATTGCCTTCTTTTTTCGCACCAGCGTCGTTGAATCCAGCGTTGTCGCTCCCAATTTTTTTGATGGTGGATTCATCGGCAGGAACAATCGCCAAACCATCGCGGAAAGAAAATCCTTTTTCGCTAACATCAGCGGCCCAAGCCACGGTGTATCCTTTGTTCAAAGCCGTTTTTACCGATTGTGCGAACTCTTCCAAAGGCAAATTGTAGGCGCGATCCATCGCCCAGTTATCGGGTACTTCAATCACAAATGCACTGTAATTGGGGTGATGGGTGAAGCTGGTCAATGCCACATAATCGCTCATGTTCAAGCCCAAACTAGCGGCGAATGTCTGGGGGGTGTAGGTTTTTCCTTCGTACGTAAATTCCTTTGGGATGGGGCCCAAATAGGCGTCTAAAATGCCTTCAAATGCGGGCAACCAACTTTCAGTATACGTTCCTGTTTCGCGCTTTACCAATGCGCCCATAAAGCCTTTGAGTACGGCAATCATTTCGCTATGGTCATGTCGGGTAGCCCCGTTTTTCAATCCGGTGTAAACGCTTTCGGGCACCATGCCATACTGTGATACAATGCTGGGAATATCCCAACCTTCGCCCCCTTGGTCAAAACTGTGGTTGCCATTCATGCGGAGATAGGTTTTGGCTTTTTCGGTATAGGCGCATCGTGCCACGTACATCTGACTCAAATTATGCTGTCCTTTGCCCAAGCGGATGAGTTCACTTTCTAAGAGCGATAAGGTGCTGTAACTCCAGCAGGTGCTGGTTCTGCATTGGTCTTCAACTGGGGTTGCAGCCAACAATTTACCCGGTGTAAAGGCGTAGCTACTGCCAGGCTTGTTGATGGTGTAGTCTATGGCATTGGTGGTTGCCGGAGTGGCGGTTTGGGCGATGGCCACTGTGGCCGAGGTCAAGGCGAAAACTGACAGCAGGAATCTCATAACCCTGCGAAAGTAAGCGATTTGGTGTTAACCTTTGAACGGGTTTCGCAATTGATAGGGTTTTACCCGATGAAATCGTTTGGCGTACACGTTGATTATGCCACGGAGCAATTTGCTTTTCGCATACAGCACATAACTATTTTCGATGGGTGTGGCCCCCATGGTACTTTTGATTTCCGTGGCGGTTCGGCCCAAACACACAAATTCGTCTTTCTGTTCGATGCCGAAGGCGATGACATCATACATCATTCGCTGGTACAATTGATCTTCGGCGGCATCATCGGTGAGACCGAGGTGCATCGCATACAATCCATGTTCACTCTCAATGGCCGTGATGAATCCACACAATTTTTCATCGTGGTAATAACCCCAAACCTTGAATTTGTCTTTCATGGTCCGCACAAATGTGTGCAGCATGGTCGATAATTTGGGCGATATCGCCAACGTTTTGTCTTTGAGGGTATGTCCCAACATCTGTGCGCACTGGGGAATCCAATCGTTGGCCTCGGTGTGCTTAAGTTCTTTGGCTTGGTAGGCCTGTGAGGTGCTGAGTACTTTGTTGGTTCTAACGCGGTATTTTGAGCTCATGGCCTGTAAATAATCGTCGAAATGATTCCACTCAGGCTGTATTTTCAAGTTCATGAAAGGCTCTGCAATCACAGTAACCGCTCCTTTGAGGTTGGGTTTACCCAAAACATTCATGATCAGCACTCCGCAGGTAGAATTGGTACCGGCGGCAAGGTTGGTTTCTTCGTTTATCTCAGGAAACTGAAGTCCTGGACTACAAGCGTTTCCAGCGTATTGAACAAATCCCTTGGATCCCAGTATGGTGGCCAATCTGAGAATGGCCCTCGAGACATATTTGCCCGTGGGCTTGCTCAATTCGATGTTGCTGAACGGAAATGACTGTCCACCCAAAGATAGATTGCCATCGTAATTGGCAAAGGCACTCTGCAGTTGTTGGAATGATTGAAAATCGAGGGGTTTCAAAGGAGTTGTACAGAGTAAACAAGGACGCTCTTGTTTTGGTTTTGCGGTTGCAAAAATGTGTTATTTTTGGTCAATTTCCTAAGTTGTTTGTCGTTCCGAATTCAGCGTTTAACGACATACAACAAAAAGGGTATTTCGCTTGTGGCAAAATTCTTGTAGGTTTGTAAACTATGGTGAAAAAATTCGTGAACCATTCAACGGTGAAATTGAATTGGATCGTTGCTTTGGCAGCAGTGGGATTCTCAATGCCAGCAATGGCCCAAAAGGCAGCAAAGCCCAAGAAAAAAGCCCCTGTGGCGGTTGCTCCTGTGGCTCCAAATGTGGCGGCTCAGCGTTTGGCGATGTATAAAAAGTTTGAATTAAAGACTGATACTGCGCTGTTGAGTACGGCTGAGCGCGAGTGCATCACACACTTGATCAAAGCAGCAGAATATGCTGACCGTATTTTCTGGAAGCAAACCATCGGCGACAAAAGCGATTTCTTGGCCGGTATCAAAGACCCCAACGAACGCAAATTTGCGGAGGTGAATTACGGCCCATGGGATCGTTTGAACAACGATGAGCCCTTTATCAAAGGCTACGGCGAAAAACCAGTAGGTGTAAATTTTTATCCACGCGATTTTACCACCGAGGGCATCGATACCATGTTCCTGTCGTTTGTAAAAGAACCCTATTCCATTGTACGCGATTTCAAAGCACCCGGACCCATCGACCCGAACAAACACAAGAATGGTCCAATTATGCCTGAAGCCATGGGAATGCCTTTCCAAAGTGCCAACGGCAGACAATACCAATCGATCAAATTTGGCGAATTCTACCGCTCAGAAGTGATGAAAATGGGCGACGAAATCAATGCGGCCGCAGAGGCCATGCGCACAGAGGATCCTGAATTCTCAGAATACTTGCGTTTGCGTATGGGTGCCTTGATGATGGACGATTATACGGTGAGCGATATCAAATGGTTGTCATTGAAGAGCCATTTGGATTTGGTTATCGGTCCGATTGAAAATTACGAAGACAAATTATACGGACAGAAAACCTCTTACGAAGCCTACGTTTTGGTGCGCGATAAAGCATGGGATGCCAAGTTGGAAAAGTTCATTGGTTATTTACCCAAATTGCAAGCGGGGTTGCCTGTTGAGCCACAGTATAAGCCCTCTTTAACCGAGGACGAGGCAACCAGCGACCACTTTGAAATGACGTTAGAGCCTGGTTTTCCTCCCCGTGAGCCCGGTGCAAAACCCTTGAGTCAGTTGGCTGTGTTTGACGCTGTTTATTATGGCGGTGATTGTAACTCTGGCAGTAAGACCATTGCGGTGAATTTGCCGAACGACGAGCGAATTCAGAAGTATTACGGAACCCGTCGCTCACAATTGAGAAATACCATGCAGGCCAAATTTGAATACATGGTGGTGCCCATCTCGGCCCGTGTGATCAGTCCTGCACAACAAAAAAATATCACCTTCAACGCGTTCTTCAACAATGTGATGTTCCACGAAGTGGCGCATGGATTGGGCATTAAGAATGTGGTAGGCAACGACAAACTCACTGTGCGCGAGGCCTTGGGTGCGGATTATTCCGCCATTGAGGAGTGCAAGGCCGATGTATTGGGCTTGTATATGGTAACACAGTTGTTTGATGAAAAGCAATTGGAAGGCAGTTTGGATGACTATTACGTAACGTTCGTGGCCAGTGTGTTCCGTTCGGTGCGATTTGGTGCATCTTCAGCACACGGTAAAGCCAATATGATCACCTTCAACACCTTGTTGAATCAGGGTGCCATTGTGTTGGAAGAAAAAGGAAAGCCAACAGCAGATGGTGGTGCAGAAAAGCGCACCTACAAGGTAGATGTGGCTAAAATGCGTCAAGTGATTTCTGATTTGGCGGGTGAATTGTTGCGCTTGCAGGGAAATGGAAATTCGGCCGATGTAAAAGCGGTCTTGAACACCCGCGGTGTAATTGGTGCCCCTTTGCAGATGGATTTGAAACGCATCGAAAAGGCTGGAATTCCCGTTGATTTGGTTTTCGATCAAGGCATCAAGACGTTGGGATTGGAGAAATTCTACAAGCCTTTGCCTGAGATGCAAGGTATGCCCATGGGCGGAGGACAGCCTGGTGGTCCTGGTGCTCCTAATGGCCCCGGCGGACAGGGTGGTCCTGGAATGAACGGTGGTCCTGGAATGAACGGCGGTCCCGGACAAGGTGCTCCAAATATGCCTCCTCCTCCGGCACCTAAAGGTCCGGGCAAACAATAGTGCGCGCATCGCGTTTTTTAGATACTTACATTTTAACATCGTTTTTTTAATAGTTGTATGAGAATTAACCGTTGGGTCGTAATCACAACCACGTCAATGATCTTGGCGTTGTTTGTGTTCTGTAGTAACAAGAAATTTGGAGAGAATGACAGCTTTTTGGGCACGTTGATGATGATGCTCAAAGAGGCACATTATGAGCCCAAGGAGTTGGATGATTCATTGAGTGAGAACATCTACAACAACCTCATCAACAACCTAGACCGCGATAAGCACTTCTTCACCCAAGAAGATTTGAAAGCGATAGAGCCCTTTAAAACCTCGATCGATGACCAAATACAAGTAGGTAGATTTGATTTTTTCGACACCACATGGAGCATTTTGATGATCCGTTTGGCCAAATTGGAGCCCGTGATTGCCGAATCATTGACATCTCCCCTGAATTACGATTTGGATGAAACTTATACCGTGTATGATGAGCCAAAGTCCTTCCAACCCAATTGGGAAACGTTGAAAAAAGACTGGCAGAAATGGTTGCAGTTTCAGAGCATGGAGCGATTGTCGCGCAAGCTTGAAACCCAAAAGAAAGCCAAAGACTCATCGGCCATCGCCAAGCAAAAGCCTTTTGATACCCTCGAACTGCAGGCGCGCACCGAGACCAAGAAGTTTTACACCGATTGGTTTAAGCGCTTGAAAAAGATGGATCGCCGTGATCAAATTGGCATGTATGCCAACACCATTGCAGAAATTTACGATCCCCATACCAACTATTTCCCACCCGAAGACAAAGAGAATTTCGACATCGGAATGACCGGTAAATTGGAGGGGATTGGGGCTACGTTGACCGAGCGCGATGGCTATGTGAAGGTTGAGCGAATCGTGCCCGGTAGCGCAAGTTACCGTCAGGGTGAATTGAAAGCCGGCGATTTGATTTTGAAAGTGGCACAAGGTCCCGCAGAGCCCGTAGACGTGGTGGACATGAAGTTGGATGATGCGATCCAGCTGATTCGTGGCAAAAAGGGCACCGAGGTGCGATTGACTGTGAAAAAGCCCGATGGTAGTATCGTGGTGATTCCCATTATCCGTGAGGTTGTGGTGATTGAGGAGAGTTTCGCCAAGAGTGCGCTCATGACCTACAAAGGCAAGAAATTTGGCTTGATTCATTTGCCTAGCTTTTATGCTGATTTCTCCCAGCGTGGTCGTGGAAGGAATTGTGCGGGCGATGTGCGTACAGAAATTTCAAAATTGCAAAAAGAAGGTGCTACCGGCATTGTGATCGACTTGCGCAACAACGGCGGTGGTAGTTTGGCCGATGCCATCGAAATGGGAGGGTTGTTTATTCCCCAAGGTCCCATCGTACAAGTAAAAGACATGCGTGGCATCGAAGTGCATACAGACCGCAACCCAGCGGTGGAATATGGCGGTCCTTTGGTGATATTGACTAATACTTACAGCGCTTCAGCTTCAGAAATTTTGGCCGCGGCTTTGCAAGATTATGGCAGGGCGGTGATAGTGGGTAGCAAGAGCACTTTTGGCAAAGGAACGGTGCAAACGTTCGTGGAGTTGCCAGGCGGTTTGAGCGATGTGTTTCCGCGTGGTTTTGGACAGTTAAAGGTCACCATTCAGAAATTTTATCGCATCAATGGTGGAACGACCCAATTGCGCGGGGTAGAGCCCGATGTGGTCTTACCCGACGTGTATGATGGCATCGAACAAGGCGAGAAGGAAATGGACTTCCATTTGGCGTATGACAAGATTCCTGCGGCGGCTTATCAGTCTTACAATCCCTACAAAGAGTCGCAACGACGCAAAGCCATCGAATTATCCAAAAAGCGGTTGTCGAAAAATGAATATTATGCCTTGGTTCAGAAGCGATCTGCGGAATTGGCACAAGTGCGCAATGAGTATACTTACTCATTGAATATGAAGAAGTTCGAAGCACAGCAAGAAGCATTGCGCTTGCAGGACAAACCATTGCGCGATTACAAATACAGAACCGTTTGCGATACCGTGATGGCCCTTCAGGGTGATTTGAAAGAAGCTGGCGCCGATGCTATTAAGTTGGCCCAGAAGCAAGATTGGCTGAAGCGCTACCGTGAAGATGCGGGATTGGACGAGGCCGTGCGCATTTTGTTTGATTGGTCGGGCAAGTAAGAAGATCCCGGATTACAGCACTTTTTGGGTTGTTTCTGTAAATCAATCCTTCCACAAGGGTTGGAACAGGGCAATCGACAGAACCACAATCAGAAAGTCTAGCGCTCCCACGAGGGCGATGTCGTTGTATACCGAACTAACAAGCACGGGGTTCAGCGTTTTGTTCGAGGCTTGCATACCCACCAAAATGAGGGGCAACACCACGGGTAAACTGAGTACGGGCGCTAGGAATCCCGCTTGGTTGGCTTTGGATGCGATGGCACCGATGAGTGTAAAGATGCTGCTTACGCCGGCCACCACGAGGCTGAGGTTCAGGAAATAAGGGGCGGGGTGCTGAATGGGAAAGCCCATGAAAAATCCAAATAGCAGGAGGTTTGCCAGGGTTAATAAGACCATAGTGCCCCAGCCGTAAATCATTTTAGACCACAAGATGGCTTGGGGTGCGGCCAATTGGTTGAAATAGATCCAGCGGGCGCGGTTGACACCCAGGAAATTTTTGGATACAGCTTGTAAGGTGCAAAAAATGAGGATGATCCAGTATAGGCTGTTCCAAATTTTGGCGGTGATTTGCGGCTGTGAAAGGAAAGCAAGCAGGGTCATCGTGGCCATTTGTAGGATGGCAGAAGCCAAAACTGCGGGTTTTTTGAGGTCGAGCTGAAATTCTGCCCGCACCAAAACTGCCATATTTTTTATGCTCTGCACCACGATTTCTGGGTGCGAAGGTAAATCAAAAGGTTAGTGTAAAATCAAAAGTTGGTTGGAGATGCGTGTAAATTGCAGAGTAGGATGCGATATTTGCACAGCGCCATGTTTAAAAAGATTTTGATTGCCAATCGCGGTGAAATTGCCATCCGCGTGATGAGGACTTGTCGGGAGATGGGTATTAAAACCGTAGCCATATACAGTGAAGCCGATGCGCAAGCATTGCACGTTCGCTATGCGGATGAAGC
>DBCP01000043.1 GCA_002293105.1 Bacteroidetes bacterium UBA955 | reverse complement strand
ACGCTCTTACCCATCTCCACCAACATCACATCGTAACCTCTCCTCGTTGCTTCATCACAAACCCGCGTTCGTGTACACCACTGCGTATCAGCAAAATTCCAACCGGGCAATAGCAGCAACATTTTTCGACGAGTCGATGCATTCTTGAATCGAGCAACCTTGATTTCAACACGAATCGATTTGCCATTACAAGGAACAAAATACACGGTATCGCGAGCAAAGCAACCCAGCGATTTTGACTCTGAAATGGAAGTCGAAGCTGCGGCCGTGAATCCGTTTTGCCGTTGATCACCATGAACAAATTTTCCCAGGCCGTCATTCCCCGTAAGAACCATGAATGACAAAATCGCAAGCATACCAATGCCAATCCCAACAAACATTCGCACACGTGCTTCAACCATAACGAGACGTCCTATTACGGCAAAGAACCGTCGATATTGATTTGTCCAAGCCATTGGCATGCTACCCAAATTTACTCCGATTCGTATCCAAATTGATCCAACATCTTCTTGTTGTTGCGCCAATCTTCTCGCACTTTCACGAACAATTCCATATACACCTGCTTCTGGAAAAATTGCTCCAATTCCTTCCTTGATTCGATGCCCAATCGCTTGATGCTTTGTCCCTGTTTGCCAATGATGATAGGCTTCTGTGAAGGCCTTTCCACAATGATTTCGCAACTCAATCGCAATATTTTGGGCTCCTCTTTGAACAACAAGGTTACCACTTCCACAGAATATGGCACCTCTTCTTCATACAGCTTCAATACATTGTTTCGAATGATTTCATTCACAAAAAACCGCTCTGTTTTGTCGGTCAGTTGATCCTCCGGAAAATACGCTGGGTGTTCAGGCAAAAACCCTACGAGATAGCTCTCTAGCACATCAATTTGAAACTTCTCTTGCGCAGAAATGGCCAAATAAACATCGGCATCAAATGTCTTCTTCAACCACACCAATTTCTCTTCCAACTTTTGCTGCTGAACTTTGTCGATCTTGTTCAAAACCACAATTTTCTTTGCTTTGGAACGATCAAAACGCTCGTGTACCTCTTCCGAAAAGTCTTTGCCGTTGATATCGATCAGCAAAATCAAAACATCGCTATCGTCAACGCTCTCTTTCACAAACTTCATCATCCGCTCGTGCATGCCGTAGCTCGTTTCGCGCAAAATTCCTGGGGTATCCGAAAATACAATCTGATGTCCCTCCCCGTTTTTAATGCCAAAAATTCTATGTCGCGTCGTCTGTGCCTTCGAATTCACGATGGCCAACTTCTCACCCAGCAGGGCGTTATACAGGGTGCTTTTACCTGCATTGGGCATCCCGATGATGCTTACAAATCCCGATTTAAATGGTGTTTCACTCACTACTTCAAACCTACTATGAAAATCTTAACTTTGTTTATGCCGTTTTCTGCCAATCATTCAACCCCTTTTGCCACTTTTAACATGCGATTTTTGCTCTGCATCGCCCTTTTTTTGTGTGGCAATCAAAGGGTAGCGGCTGCGCAGAATTCTTTCGCCCCAGCATCGCCCCAAATCGATAGTACAAGAGATGGATTCGGTCGTGCAAAAATGGGCATGTACTTCAAGAAAAACTGGGACTTTCGCAACGCCATCATCGGACTCAACGCCCGCTGGTCGGCCAAAAACAGCCAAACGCTCATCCTACCGAAAAAAATCAGTCACTACAAACCCGTGTTCGACGATTCCTTCAATGTTTGGAATGCGGATATTTGGTCGAAAGGACAACCATGGGGCCGGTTTCACCCCGACAACGTTCACCAATTCTATGGTGATCCCCAAGTTTTTGTGGGCAATGGCTGTCTCCACCTCCTGAACGAGCCAATTGCCACGCCGATCGTAATTGAAAATCAGCCGCCAAGTGAACAAGCACGGATGAAACGCGCTCAAGTTGAGACAAACGCAATTCTTCCCAACTTGGTCAAAACCGGCTGGGTAAACGCACAAGGTGAGATTGTAACATCTACCCAATCCAACATCGATGAGTCCGCAGCCATCGCCAGCCAAACCCAATCGCAAAATCCCGACCTCAAACCCGCCATCCTGATACCTTACAGCATTGGATTGGCAAATACTTTTCATTCCAAAAACTTCACCTACGGTTTCTTCGCCATCCGCAGTAAAAACCCATCCGGACCTGCAACATGGCCAGCGTGGTGGCTTACAGGAAGAAACAACTGGCCCCCAGAAATCGACATTTTCGAAATGTATGGCGGCGCAACAGGCAAACAAGTTCATACCCAAACCATGACCATCCATACGGGGAAAGTTGAAACCCATACCAAGCAAATGATGATGAAAAAGATCAGACTAAGCGAGGATACCGATACCGCATTTCACGTTTACGCCTGTTTATGGACACCCACGCGCATTGAGTTCTACACCGACAACGTGAGGGTTAAATCGGTGAAATTAAACAAGTGGATGCGCCAATATTACCGCGAACCCATGTATTTGATCCTCAACAACGCCCTGGAAAACAAGTACCTACCCAATTTGGTTGAATCGGGCAACCGCACATCAGATTTTCAAGTTGACTGGGTTCAAGTCTATCAGGCGATTCCCCAAACCACACCCTAATTTCATGAAGATTTCACGGGCTGCTAACCGCCAATCACCGTCAAATCATACCTTTGTGATATGAAAGGGATTATTCTCGCCGGCGGATCTGGCACCCGATTGCACCCATTGACCCTGGCCATGAGCAAGCAGTTAATGCCAGTGTACGACAAACCCATGATTTATTATCCGCTATCGGTTTTGATGATGGCGGGCATCAACGAAATACTCATTATCAGCACGCCGCACGACCTTCCTCATTTCGAAAAGTTGTTGGGCGATGGCAGTCAGATCGGTTGCAAATTCGAATACTGTGTTCAACCCTCACCCGACGGATTGGCACAGGCCTTTATTTTAGGCAAAGATTTCATCGGCGATGATTCTGTGGCTCTAATTTTGGGCGATAACATCTTCTTCGGTTCCAA
>DBCP01000007.1 GCA_002293105.1 Bacteroidetes bacterium UBA955 | reverse complement strand
CTAGCATCGCTGCTCAAGGCACCCACGTGATTAACCAATTGGATAAACTGACCATTCAATTGACTGGCCACGGCCACTGCAACTGATAAAAAAGTAATTTTCTTCATAGTTTAATTATTCCTCACAAAATTCTCTCCTGACACTTACGCCAAATTCACCAAGGAGTTAAACAATGGTTAAGATTATCGTTTTAAATTAACAATGGGATAACAAACACTGTCATCCCATCGCCGCAAACCGATATACATCGGTCGCTATATTGTGGTTAATTAAAACTTGAAAGTGTAAGAAATGGTCGCTTGTTTACCATTTGTAAAACTGAACAAAGTATTGTCGCCGTCTTTGTCTTTGTCTGTCCATGCCTTCGCATCGTAACGACCGTTACCGTTCAAATCCTGAAAGAACACTGTATTCTGTGCCAACAAATCGCCCAATGTTAACTTGATCGTTCCAAACTTTCCATCCTTCCCCATTTCTTTTCCGAACTGCACATCCCAAATGCTGCGACCAAATTCATAAATATCAGCACCGAATGGCTGGATGGCCTGTGATACACCAATATAAGCGATACGCTGTCCGATTTTGTTAAAACTGGTATTGATCTGCCATCCTTCGTGTTCGTAGAATAAACTTACGTTGACCACATAAGGACTTTGTCCTTGCAAAGGTCGATCTGCTACACTGCTCGATGCGTCAGTGAATGAAACCGCAGAACGAATCAACGCAAAGTTTCCATAGAGTGTTAAATCACGCAACCACTTCGTTCCTCGACTCAAAGAACCCAAATTCTTCCGCACTTCCACCTCTGTACCTACGTTGGTAGCGCGGGATTCATTGCCATAAGTAAAAGTACGAATCAAGGCCTGAGACACATCCAAGTTGATCTCAATCGGATTCAAAATCTCCTTGTGGAATACACCAATACTGATCATATCGAGTTTGTTCGTGAACACTTCCCAACGTATATCAGCGTTATTGATAAAGGCACGCTTCAAGCCCGTATTGCCCAAAATTTCTGAGTTAATACTGAAATTGTAGAACGCAAAGGGGGCCATTTCACGCAACTCAGGACGATTCACTGTGCGATAATAGGCCGCACGCAAATTGCTGCGCTCTGTCAATGGTGCAATGATATTCAATGAAGGCAACCAATCCACATTCACACCCAAATCGCTCATGACCTTACCCGCCTGACGGAAATAATCGTTATTCAAACTCTGGGTGAAACGTTCAACACGCATACCGTAAATCAATTTCAAGTAATTGACTTTCCTACCGGTTTTAAACAAGGGCAGCTGATTTTCAACCATGGCGTAAGCCGCGGCCAATGCACTCTTTCCTTCATACAGATCTTTATCAACGGCTGTCTTTTCAATCAAATACAGATCTTTGGCATTAATCGATGAAGCACCCAAATCTTGCTGTGGCAGCAAAAGGGATGGCCTGTAACTACCCACAGGCGCATATACAAATTGTCTGCTCTGGAAATCCCTGTTACGATTCTGCATAAACAAACCCGTCTTCAATTGGTGATTGGTTTTTCCTTTGGCGATGTTATAACTGTAATCAGCGCTGGCCGACATATTGGTTTCGTTCATGTAACTAAAGAAACGACCTGTACCAGCATTAAAGAAAGCGTTTAATACCAACTGACGGTTGGCAAGATCATTATCCGGAATGGCATAGTTCGCAATTCTGAAGTCGGGCACAGCGCGATACGTATTTCCATAGTTGATCACCCATGCCAACTTACTCTTATCCTTACCAAAGCTATGTAAACCATTCACTTGACTACTGATCAAACGGTTAAAATTCACTTGGTTCGAGAAACCCTCACCGAACATATTGTTATCAGCATCGGTCAAACCAGAACGCAAAGTAGATCCTGCATCGTACGTCAAACTCAACAAATTGCGGAAGTCGATGCGATTTTTCTTGTTCAACTTCACACTGAAATTCACCACGCCTCCGTTTTGAACGTTGGTGGTTAAAATATCATCGTTGAATTCCTTGTAGGTGTAGTTGGTGCTGTAATCTTTTGACACCACGGTGCCTGCGCTGCGCTTGGGCGATATCGCATAATTCCAACTCACCAACAAACCAGCCTCTTTTTTACCCAATTTGAATGGCTTACCCAGTGAATAGGAGAACCTCGGCGCCGGCATTACATTCATTTGTTTCAAGCTCCAGTCGTTGTTAAACTTCAAGGTCTCGCGGGCATTCAACTCTGGGTTTTTGGCTGTAGTGTGTGGCTCATAACCCATGGCGGCATCCAACACGGGGATGGTTCTTTTGGCCGATGGCAAACCCAAAAATTCACTACCCTCCAAGGCAAATGCATCCATTTGTTGGAAAGTGGTGATGCTGTTGTATTGAAAACCAATCGATGCAGTTTGAATGAATTTCTCCGGCACACTCTTCGTGTTAATTTGGATAATTCCTCCACCAAAATCACCAATCATGTCGGGCGTAGCACTCTTTACAACCACGATATTGTCTAACAACGCCGCTGGTATCACGTCAAACGAAAACGCTTTGCGATCGCTCTCTGTACTTGGCAATGGCGCACCATTCAAGTAACCCGCATTGTATCGATCAAACATACCGCGAATGTTGGCGAATTTACCCTCAGAAATGGTAGCACCGGGAATGCGCTTAATGGCATCCGATGTGGTTCTAATAGTGGTTTTTGCAAAATCCTCCGCGCTGATGGCCTCTACCATTCCTTGCGATAATTGCTTGGTCTGTATCGCAGCGGCAACGGTATTTTCCTTTGCCTTCTTTTTCCTGACGATCTCAGCACCTTCCATACGGGTTGTTTTTGACAAAACCGGATTCAAATAGAACTCCTTGCCGGATTCAATAAAAATGCTGTCTTCCAACAAATCATGTCCCTCAGCCTCCACAAATACCTTCCTCGCACCAACTGCAACCGAAAACGAGAATTTACCCTCTACATCCGTCACACCCGAATCCTGGGTGCCAGTGACAAACAGTTTCACACCAACCAAGGCTCGGCCTGTCTCAGACATGACACGTCCAACCAGCAATCCCTTGTCAGATTGGGCCAATACCGCGTTTAAACTCAATAGAAATAGTGCAATAGCAACAACTTTGCGCATAGAATTTTGCATGCCGCAAAATTGGCAATGTCATATTACCTAAAGATTATGACAACTTTACCAAGCATTAACTTATGGTTAACATTGCGGTTAATTACCCCAGCAACCAACGCAACAAGCCCAGCCCCTTGTATGGCGGATATTTGATCGGCACATCCAACCACAACGGCGATCGCATCACCGACTTCTTGTGACTAAACACTTCAAACGTTTGTCGGCCTCGATAACTTCCATACCCACTGCCACCCACACCGCCAAAAGGCAAATGGTGATTGGCCACATGCACCAGCGTATCGTTGATGCTCACACCCCCCGAACTGGTCTTCGCCAAAAC
>DBCP01000097.1:2908-4567 GCA_002293105.1 Bacteroidetes bacterium UBA955 | reverse complement strand
CGGGCTAGATTGGCTTTTGAGGGATTAAAGGAGGTAGAGAAGACCGTAGGTGTGTGGATGAACCAAAAATACCTCAGCGATAGTGCAGAATCAAAGTTGCGGAAGTTTGAGCGTCCGCTGTTGGACAGCGTTGCAACGTTGAAGCTGCTTTATATGTTGCCCGCCGATTTCCGTCCCTATGAAGAGGCCACCATCCGTCTAATGGATCATTTGCAAACAGCGTATGGGTTGATAGAGAGCAATGAAATGCCCGGTGAAAACTGCGCCGTGGCTTTGAAAACTGCACAGAGAGAGACCGATTTGGTGGTGAAACGGATCAATGCTTTCATGCTGAAGGACTATTCGGCATTTGTGAAGGCGGTTACTTCTCAGGCGATTGCGCCGCTGATTGAAATACGAGGTTGGTAAGAATCAAGCTGAATATCATTCGACATAGGTTGTAATGCTGCCCTGAAAAACGGTGAAATTTTCAAGATTTCAGTTGAAAATCAATTGGTTTTGTGAAGGTTGTTGGTCCATAAATTACACACTTGTACAAGGGATTTGGCAATTTTGGGTCGATTTTCCCTCATTGTTGACGATAAAAAAGTGATTTTAGTCGATGAAATTCGTGATTTTCTTGTCGATGTGGGAAATTTTTTGTGTAGCAGTTATGGTTAAAATCCATAACAAAACAAGGAGGTTTTAACTAAGAAAAAAGCCTAAACACCAAATAAACAAAGGGTTTAGTGATTTTTTCGTTTTCTTTTGACCGCTTTTAATTGTTACAACAACAATAAATTTTTATTCTTTCGTAACACCTTTTTTAATCTATTGTGTTTAACATTGTCGAAACTAAACTAATATAAATCAAATGTTTACACAATTACTAACTACAGTAGCATCTGGCAGTGAGCTAGAGTTACTATCCGGAACCTCTCTTCCGTCTTACATCGCCTTTACCTTTTTCGTAGGTACTATGGCTATGATGGCGGCTTCTGTTTTCTTCTTCTTCGAGATGCGCAATGTTGCAGAGCGTTGGAGAACATCTATGTTGGTATCAGGTTTGATTACCTTCATCGCTGCCGTGCACTACTACTACATGCGCGGATTCTTCATGGAGCACCAAGAATCACCCACATTCTTCCGTTACGTGGATTGGTTGTTGACTGTTCCTTTGATGTGTGTTGAATTCTATTTGATCACCAAAAAGGCTGGTGCCAAGCAAGGATTGTTGTGGAAGTTGATTTTCGCTTCTGTAGTGATGTTGGTAACTGGTTACTTCGGAGAAGCTGTATGGCGCGAGTCTAGCGTTCTTTGGGGTGTTCTTTCTGGTGCTGCTTACTTCTACATTGCCTACTTGGTATGGTTCGGAGAAGTTGCCGCTTTGGCAAACACCGCAGGTCCTGCAGTAGCAAAAGCAACCAAGACTTTGGCTTGGTTCGTATTGGTAGGTTGGGCTATCTACCCATTGGGTTACATCTTGGGAACTCCAGGTGGTTTGTTCGGTATCACTTTCAGCACAGATACTCGTGTAATGGATGTGATTTACAACATCGGTGACGCAGTAAACAAAATCGGATTCGGTTTGGTTATCTACGCATTGACTCAGGCTGACAAAGACTAATTCTTTCAGACTATACAATAACAGAAAAGGCCCGCGAAAGCGGGCCTTTTTTT
>DBCP01000097.1:2596-2772 GCA_002293105.1 Bacteroidetes bacterium UBA955 | reverse complement strand
CGCTCCAACGATTCACCTTGTAATTGTCCACGCTGAAGCATTGCCAAGTCCATGCAATATTGCAACAACTCGTTTCTGCCTTCGCCCTCTTTGCCCAATACCTTACTGGCCAATGCGTGATTGGTATTAACCACCATCGTTTGCTTGTTCAAGCCCATGTTGCCATAAGGGAATCC
>DBCP01000097.1:0-2518 GCA_002293105.1 Bacteroidetes bacterium UBA955 | reverse complement strand
GAGATGAAATCGTCTTGGGGTGGCAACGATTCAATTTTGACGTCAAAAGCCAATTCGTTTACTACGGCTTTCACACTGTCTTCCAATGTTTTGCGCTGATCTTCGCTCAACACAGATTCGATGGTTACTTCCTTTTCGATCAACTGATCCATCGGACCGCCATCTACGCAACGGAACTTGACCTTTTCGAATTTGCCTTCCACCCAACCCGCAAAATGGGTGTCCAACGGACCGTTCAACACAACCACCTCGTAGCCTTTGTCTTTGGCCGCTTTGATGTTCATGTGCTGCACGTTCACATCGGTAGAATATAGAACCACGGTTTCTCCGTTTTTATCGGTTTGATTGATTTTCGCATGATCAATCCACTCCTGAATGGTATTCAATTTGCCATCGGTAGTTTTGAGCAAGCAGATGTCTTTGGTGCGCTCAGCGAATTTCTCATCGGCCACCATGCCGTATTTCACAAACAAATCCAAATACTCCCATTTGCCATCGAAGTCGGTGCGATCCGCTTTGAACAATTCATTCAATTTGTCGCTCACCTTTTTGCTGATGTGCTGGGTGATTTTTTTCACATTGGCATCGCTCTGTAGAGAACTGCGCGATACGTTCAACGGAATATCTGGAGAATCGATCACACCTTTCAACAACACCAAATACTCGGGCAATACGTCTTTTACATCTTCGGTTACGAAGACCTGGTTGCAGTACAATTGTACGCGGTTCTGACGGTTGTCGATGGCCTCATTCACCTTGGGGAAGTACAATACACCCGTGAGGTTGAAGGGGTAATCGGTATTGATGTGGATGTTAAATAAGGGCGCTTCTTGGGCGGGGTAAAGTTCCTCGAAGAATTTTTTGTAGTCTTCAGACTCCAATTCTGCGGGCTTTTTCGTCCATATGGGCTGGGTGTTGTTGATGTCCTCACCGTCGAAAGTAATCGGCACAGGGAGGAAACGACAGTATTTGCGCAACAATTCACGCAATTTCCACTTGGATAAGTAGGTTTCGGCATCTTCATCGGTCAGGTGTAAAATCACATCTGTTCCGCGTTTTTTGCGCTTGCCTTTGCCGATGTTGTAGCTGGTGGCACCATCACAATCCCAGTGTACCGCGTCAGAACCTTTTTGGTACGATTTGGTTTCGATGGTAACCATTTTGGAAACCATGAAAGCGGAGTAGAATCCCAAACCGAAATGACCAATCATTTGATCGGGATCTTTGTCTTTCCATTGTTCTGCAAATTCACGGGCGCCAGAAAATGCCAATTGGGTGATGTATTTTTCAACCTCTTCCTCAGTCATCCCGATACCGGAATCGGAGATGGTCAAGGTCTTGGCTTTTTCATCGAAGCTGATTTCTACTTTGCATTTTTCGATAGAGTCTTCGAATTCGCCCACCCGCGAGAGTGTGCTGAGTTTTTTGGTGGCGTCCACCGCGTTGCTCACCAATTCACGAAGGAAAATTTCCTGGTCGGTGTACAGGAATTTTTTAATAATCGGGAAAATGTTCTCTGATTGAACTGAAATCTGTCCTGTTCTCATGTGTTGGCTTTGGCAATCCATGTACCAAATAGTCAGAACTGAAATTTTGTCATAGTGCTTTTCTTGAGCGATGGGTTTTCTTTGTGAATCAATCCCTTTCTGACAGATTTTGGCAAAATTTCCCAAAGATTTTTTGCGGATGCATTCCCAGAACGGGTGATTTTTGTAAACCAAATGGAGAACGGACCGCAATTTAAGAAAACCCTCACCCCATCGCAGGCGAAACCCAAGATCGAAAAATTCTGTGCCTATCAAGAACGGAGTCACCAGCAGGTGAAGCGCAAATTGATGGGATATGGTTTGAATTATCTGGATGCCGATATTCTGTTGGTGGAGCTGATGCAAAGCAATTTCCTCAACGAGGAGCGCTTTGCTATGGCGTATGTGCGCGGAAAATTCAAAATTAAGGGTTGGGGTAAAACCAAAATAAAGCAAGGACTCAAGCGCGAAGGCGTGGGTGAAAAACTCATTCAGCAAGCGTTGGCCTCCTTGGGAATGGATGATTATTTGAAAACTTTAGATACCCTGGCAGAGAAAAAATGGCCGATAATCAAAGGCAATTCTCACTTAGAGCGCGTCTTCAAACTCAAGCGATACCTTGTGGGAAAAGGCTATGATTTTGAGGCGATTGATCGCGCGATCGACCGGGCGATCGGATGATTGCCCGCTTTACAAACTCAGAGTAACTGCGTTTATGGCTTGAAATGTCCCAGCGGCATGTTCAACCACTCCAAAGCCGAAGTGCCTAGCATCATCGCTTTGATATCATCTGAATAGTTCGATAATTTGATCAATTCACCCGGATTGTCTTCGCCCAACGGGAATGGGTAATCCGTGCCCAACGTGATTCTATTTGGTCCTACCAAATCAACCACCACCTCCAACATCTTGGGGTCGTGTACCAAACTGTCTAACCAAAACTGACCGAGGTATTTTTTTGGGTTGTGAATGTTGTCGACCGCCACCAAATC
>DBCP01000008.1:12556-24431 GCA_002293105.1 Bacteroidetes bacterium UBA955 | reverse complement strand
ATCACAACAACTTTAGCGTTAATTTCGTTTTAATTTCACGATTAAAATTAATACAAATATGAATATTAAACAATTGACAGGTGTGATTTTGGTAGGGGTAACGGGTCTCGTTACATTGGGGATGGTAGCCTGCGACGGTGATAACGCAATTTCTGGGAATCTTTTGAAGAAGCCCACGTTGAGCGGAACATATGATTATGAACATCCAAGTACGCCATCTGGGAATTCTTTGAGTATCAAGGATCTCCTATTGAGTCGTGCTTTTAAGTCTACGATTGGTTTCCCTGGATCTGGAAACATAGACCCCGACATGCAGGAGGCTTCTTCTACATTCAGTAATGCCAGTGCAACGTTGGGGCGGGTACTGTTTTACGACAAGCGGATGAGTTTGAATAACACCGTGTCTTGCGGAAGTTGCCACCATCAAGCGGTTGGATTTAGTGATAGAATGCCTGTGAGTGTTGGATTTGGCGGAAAAACCACCAAACGCAATAGTATGAGCATTAACAACCCTGTTCAATTCAACAATTTATTTTGGGATTCAAGGGCTCAATCTACAATGGATTTGAGTTTGCGTCCAGTATTCGATCACATCGAAATGGGTATGGAGTCTGATGAAATGTTGGAGAAGAAATTGGCAGCTACCGACTTCTATGGTCCTTTGTTTGAGAAAGCGTTTGGAAGTCCTGAGGTTACAAGAAGAAAAGTCTCTTTGGCCATTACCCACTTTTTGTCTTCCATGGTTTCAATGAACGCTAAAAAGGATTTGGTTGATGCTGGAAAGGCGAAGTTTTCGATGATGGAACAAATGGGTCATGATTTGTTTTTCTCAGAAAGAACGGGATGTTTCAAATGTCATAGTGGGAATAATTTTAGTGCACCTGATGATCCGGGTGGGTCTTACGGTGCACCAACAGTTGCGGGAACTGCCAACATAGGTTTGGATAAGTCCTATGCGGACAATGGCAAGGGCAATGGAAAATTCCGTATTCCAAGTCTGCGTAACATTGAATTGAGCGCTCCTTATATGCACGATGGTCGCTTCAATACATTGGATGCTGTGGTTGATCATTACAGCCATGGTGTTCAGGCCCATCCTCATTTGGATGCCAACATGAAGGACAAGAATGGCCAGCCCAAGAAGATGAATTTCACGCAAGAGGAAAAAGATGCAATGGTTGCATTCTTGCGTACATTATCAGACCCTGTGTTTACCAAAGACCCTAAATATTCAGATCCTTTTGCGAATTGATTTTTGGGTGAAATAAACCCCCCAGCGGGCCAGTAAAATTCTCCATTGGGGTCATGATTGAAGAAAACAAAGTTACCATCTTGATTCCATCTGGTGCAGGTGCACCGGGTTTTGCAGGAATTTGTCGCTGTTTACGAGAAGAATTATCCTGGCAAATAGTCGCTGGTGATACCAATGAGCATGCCTATGGTAAAGCGTTGTGCGATGAGTTTTTTGTAGTATCATCGAGCGAAAATGAGCAGTCCTACTTAGATGCTGTAATGGTTGCTTGTGAAAGGTACGCTGTGGATGTCATCTTGCCAATCACTACCCGAGAACTTGGAATTCTGTCTGCCAATAAAGAGCACTTCGAAACCAAGGGAATCAAGGTTGTGGTAAGCAGTGTAAAGGGGATTGACGTATCGAACGACAAAGGAAAGGCGGCGCAAATTGCAAGCGAATTGCATTTACCAGTACCTGAATTTGTGGTGTGTAACGATTTGGTTTCGTTTGAAGAGGCAGCCAAATCAATGCAGGAGCGGCACGACGTCATTTGTTTTAAACCTGTGAGGGGGAACGGCAGTAGGGGTTTTGGTGTCGTGGTTCGCGACATTGGTAGGGGTGATTTCCTCAATGCCAAAGCTGGGGTATTGCCAATGACGCTTTCAGAATGGTCTTTGCGCATGCCAAAACAGTTTGATATTCCGTTGATGGTATGTGCTTACTTGTCGGGCATGGAATACTCCGTTGATATGCTTTGTAGCGAGGGTAAAACGTTGTTTTGTGTTCCGAGAACCAGAGACAAAATGATTGGAGGTATTAGTGTTGCGGGCAAATTGGATCGCAATTTTGGTTTGATTGCATTTTGTATCCAATTGGCCCAGGCTTTGGAATTAGACGGACCGATAGGTATGCAATGGAAGGAGGATTCAGATGGTGTTCCCCATTTGATTGAAATCAATCCGAGATTACAGGGTACCACTTCAACATTGGCATTGGCAGGTATTAATTTTCCGGTACAGGCGGTACGACATGCATTGGGAATGGGGTTGACATCAAGTACTGCGGACATTGATTGGGGCAAGAGATTTGTACGATTTTGGGACGAACGCATTCTGTCATAAAATTCCGCTTGGGTAGTTTTGTGAATCTCAGTATCTTCGCACCATTATGAATACTCAAAAGCGTAACACCAAAGGCTACTGGGCGCTCACTGTGATCAGCGGCTTGGCACTTACTTACTTTACGATTTTTCAACCTGAAGCCTTCTGGCTTGGATTGCCAACCTTCTTCGGTGGCATTGCCATGGCCATGGATTGGGTTTAATCGCCCTTTTCATATTTAATTCTTCATTAGTGGAGTCAAACTGCTCCATAATTTCATTTATTTGCAAACGATGGCAAATCAAAATTGGTTCGATTTCGAAAAAGACATAGTAGAGTTGATGGATCAACTCGAGAAAGCCAAGGACACCCATGAAAAGGGCAAATTGGACATGACAGATATGCTGTTGACCTTGGAAAACAAAATTGAGGAAGCCAAGCAAACAGTATACGGCAATCTTTCGGGATGGCAGAAAGTGCAAATCAGCAGGCACCCTGATCGACCTTACACGTTAGATTACGTAGAGAACATTGCCACGGATTTTATCGAATTGCACGGCGATCGCCATGTGAAGGACGATAAAGCCATTGTTGGGGGTTTTGCGAATATTGACGGCAAGCCATTCATGATAATCGGTCAGCAAAAGGGCAGAAATACGAAGCAGCGACAGATGCGCAATTTTGGTATGCCCAATCCTGAAGGATATCGCAAGGCGTTGCGATTGATGAAATTGGCAGAGAAATTCAATGTTCCTATTTTGACATTGATTGATACTCCAGGTGCATCGCCTGGTTTGGAAGCGGAAGAACGCGGACAAGGAGAAGCCATCGCCAGGAATTTGTTGGAAATGAGTGTGTTGAAAGTGCCAGTAATTTGTGTTGTGATTGGCGAAGGTGCCAGTGGCGGCGCATTGGGCATTGGTGTTGGAGACCGTGTGTTGATGATGGAATACACTTGGTACAGTGTAATTAGCCCTGAGAGTTGTTCAAGTATTTTGTGGCGTACTTGGGAAATGAAGGAGCGCGCTGCGGAGGCTTTGAAGTTATCGGCTACCGATATGTTGCAAAACAAATTGGTTGATGGCATCGTGCCGGAACCTTTGGGCGGAGCACACCACGATCCTCAAGCTGCCTATGATTCGTTGAAAACGGCGGTACTTTCGTGTTTGGCTGAGTTGGCCGACATGGATGCTGAGGATAGAATTCAGGCGCGAATCGCGAAGTTTTCGGCGATGGGTGTTGTTGTGGATGCGTAATCGGGCCTTCTAAATTTGTAGAACCCATGCAAAAAAAGTCAAGTATTTGCGCGTTGTTTGGGATTGACTATCCCATCATTCAAGGGGGTATGATTTGGTGCAGCGGTTGGGAATTGGCGAGTGCGGTTTCCAATGCAGGTGGCTTGGGATTGATTGGCAGCGGGAGCATGTATCCCAATGTATTGCGTGAACATATTCAAAAGTGTAAACAGGCAACGGATAAACCCTTTGGGGTGAATGTTCCATTGTTGTACCCAGATATTGAGCAGCATTTGGATATTATTGTGGAAGAGGGGGTAAAAATCGTTTTTACCAGTGCGGGTAATCCGGCAAAATATACAGGGTGGTTGAAAGAGCGTGGCATCACGGTGGTGCACGTTGTGGCGAACACCAAATTTGCAAAGAAGTGCGAGGATGCTGGGGTTGATGCGATTGTGGCTGAGGGTTTTGAGGCGGGGGGACATAACGGCAGGGAGGAAACGACCACGATGTGTTTGATTCCCATGATTGTTGATTGTGTGCGTGTGCCTGTTATTGCAGCAGGTGGAATTGGCTGCGGTAGAACGATGGCTGCGGCGATGTGTTTGGGCGCTTCGGGCGTGCAAGTAGGCAGTCGGTTTGCAGCATCGACAGAAAGTAGTGCCCATCAGCATTTCAAGGAGCAGATTATTGCGGCGGTTGAGGGTTCAACGGAGTTAACATTAAAGGAAATCACACCGGTGAGGTTGTTGAAGAATCCGTTTTATCAGGCGGTGATGGATGCCTATGAGCGGGGTGCTGATTTGGAAGAATTGAAGTCGTTGTTGGGTAGGGGCCGAGCGAAGCGAGGCATGTTTGAAGGGGATTTGGAAGAAGGTGAATTGGAAATCGGACAGATTAGCGCGAGGTTGGATCGCATAGAAACCGCTGCAGAAATCGTTCAGAACATGATGGCGGAATATGATGTCATTGCAAAGAATCATTCATTTTTTAATTATTGAAATTAAATGGAAGCAGAGAAGAATCCTTGGAAAGTCATTTACTGTGCGAGTAGGCAAGAAAAAAAGGTATCGGCCTATTTAACTCAAAGGAATATTGAGCACTATTTGCCGTTGGTGAATAAGCTAAGGGTGTGGAGTGATAGAAAGAAGTGGGTAGAAATGCCCCTTTTCAACGCGTATATATTTGTTCGTCCCACTGAAATTCAGCGCGATTTGGTTTTGCAAGTGCCTGGTGTAGTGAAGTTTTTGCGATATAATGGTAAAGATGCCTTGGTTCCCGAAAAAGATGTTGATTTGATACAGCGTTTGATTGAAAAAGGGTATCAGATTCAACAACAGGATATGTCGGTTCGACTAGAGCTCGGTGATTTGGCGGAAGTGTTGGATGGTCCGTTCAAAGGTGAGGAAGTGGAGGTTCATTATACCGAAGATGAAGTGTATGTAATTGTCTCAGTAGAAGGATTATCAAGCAGTTATAGGGTAAATTTACCGCGGGAAGTGTTAAAATTGAAAAAGAAAAGCAAAGACCGCGACAAAGCATTATGGTAGGAAACACAATTTTATTGCTATCGCCGCATACGGATGATGCGGAATTGGGCTGTGGCGCCACCATTGCCAAACTCATACGTGAGGGTAAAAAGGTTTATTATGCTGCGTTCAGTGCTTGTGAACAGAGTGTGATTGAGGGCTTTCCCAAAGACATTCTGATCCATGAGGTCAAAGAGGCCACTGCAGCATTGGGTATTGACCCCAATAATTTGTTTTTGTATCGCTATGAAGTGAGAACCTTCAACTATCGCCGACAGGAAATTTTGGATGATTTGATTCGGTTGCGTGAAGATTTGAAACCCGATACCGTGTTGATGCCTTGTCTGCATGATATCCATCAAGACCACAAAACAATGGCTGAAGAAGCTTTGCGCGCATTCAAGTTTTGCAATGTTTTTTGCTATGAACTGCCATGGAATAATTTGAATTTTAATACAGCGGCTTTTGAAGTGGTGAGCGAAGAGGATGCACAAGCCAAAGTAAATGCATTGGGCAAATACAAAAGCCAAGCCCATAGACCCTACGCCAACGAAGAGTTTTTGCGCAGCCAATTGCGAATGCGGGGCGTGCAAGTATCGCGAAGATATGCGGAGGTTTTTGAGGTAGTGCGCATGATATCTGAGTAATGATGGCGGACGGACCAAATAGCAGGAATCCGTTGGTAAAAAGTCCGCAACAATGGTTTGTTTATGGGGTATTGGCGGTGGTTATTGTGACCATTGTGTTGCGTTTTGGGTGGTTGTTTTCCCTACCCCTTACCAATGATGAAACTTCCGCTTTGATGCGTTTGCAGGTGTCGGGTTTGGATGCTTTGTTGAATGAGGTGGTTTGGAATGATGGACATCCGATGTTGGTGCAGGTATTTTTATGGTATTGGACCCATTGGTTTGGTACGGCTGTTTGGGTGGTAAAATTGCCTTTTTTGTTGTGTGGATTGGGGTCTGTGATGTTGATGGTGCACATCGGTATGCGTTTGAATCGGCCGTGGGCGGGTTTGATGGCAGCCGCGATGTTGGCTACGTTGCAGTTTCCGGTGATGTATAGCGAGATTGCTCGTCCGTATGCGCCAGGGTTGCTGTTATCGCTGTGGGCCTTTTATGTTTGGCTGCGCTGGGTAGCACTTTGTTGGGGCGATTCTCCGCGGCTGCAGGATTTATTTAAGCCGATGGTTTTGCTGGCGTTGGCGGGGTATTTGGGTGCATCAAACCACTATTTTAACGGATTGATATTGGGTCTGCTTTTTGTGGCGGGCTTGTTCTGGCTCCCAATCAAGTATTGGTTGAGATACCTTTGGCCATGGGCGTTGATGGTGGCATTTTATTCTCATCAGCTGGGTATATTTATGCATCATTTGCAAGTGGGAAGTCCGGGATGGCTGTCGGTTCCAACATGGTCAACCCTCGGAAAGCATGTGTTGTATTCGGTTGGATACAGTGTGTGGGTTTGGATATTGTGGGCACTGGTTGGCGGCGGTTTGTTTGCCTTTGGATGGATGCGTAAAAGGCGTTCGGTGGCGATGGACGAGGTATTAGGTGCCAAGATTGTGGGGGTCGCACCACGCAAAGCGTGGTTCACGGTGTTGTTTCTGTATTTGTTGCCAATGGGTATTGCCTTTGCGTATTCGATCTACAGGGCTCCTGTTTTTCAGGACTCTGTGTTGCTGTTTTCATTTCCGTTTGGTTTGTTGGCACTGTCATGGTGGGTGGATAGAGAATGGGTAAGTATCCGCTGGAGAATGGGTTTGTTGATCCTCACTCTATTGGTGAATATCTATGTGCTAATCGCCGAGCGCAGGCATTTGTCGCAATTTGGGAATCAATCATACGACGCGGCGGTGCGGACATTTCAGCAATGGGGGCTGGACGATTTGGAAACGGGACATTCGGGCCAAGAAAAAACCATGTTAGTGGGTGATTCGGCGGAGATGTGGGTGTACGGATTTGAGCCATTTTTCATGGAATTTCATGCTTCCTCGTTGGGATGGGACATGGGAACATGGCAAAAACGCGGGGGTAAGGTTCGCTATTTTAGGGAGGAAACGGATGATTACGGCTTGTTTCGCCGAAAATTAGGCGCTGTTCGCGGCGATAATTTTTATTATGTTAACATGGTGGGCATGGACCCGATGCTGCGGGTTTGGATTCAAGAGGCTTTTCCGTCTTTGGTGCGCGAGGCGATGGGGCCGGGGTATCACGTCATGCACTTTTCCAGGCAAGGCCGGGGCAAGCGTCCTTTGTATCGCGAAGAAATAGTCTCTGTGTTGGGAGAAATTGAGATGCACGAGACACCGATGTCAACCGAACAGTATTTTCCAGTCTGTTTGTCGGCACTGGATTCGTTGGGACCCAAGCGTTACGAGGCAGAATTTGTGGCGGAGGCTGAGATTGTAGTAAGGAAGGAGCTGCTTAAAGCGCAAGATTTGCGGTTGGTGGTTACAGTAAATGATGGCAGCGGCAAGCAGGTTCGGTTTTTGGATCGGGGCTTGGGCGATATGGATTATCGTGTGGACGAGGTGGCGAGGGTTGAGGACTCTTTGTGTGTGGTAAAATTGTATTTGTCGGGACGGCTGGTGGATGTGCCCTGGGGTGCTTGGCGGAATCATGGTTGCGTGGGGGAAGGGTATCAGTTGCAGGTGTTTATCGACAACGCGGGAAAGCATCCGGTGTGTGTTCGGAGGATAGCTTGCACATTTTGGGAGGGGAATGGCGATGTATACGGGTTGGTAAATCCTAGCATTCCGTAAAAATGGACATTTGCGGGGCGATCTGCTTTTGGAAATGGATAGAATGCGGTTATTTGATTAATTTCGCAACCAATGGGAATCCTATCACAAGTGATTTTTGCCCTAATTTTGGGCATTGGAAGTTGGATATTCGCCGGTCGGGTGAAGTTCATCCGCAGAAATATTTTTTTGGGTAAGGAGCAGGATCTATCAGACAATCCCTCGGCGCGCTGGAAGCAGATGTTGTGGGTGGCGATGGGACAGAGCAAGATGGTTAAACGTCCGGTAGCCGGATTTTTTCACATATTGATTTACGTGGGTTTTGTGTTGATCAACATTGAGGTTTTGGAGATTTTGATTGATGGATTGTTGGGCACGCACCGTTTTTTTGCGCATTATCTGGGTTCGATTTATGATGTGGCGATCGGCTTTTTTGAGATTTTGGCTTTTGGGGTTGTGGTTGCTTGTGTGGTGTTTTTGGCCCGCAGGTTTGTGACTAAGGTACCACGATTACAAATGAATGAATTGAAGGGATGGCCGATGAAAGATGCGACGATCATTTTGGTGGTTGAGATTGTGTTGATGGGTGCTTTATTAATGATGAATGCGGCGGAGCAGGTGTTGGTGAATAAGGAATTGATGGAGGGGCATGGCAGTTTCCCGGTGAGTCAGTATTTGGTGGGATTTTTTAGCGGATTCAGTGATGGGTCGGTTCATATGATCGAGCGATTGTGTTGGTGGTTTCATTTTGTGGGGATTGTGGTGTTTTTGAATTATGTGCCTTACAGTAAGCATTGGCATATCATCATGAGTTTTCCGAATGTGTATTACACGCCGTTGAAGCCAAAGGGTTCTTTCGAGAACTTGGATTATGTTACTACGGAGGTTAAATTGATGATGGATCCGGCGGCGCAGCCGCCGGATGGATACGAACCCCCCGCGGGTTTTGGTGCCAAAGATGTACAGGATTTGACATGGAAAAATTTGATGGATGCTTACACATGTACCGAATGCGGTCGTTGTAGCAGTGTATGCCCCGCCAATCAAACCGGGAAGCTCCTATCGCCAAGAAAAGTGATGATGGATACCCGTGATCGTCTGGAAGAAGTGGGTCGTGGTATCGATGCGGCGAAAAAGGCAGGAACACCCGTGGAAGGTCGCTTCGAAGATGGCAAAGACCTACATTCATACGTATCAGCCGAAGAGTTGTGGGCGTGTACCACCTGTAACGCTTGCGCTGAGGCTTGTCCGGTCAACATCAACCCTGTCGACATCATTGTTCAAATGCGTCAATACCAGGTGATGGAAAAAAGTGCTGCTCCCAGTGAGTTGAACAATATGTTTACCAATTTGGAAAACAATGGTGCCCCTTGGCAGTTCAACCAGATGGACAAAGCCAATTGGACACAAGGTTAACGCCTTTGAATCATGCATTGAAGTATACCTTTCTATCGTGGGGTTCTTAAAGAATAGTGCCAGTTTGGTGGCAAAGTAGAAAAAAGGGTGCATCCCTCGCAGTTTTATCGTATTTTTGAAGGGCAATGAGCACGTTTCATTTATTAGTATTTGGTATGGGTGGACAAGAGTGGATTTGGATTTTGGTACTCGTTTTGTTGCTTTTCGGCGGCAAAAAGATTCCTGAGCTGATGCGCGGTTTAGGCCGTGGTGTAAGAGAATTTCAAGACGCCAAGAACAATGTTGGCAACGAAATTCGCAAAGGAATGAACGAGGACCCCAAAGAGAACAAGGAGTAATCTTGAAGCACTACAGCCGGATTTCAGTAATTCGGGAAGACCTGAACGCAGGCCACATTTCATGTGTGTCTCTGGTAGATTATTACCTAAAAAATATTGAATTAAATAAGCACTTAAACGCCTTTTTGGAGGTTTGGGGAGATGAAGCCATCGAAAGGGCTCAAGCCATTGACGCCAAGGTAAAAGCAGGTACAGCGGGCCGTTTGGCGGGCTGTGTGATTGCCTTGAAAGATGTTTTGGCTTACAAAGACCATCGCGTGGGATCGTCCTCCAAAATTTTGGAAGGATTTACCTCGATTTATTCTGCCACGGTTGTTCAACGTCTGTTGGATGAAGATGCCATTTTCATCGGTCGTACCAACTGCGATGAATTTGCAATGGGTGCAAGCAATGAAAACAGTGCCTTTGGTCCAGTATTAAACGCAGCAGACAATACCCGTGTGCCAGGTGGATCCTCAGGTGGAAGTGCCGTAGCTGTGCAAGCCCATATGGCCCATGCGGCTTTGGGCAGCGATACGGGTGGTTCAATCCGACAGCCAGCGGCCTTTACCGGCATCTATGGATTCAAACCCACTTACGGTTTGATTTCACGCTGGGGTTTGTTGGCTTACGCATCCAGCTTTGACCAAATTGGCCCCATGGCTCAGTCCCTGGAAGATGTGGTTTTACTTACAGAAATTATGGCAGGTCCTGACGGACAAGATGCTACTTTATATCAACAGCCAGCACCCAAATATTCCGTTCCAACAGCCCCCGCGAAGGCGCGTTTTGCTGTCATGAAGCAAGCGGTAGCAGAAGAAGGTATCGACCCCGAAGTAAGGGCGATGATGTTGGATTTGATTGCAAAGTTGGAAGTGGCAGGACATGAAATCACCTATTTTGATTTTCCGTTATTGGATTATATGGTGCCTGCGTATTATGTATTAACTACCGCTGAAGCATCGAGCAATTTTTCGCGATATTCCGGAATGTTGTACGGTAAGCGCAGCGAATTGGCCCATGATTTAGATTCTACTTACACATTGACTCGCACTGAAGGTTTTGGTGAAGAGGTAAAGCGCAGAATCATGTTGGGAACGTTTGTGTTGAGCAGTGATCAATACGATGCTTACTATGACAAAGCGCAGCGTGTTCGCAGAGTAATTCAAATTGAAACGGAGAAGGTGCTGGCCAATGCCGATGCCATATTGTTGCCAACTACAAGTACACCACCCTTTAAGTTGGGTGAAAAAGCAGCGGATCCTGTGGCCATGTATATGGCAGATTTGTTGACAGTTCAGGCGAATTTGGCAGGTAACCCAGCGATTTCTATTCCCGCTGGTACAACGCAATCTGGACTGCCAATGGGCGTTCAATTGATGACAGGTTTGTTGGAAGAGAATACCTTGTTTGACTTGTCAAAATTGTTGGAAGAAACCCTGGGATGAGTTTGAGAATTCGCATCTTCATAGTATGGGTCATGGTGTGCGGTTTGGCCATAGGTCAGAACGATGTTCAATTGCGTCTGAAAACGTTGGAAGTGAGGGGTTTGCCCTTCTTTTATAACAACGACATCGAACAAACGGTATCAGATTGGCTGAAAAATGAAAACGAAAGCACATCAATTTTCTATGGTCGAATGCAGTTTTATGGCGATAGAATAGATCGAATTGCGTTAAAATATGGACTTCCTTGGTTTGTGAAGTATATACCAGCGGGTAGTTCAGGGTATGAGCCAAGATACCGCGACGAGAGTGGTGCATCGGGGATGTGGCCTTTGAGCTATACCATTGGTAAAAAATACAATTTGCGTCAGACTGCGATGTTTGATGAGCGCAGGGATCCTGAAAAATCTACCGAGGCAGCTTGCTTATACTTGCGTGATCTTTACGTGATTTACGGTGATTGGCTAAAGGCGATAACGGCATTTAGAATTGGTCCAATTCGCTTGAATCAAGTGATTCACGCGTTGGATGGCGATTTGGATTTTGCCCATATTTATGAAGCATTGGAACCTGAAGAGCGATTGCCCATCATTCAGTTTTATGCGGCAGTGGCGGTTCTTCATCACGCCCAGCAATATGGCATCAAACCCATTGCAATCGAACGCAGCGATGCTGTTGGTGTCACTTCTGTAAACATGGTGGTTCCTTTCGCCGTATTAAATGATAAAATTGGTGTTGGACTCTCTGATTTGAGAAACTTAAATCCTGAGTTTCGGGCGGATGCAGTTCCCTTTTTGGGTGAGCCCTGTGCCTTTAATTTACCCAAGCGATATGCCGATCTTTATAACCAAAAGCG
>DBCP01000008.1:7396-12478 GCA_002293105.1 Bacteroidetes bacterium UBA955 | reverse complement strand
GATACGATGGTTGTAGGCGATGGTGATTCTGCGGTGAATGTGACTGTATCGGGCAGTGATCAATCGATAACGGATACGAATGGTGTTACCCCGCCTGTGCCGAAAACAATTTTAAGTGGGCCTGCAGATACCAAGGTTTGGGTGTACTACAAGATAAAATCTGGCGATGCAGTTTACACACTGAGCGATATATTTGATTGTACGCCTGAACAATTGAAATCTTGGAATCGATTGCAAGGAAATCAATTGCGTGTTGGTTCGCTATTGAAATTTTATGTCCCATCAAAACGCAAAGCGTATTACGTAAAATTGAATGCATTAACCATCGCTCAAAAACGCAATATTGCCGGTACCGACTAATGAAACACGTCGTATTATTTTTTGCAACCATTGCAATTAACTTAGCGTTATGGGCTCAGAAAATACCTGTCATCGTTCCAACACAGGAACCTGTAGTTGTTGACGGTGTCTTGGATGAATCGGTTTGGAAAAACGCAAAATCATTGGGTGCGAGCAATGGTCAAACCAATGGTCGATTTGTTTGGCAGCAGGAAGAAGACATAGATCAATTTATACAGCACTATCCATATGATACATCCAAGGCAGAGACACAGACCCGCTTTGCGATGGCGTATGATGAAAAATTCCTATACGCAATAATCATTTGCGAAAATCGCAACCCAGAAAAACCCTATGTCATTCAGAGTTTAAAACGTGATTTTAGTGTAACCAATACGGATGCAGTTGTATTGACATTGAGTCCGTTCAATGACGGACAGAATGGTTTTTCCTTTGGGGTAACGCCTTTTAACTCTCAACGCGAGGGCTCGGTGGAGAATGGTGGTGGTTTTGGTGTAACAACAGCATGGGATCAGGTGTGGTTTTCAGCCACAAAGCGCTATGCAGATCATTGGGTAGCGGAGATTGCCATTCCCTTTAACAGTTTGCGGTTCAATCCGAGTGAGAAGTTCTGGCGATTTAACGTGGCGAGGTTTGATTTTAAAAACAATGAAATCTCGGCATTTGCCCGGGTTCCACGAAATTTCAATATCAGTTCATTGGTTTTTTGTGATTCGCTATCTTTTGGATCGAACAATCCTGATGCCATGATTCAAGGGAATGTCAGCGATGCACAATCAAATTCGACTGAATTCGTGAGGAAGAACAGAAACTTGGTTTTTATACCCTACCTCAGTGGAATGGGCCAGCAAGGTCAGACGGGCAAGCGGTCTTCTTTTTCTGATCCGGTGACCGGTACACCCAAAATTGGTTTTGATGCCAAGGTGGGATTGAGTAGGAGTTTGAATTTGGATATCACGGTCAACCCCGATTTTGCTCAAGTGGATGTGGATGTGCAACAGGTGAATTTGACGCGTTACAGCTTGTTTTTTCCCGAGCGCAGGCAGTTTTTCATTGAGAACAGTGATTTGTTTGCAAGCTTCGGCTTCAGACAGATACGTCCGTTTTTCTCCCGAAGAATTGGCTTGGGCAGCAGCGGACCCGTACCCATTTTGGGCGGTGTTCGGATGTCGGGTAAGATAGGCAGCAATGTGCGATTGGGATTGATGAATATCACCACGCAATCACAGGAGTCGGGCACAGCAGGTGCGGATGCTGTGGCGGCAACGAATTATTCGGTGTTTGCTTTGCAGCGCAAGGTATTTGCAGCAAGCAACGTGGCATTCATCGCTGTTCATGACCAAAGGGTAAATGCATTGGTGTCTTATTTGGATAAAGACGGTAAACCAAGAAATACTGGAGATTACAACACTGTTTTGGGTACTGAATTCAATTTGCTGACCAAGAGCAATTTATGGGCAGGTAAAGGATTTGTTCAGAAATCTTTATATCCGGGTCTACGCGGAGATGCGGGGTATGCCCATGCTACCTGGTTGCGCTACCGAAGTTTGAATTGGATGGCCATGTGGAACCATGAGTATGTGAGTAAGCAGTTTTCGGCAAGGACGGGTTTTGTTCCTCGTACTGATAATTTTGATCCAATTTCAGGGAAGATTATCAAGTATGATTATTGGCGATTGGAACCGATGTTGACGTATAGCCTCTACCCCAAAAGGAACAAGTACATCAATCACTATGGGCTCGTAATAAGTAACAATAGTTATTTTGATAGCAGTTTTCACGGTACGGAATCAGAGTCGGAGATTGGACTGGATTTGAATTTTCAAAATAGTTCAATGTTCCATGTGAGTTTTGATCACTCGTATTACGACTTGTTTTTGCCTTTTGACCCCTTGGATGAGGGCCGGTTGTTCTTTGGCAAATACCAATGGACTGGCATTCACACAGAATTCACCACGAATAATCGCAAGCCATTGAGTGGTTTTTTGGAAGCTTCTTACGGCGGTTATTTTTTGGGAAAGAAATACGAATTTGGCGGCAATCTATCCTACAGAGTAAAGGGTTTGGGTAAACAAAAATTACCGCTGTTGTTATTCAATGCGAATTTCAACCACATCAATGTGCTGATGGGTGATTCATTCGCTTCTACCATTAATTTGATTGGTTTTAAAGCGGAGTATAGCATCAATACCAATACCTACTTTACGGGTTTTGTTCAGTACAATACGCAATCAGAAAAGATGAATGTGAACTTGCGTTTTCAATGGAGATATCGCCCAATGAGCGATTTCTTCTTGGTTTACAGTCAGAATTACGATCAGTTTCAGTCGGTTTTACCCAATCGCAATACATTTTTGGGACCATCGTTTAGAACGTTGGCCGCGAAATGGGTTTATTGGTTCAATTAAAAACCGTCTCCGTCAAGGATATTGCCCAATCCACCGAGGATACCGCCTTCTTCGCGACGTCCACCTGGGGCGCCATAACTCAAGATTTTGCTGGCCAACCGAGATACGGGCAAACTTTGTAACCACACTTTACCAGGGCCTCTGAGAACGGCAAAGAACAATCCTTCACCACCGAACAAGGCATTTTTTACACCGCGAACCATTTGAATATCGTAATCGATGCCTGAGGTAAACGCCACGATACACCCAGTATCGATGCGCAAGAATTCACCAGCACGCAATTCTTTCTCCATGACATGTCCGCCTGCGTGTACAAAGGCCAAACCATCGCCCTCGAGTTTTTGCATGATAAAACCTTCCCCACCGAACAGGCCGGTGCCAAGTTTGCGCTGAAATTCTATGCCTACGCTCACACCTTTGGCAGCGCAGAGGTAACTATCTTTCTGACATATAACTTTCCCACCGAGCTGTTGAAGGTCTAGTGCCATGATTTTACCGGCATAAGGACCTGCAAATGTTACCCGAGATTTATTGAAGCCGGTATTGGTAAAGGCCGTCATGAATAGCGATTCACCGGTGAGCAAACGCTTACCTGCGCCCATGAGTTTGCCGAAAATCCCACCGCTTTGTTGGCTACCATCGCCGAAAACGGTTTCCATTTCGATGCCATCATCCATGAACATGAAGCTACCACTTTCAGCCATAACGGTTTCTTGTGGATCAAGTTCAATTTCTACACATTGCATTTCTTCGCCGAAGATGCGGTAGTCGATTTCGTGATTGCGTCTCATATCTTTCGTAATCAATAAATTATGGGTTTTCTTGGGGCATTTTTTTCAGTGCGAGGATACTGAAGTTGCTGTTTTCTTTGACGATGGTATTGCTGAGGCGGCCCAATCCGGTAATTTCCATTTCAACGACATCGCCATCTTGCAACCATTGTTCTTTGTATTGGGGATCATTCAGTTTGCCAGTGCCGTTTAATTCAAGGAAGCAACCAGTACCTACAGTTCCACTGCCGATGACGTCGCCAGGAAAAATATCGGCACCATAAGCGCATCGCTCAATGATTTCGGCGAAGGTCCAATCCATATCACCCACACTGCCTTCACTCACTTGGATACCGTTGACCCAGCATTTCATGTTGAGGTTGTAGCTATGGCCAATGTGTCCGGGTTTCGCCGCAATTTTGTATGGTTCGAGCTCATCGGGTGTAACCATCCAAGGACCGATAACTGTGCTGAAGTCTTTGCCTTTGGCGGGGCCTAGGTTGAGAAGCATCTCTTCCATTTGCAATCGGCGAGCACTCATGTCGTTCATAATCATGTACCCAGCGATGTATTGGTCGGCGTCTTCGGCTTTCACGTTTCTTCCGTGCTTTCCAAGTACAACGGCTGCTTCAAGTTCAAAGTCCAATTTTTCAAAGTGGTCTGGCATGCAGGGGATTGCGCCTGGACCTTGGATTGCGTTGTGGTTGGTAAAGTAAAAGATGGGATATTGATCAAACTCGGGGATCATGGGCACACCACGGTTTCTTCTTGCGGCAGCGACGTGTTGGCGGAAGGCATATCCATCTCTACAGCTGCTTGGCTGGGGCACGGGGGCCAACAGAATATCGTCTGAACAGGGAACAGCTAGGTGACTGTGTTTGCCTGCGAGAATTTCGGCTTCAACGGCTTTTGCCAAGGCACTCTGATTATCCCAATCGTTCAGCATATCGCGCATGTTATTGGCGATGTTTGGCTGAATGGTGTGAAGGGGATAAATGTTGGATTGAACCAGGATACCGGTTTGTGGGCGACCATCGGTTTGAAAGGTGACCAATTTCATACGACAAAAATACGGCTAAATCACGAGTTTGTGTGGGAAATCGGGTTTGGTGTTTGCGATCGGATGTCGGAATTTTGTTTCCAGAAAATTTCCATGACAAACAGAAAGAAGGTATTGGTAACGGGCAGCAATGGGTTGTTGGGTCAGAAGCTCACAGATTTGTTTTTACAACAGGTAGACTGGGATTTATTGGCTACTGGCGCGGGGGGAAACCGTCACCCAGCAGATGAAGGGTATCGCTATGAGACCTTAGACATTACCGATTTTGGTGCAATGGAGGTGATGTTAAACCGTGAATTGCCTGATGTTGTGATTCATACTGCGGCAATGACACAAGTCGATGATTGTGAATTTAAACGCGACGAATGTGTGGCATTGAATGTAACAGCAGTGGAACATTTGGCGCAATTGAGTACAAAATTGGGTTTTCATTTGGTTCATGTGAGTACGGATTTCATTTTTGACGGTACCAAGCCGATGTATA
>DBCP01000008.1:6896-7276 GCA_002293105.1 Bacteroidetes bacterium UBA955 | reverse complement strand
TTGGTTTATGGTCAGGTGTCAGACATGAGCAGAACGAACATTGTTTTATGGGCCCATGGCACATTGAAAAACCAGAAGTCGGCCAATGTAGTTACCGATCAATTCCGCACACCTACACTGGCGGAGGATTTGGCAATGGGTTGTTTTTTGGCGGCCGCGCAGCGGGCTCAGGGCATTTTCAACATTGCGGGTAAAGATTATATGAGTGTGATAGAATTGGTGGAGCGAGTGGCATCGTTTTATGGATATTCCATGGAATGCATCAACCGGGTAGATAGTAGTACATTGAATCAGCCTGCCAAACGTCCGCCGATCACAGGCCTAGACATCAGCAAAGCGATAGCACAATTGGGCTATACCCCTCACTCGTTTGAAGAGGG
>DBCP01000008.1:4711-6827 GCA_002293105.1 Bacteroidetes bacterium UBA955 | reverse complement strand
TCACCGCATTCTTTGCAAGTACGCAGTGCTTCAGAATCGTAATAGTGATTGAAGTGGTTGAGGAAGTCTGTTTCGATGTTTTTTAACTCAAAATATGCTTCATGCAATTTGTTGTTGCAATTTTCACAGAACCAAAGTAGTCCGTCAGTAAATCCTTTGCCAACGCGAACACGTTCTATCACCAAACCAATGGAACCTTCTGTTCTACCGGGACTGTGTGGTACGCCGGGAGGAAGTAGGAACATATCGCCAGGACCGAGTTTTACATCCACACGCTGACCGTTTTGTTGGGTTCTAATGGTGATTTCACCTTCGAGTTGGTAAAACAACTCTTCGGTTTCGTTGTAGTGATAATCGCGGCGTGCATTGGGACCACCCACAATCATAACGATATAGTCTGTGCCTTCGGGATATAAATTCTTGTTGGCAACGGGTGGCTTCAATAAATGCCGGTTTTCGGCAATCCAAGTTTGGAGGTTAAAAGGCTTGCGAATTTCCATGGTTGTTTGGGTTTAAATGAAGCAGAAGTACGACTGCAACAACACAAAAGTAAATCTTTGCACGGCATTTTTTCATGTCATTCTACTTATCTAAGTGCTAGTCACACAATTTTTGCGATTTTTACTAAAAGTTCATCGCCCCGAATCATGTAACTTTGTCCTACAATTTCCATGAGTGACGCGATTAAACATGAATGTGGTGTTGCTTTCATTCGGTTGAGAAAACCGTTGGAGTATTACCAAGAAAAGTATGGCACTTTTTGGTACGGCTTAGCCAAGCTGCAGTACCTGATGACCAAACAATTGAATCGTGGCCAGGATGGCGCGGGCATGGGGGTTGTAAAATTGGATCCTGATTATGGTGCCCGGTATTTGGCCCGTAAACGCAGCGCCAGTAAGACCGCACTAACCGATATTTTTGAGGAAGTGGGTGCGGCATTGAACGACATTCCGAAAGAATTCCGCAATGATGCAGATTACTTGAGAAAGCACTATCCCTATGCGGGCGAGATGCTCTTAGGTCATTTGCGTTATGGTACTTATGGCGGGAATAGCATTGAGAATATCCATCCATTTTTGCGTCAGAACAACTGGATGGCGCGCAATCTGATGTTAGCAGGCAACTACAACATCACCAACACCGATGAATTATTTAATGCGTTAATCGATTTGGGACAGCAGCCCAAAGAGAAGAGTGACAATGTATTGATGTTGGAGAAAATCGGTCATTTTATTGACGAAGAGAACCAACGGTTGTTTGGGGTGATGAAGGCGCAGGGATTCACCAATTTGGAGATTTCTGAGAAGATTAAAGAGGAGATATCGCTCACGAACATTTTGAAGCGCAGTTTCAAGAACGTGGATGGCGGTTACAACATGATCGGTATGTTGGGTCATGGCGATGCGTTTATTATTCGCGATCCGGCGGGCATTCGTCCGTCGCATTACTATATAGACGATGAAGTTGTTGTGGTAGCAAGTGAGCGAGCGGCGATTCAAACTGCTTTCAATGTATATCCTGAAGATGTGCAGGAATTGGGTCCAGGTAATGCGCTGTTGGTCCGCAAGAGTGGACATGTGGAAGAGGTTAATATTTTGCCGCCCACAGAGCGCATGAGCTGCAGTTTTGAGCGAATTTATTTCAGTCGCGGTAACGATCAAGCCATCTATCATGAGCGAAAAGATTTGGGTCGATTGTTGGCCACGCCTGTAATGGGTTTATTGGGCAATGATTTGGTGAACACGGTATTTAGTTATGTCCCAAATACAGCCGCTACCAGCTTTTATGGATTGATTGATGGGATTCATGAGATTCGGCGAGATTTACAAGCCGAGGCATTATCGAAAATCGATGTGAAAAATGAGCCTGAGAGGGTGAAAGAAATCTTGAGTTGGCGTCCGCGTAGAGAGAAAATCTTGGTAAAAGATGTAAAAATGCGGACTTTTATCACCAATGATTCTGATCGGGATGATTTGGTGGGGCATGTATATGACATTACTTATGGTGTAGTAAAGAGTTGGAATGATACCTTGGTAATCATGGATGATAGTGTGGTTCGGGGTACAACATTGAAGCGCAGCATTTTGCGGATTTTGGATCGTTTGGAGCCAAAGCG
>DBCP01000008.1:0-4595 GCA_002293105.1 Bacteroidetes bacterium UBA955 | reverse complement strand
GTGGAACTGTTGAAAGACAAAGGAATGGCATCGCTACTCGATAAAACCTACGAGGCTGCGAAGGTCGAATTGTCGAAATCTGCATCTGAACAGCGTTGCGTGGTTCAAGATATTTATGCGCCACTAGCCGATGCTGAAGTAAGCAAAAAAATTGCTGAGATGTTGAAGCCAAAAGATTTGCGTGCTGAATTTGATATCCTATTCCAATCGGTTGAAAACTTGCACAAGGCTTGCCCCGGCGACCGCGGCGATTGGTATTTCACAGGCAATTATCCAACGCCTGGTGGAAATCAAGTAGCAAATCGCGCGTTTGTCAATTACATCGAGGGCAGGAAAGAGCGTGCTTATTGAACTATTGGAAATCGCATAGAATAAATTGTAAATTCGCTGAATAAACTGATATGAGCACTTTGAACGATGTGATAGAGCAGTTGCAAGAGCAACTTGAGAAAAACCTACAGCATACGGCCACGGAATTTTCGCGCATTCGTGCGGGTAAAGCGAGTCCTGCCATGTTGGAAAGCGTGATGGTAGAATACTATGGTGCATTGACACCGTTGTCTCAGGTAGCCAACGTGAACACGCCAGATTCGCGTACCTTGGCGATTCAACCCTGGGATAAGGGATTGATTCGTCCGATTGAAACAGCCATCATCAATTCTAACTTGGGTTTTGCACCACAGAACGATGGAGAGATGATTCGTATCAGTATTCCGCCAGTTACAGAGGAGCGCAGAAAAGAGTTGGTGAAGCGTGCGAAATCAGAGGCTGAGAATTCAAAGATTGGTATTCGTAATTACCGCAAAGACGCCAATGAGCGCATTAAAAAGTTGCAAAAGGATGGATTGAGTGAGGATGATGCCAAGGTGGGTGAAGAGCGCGTTCAGAAGTTAATTGATGGATACATCAAGAAGACCGACGACTTGTTCGAGGGCAAGGAAAAAGAAATTTTGACCGTTTAACAGGTTGAACTGGCCTCAGCAGGTTGTAGTCGTCTACTTATTTGGCTGTAACTTCTAGTTGATTTTTTACCGATTCGGCTCTCTCCAGGAGTGCTTCGAGCGTGGGTGCGATGACCGTTGCATGTCCAAGCTTTCTGTTTGGCCGTGTTTCCGATTTTCTGTACATGTGGATGAAAACATCGCCATTTTGGGTCAGGCTATCTTCGTTGGCCAATTGGTAATCGCCTGAGAGATGGGTAGGTCCTACGATGTTGATCATGGCTGCGGGTTGAACTAGGTAGGGATCGCCAAGTGGGGCTCCGCTAAGGATACGCAGAAACTGTTCAAACTGACTGCAATGACAACCTTCTATGGTGTGATGGCCGCTGTTGTGTGGGCGCGGTGCGATTTCATTGACCCAAATTTCTTGATTTTCAGTGAGGAAGAGTTCAACAGCAAACAGTCCTGGCGAATTGAGTTTTTGCACACACTGAAGTCCAATTGCTTGAATTTTTTTCTCCAACTCTGTAGAAATCCGCGCAGGTGAAAATAGGAATTCAACCAAATTACTTTTGGGGTTGAAGTACATTTCAATGGCGGGATAAACGGCATGCGAACCATCTTGTGCGATGGCAACGATAACGGCAATTTCTAAGGCATTGGGAACAAAGGATTCAATCAATATGTTGCCGGAGAAAGGCATTGATTGTAGGGCCTCGGATTTGTTTAAAATGGCCACACCCTTGCCGTCATAACCCCCTGTGCGTGTTTTAATGACAATCTGTTCGCCTGGAAACTGACTGAGCAGCGCCTCGGTAATTGATTGCGCATCGCACAAAGCAAAATGGGCGGTGGGTATGTTGTGTTGTTGAAAAAACTGCTTTTGGATGCCTTTATCCTGTATGGTCTGTAAAACAGATGGTTTTGGGATGATGGTTTTGCCTTCTTTTTCCAGCTGGACAAGTGCATCGACGTTAATGTGTTCGATTTCCCAGGTGAGAACGTCAGACGCTTCAGCAAGTGTGCGGATATCCGCTTCGCTTTTTAAACTACCGGCGATGAATTGGTTGGAAATGGGGGCTGCAGGACAGTCTGCAGATTGCTCTAAAACGACAAATTCCACCGGCAAACTGGGGAATTTTGCTTCTATGGTCATCATGCCCAATTGGCCGCCTCCGATAATACCAACACGTATCATGGTGCAAAGATACGCGCTGCTCGCAACACGAAATTTGCTTGTTGCGTTTTTTGCCATATTTTCGGAGGTATCTTTGTGATAGTATGATAGAACCTCCCTCGGTATTGATGTTGTTAACCGTTAGTCCAAATGCTTGGTTGATTGTGGTTTTGTGCATGGTGGTGATTGCCTTTTTCTCAGGGATGGAGATTGCTTTTTTATCGGCCTCTAGGTTGCGCATCGAATTGCGGAGTAAAGAAAATTTGGGGGGTGGTAAATGGTTGTCGAAATATGTGAAGAATCCCAGTGATTTTATCAGTACCGTATTGGTGGGCAATAACTTGGGCCTAGTTATTTACGGTATATACATGGGAGAGATACTGGATGACTCGTTTTCTGGTATCGGTTGGATGCAGCGAGAGTGGGTGAAATTTATGGCAATAACCTTGAGCAGTACGATGGTTGTGTTGGTTGTTGCTGAGTATTTGCCAAAGACATTTTTTAAGATGTATGCCGATCGCCTGATTTTCGGGCTAATTGGAATTTTTCGGGTTGCTCATGTGTTGATGTGGCCATTGATTCAAGTAGTTAAAGGGATCTCATCATTCTTGTTGCGCGTGTTTACCAAAACCCGAATTTCAGAACATACGCCCGTGTTTTCCAAAGTAGATTTAGACAATTACATCGCATCTTTGGAGAATGCAGGAAATGTGGAGGCCGTTGAAATAGACACTGAGGTTTTTAGAAATGCATTGGATTTTAGTGATGTGAAAGTCCGTGATTTTATGGTTCACAGAACCCAAATGGTGGGTGTGGAAATCAATGCCTCTGTGGCTGAGTTAAGGGAGAAATTTGTAGAAACAGCCCACTCGAAAATTCTTATTTACAAAGAGAACATAGACCATGTAATTGGGTTTGTGCATCATAGTGATTTGTTTCACAGTCCAAAGAAAATTCAGGATGTATTGCGTTCTGTATTGATTGTGAACGAGAGTTTGCAAGCCCACGACATGCTGCGGAGTTTTATCCAGGAGAAAAGGAGTTTGGCAATTGTGGTGGATGAATTTGGCGGTACGGCGGGCATGGTGAGTGTGGAAGATATTTTGGAGGAGATTGTGGGTGAAATTGAAGATGAATTTGATGTTGAAGACAAGGTGGAAACAACGCTTGGGGACAATCATTTCTTGTTCAGTGCCCGTTTGGAAGTTGATTATTTGAATGAAAAACACAATTTGGATATCCCCGAGGGAGAATACAATACCTTGGGTGGATATATCATCTTCTGTTCGGAGCGTATTCCGGCTGTAGGTGAGGTCATTCATCACGAGCCCTTTGAATTTTTGATTAAAACCTTGAAAGGAGCTCGAATAGAAGAAGTTGAATTGAGAGTATTACCTAACGAAGATTAAGATGAAACAAAGAATCACATTCATGATGTTGTTCACCATCTCGGCTGTTGCTGGATTGAAGGCCCAAGACACAACGATTCACAAGTTGGCAGACCCTTTGCCATATATGCCAAAATGGGAGGTCACAAGCAATATTACTTTGGCCTTATCGCGATTTACTGGAAATGTGAGTCGCAACTTGAATGACGATCCTTATCTGCTGATGGTGAGAAAATTTGATGCAACGGGCATGAGTGCATGGCGTGCGGGTATCAATGGATTCCGACGGAGAACAGAGGATATGAATGGTGGCTTTGGTGGTGAGGTTGTGAGAACAAGTGAAGAGAATTGGGCTTCATTGGTGATTGGTAGGGAATGGCGAAGAACGCTGGGTTCGGGTTTCTATGTATTTGCGGGAGTGGATGGCAGGGGAATATATCGCACAAGCCAGTCAAAATCTGTGCAGTTTGATGGATGGAGCCAAACAGAGATTATCACCAAGGCCAACGAATATGGTGGCAGTTTGGGCGGCATGGGTGGTATTGGTGTAAAGTTGCACGACCGAATAATCCTATATACGGAGTCAATTTTATATACACAGATGTTGCAGACGGAACGATCTTTTTTGGTTAATGGCAACAATACCACTTTGGAAAGTAAAACCACATTTTCGGTGATACCCATGGTGCCGATAGCATTGTTTTTAACGGTTCAATTTTAAGTAATGAGGGCCTTTCTTTTTCTTCTGCTATTGTGTGGTTCAAACTTGATGGGCCAATATACCAATACGGGAACTGATTCATCAGGAAGTGTGAAAACCATTGCTGTGGTGCCGAGACAGGCAGTAGGAACAACAAAGGCGCCCCCGATTCCGGCGGCGCGAGCAAGGCAGCAATATATGGGTTTCAACACCTCATACTTGCTGCAGCAAATTTTGCCTTTCAACGCCATCCCTATACAGCAAAATATGTATGGCATTACCTATCGTAGATATAGAAGTAATCGAGGGTTGAGATTGTCATTTGGAGCCAATCTATCTGAGTTGGAAGAAATTCAGTGGTTGGGATTAAGGGTAGATAAAGAACGGCG
>DBCP01000005.1:4258-4608 GCA_002293105.1 Bacteroidetes bacterium UBA955 | reverse complement strand
AACCAAGCCCTGCAACGCTTGCAAGTCGATTACCTCGATCTGTACTTTTGCCATCGCCCCGACAAACAAACGCCCATCGAAGAAACCGTTTGGAGCATGCACCAGCTCATCCTAGCCGGCAAAATCCTCTATTGGGGAACTTCTGAATGGAGCGCACAAGAAATCATGGAAGCCCACATGGTGGCCCAGCGATATAACCTCATCGGACCCGTTGTTGAACAACCCCAATACAACATGCTGGTTCGCGACAAAGTGGAAGTGGAATACAGCCAAATTTACAAAACCGTGGGACTTGGAACCACCATCTGGAGTCCATTGGCCAGCGGCTACCTCACCGGAAAATACCTCAA
>DBCP01000005.1:0-4125 GCA_002293105.1 Bacteroidetes bacterium UBA955 | reverse complement strand
GCAGAAATCGGTGTGTCCATGCCCCAACTCGGCGTGGCGTGGTGCCTAAAAAACCCCAATGTGAGTACCGTGATTTTGGGCGCAACCAAGCCAGAACAACTTCAAGAAACCCTTACTGCACCAGGCATTTTGCCACTACTCACCGATGAGGTCATGGAGCGCATTGAAAACATCTTACAAAACAAGCCTCAACACCCACAGTACTAAGCAATTTTTCGGCAGGAATCTCCAACTTTTCACCGACCTAACTGGTTGGCCATTTATGGCACAAGGTTTGCACTTTTCGCGCGGATGAAAAGGAAGGACTTGTTTCGCGCAGTGATTGTAGCATGTTGGATGCTCGCCCCCGCCTTACAACTTCAAGCCGATCCCATCGCCGATGCGCTTAAACTCATCCGTCAGTCAGCAAAATCATCGGTCAAAAAACAAACATTTAAAAAAATCGCCCCCACTGTCCCTGTGGAGGCAAGCATCGCCGCAGCAACACAACTGCAGTACCAAGAGGCCGCGCTCCTGCTCTACAAACGCCAATTTACAAAAGACAGCAACAACCCCGTTTTGCACCATGCACTGGCCATGTTGCCCAACGACAAAGAGCCCTTTTCGTCCATTCAACACAGTTTCGATGCCCTTCGCCATTGGGCTAGCATCGCCAAGGATAAAAAAGGCAACAACATCACCGCAAAACAATGGGCCAAATACAAGCAGAAATATCAGCTCACCTACCACAATACCGATACGCTGCTGTTCACCCAAACCAATGAATTCTATAACAAACGCAGCAATGCAACTTTAGACCAAGCAAGGCGCATACTGAGTGATTTGCAGATGGAATCGCAATGGATATCGTCTTGCCAAGATCAAATCCAACGATTGGAAGTTGAGGCATTTCAACAATGGCAAGCCAAACAAAAAAACGGCCCCGATACCAGCGGAAAAGCACCCAAATTTGAGTCGATTGCCCTCAAAGCCTACCAAAAACGCATCGAAACCCAATTGGCTTTCATCGAACAGATGGAGTTTGACTCGCTGATGCAAACTAGGAACATCGCGGCATTGGCGGCCCGACGTACCCAGCTCCTGGCCATCAAAAAGCCCAACGCGCAAACCAAAGTCATGATTCAGCGCGCAGAAGACACCCTGATTCAGTGGGAATTTGAACTCGCCGCCTCCGAAGATCAAGAGCAAAGTTACCGCCGGTTTTTGGCCCAATACCCCAAAGCGCCACAGAAAAATGCCATCCTTCAACGCTTGGAAGGACTTGCCTTTGAACGCGCCCAACAGCTCAACACCGTAGAAGCCTATGAACAATTTTTGAAGTCGCAACTGACACCGCCTTTGCAACGCACCGACCTCACATTCCGCGCCCAATTCCTGCTGCGATCGCTCACCGTAAAGCCCATTCCCATCGCCTATAACAAAACCAAAGAGCCGTTTAAAGAGGGATTTTACTTCGCCGATTCAGCCACCCTCCAACCCTGGATGGAACTGGATTTCAAAATGGCCTATCCCTATGCCCTCAACAACTACCACAACCATTTTGTGGAAAGTGGGGCTACCCTCATCCCAGGATGTGCCTTGGTTATGCGCACCGACACCTTCGGATTGATCGAATTCAGTTACATCACCAAAGACGGCAAACCATTTACCAAAAACAATTACGAAACCATTTTTCAGTTTTCCAGTACGATGGCCTTCGTGCAACGCGGTGGACGATGGGGGATCTTGAATCACCGAGGCAAAGAGCTCCTCCCCTGTAAATTCGAAAACCTTCGCTACGATACGATTGCGAAACGTGGAGCCCTACAGCTAGGCAAAAAATGGGCGTTATTCAACGAAACCGGCAAACTCATAACCACCCCCAAATTTGATGCAATTGGTTTCGAAACCTGGGAAAACGAACCCACCGAATCCCCCGCAAAATTGTGGGTGAGAAATCGCTGTGCAGCAAAAATCAACGACAACTGGGCCCTGATCGATACCCTCGGAAACTCCCTCACCCCTTTCGCTTACGAGAGCATGACAACCTTGCCCTACGGCAGGTTTATGGGTAAAATTAACGATGGATACTGCCTATGGCGCGATACGATTCGCTGCAGTGCACAATACGCCGAAGCAGTGGATTTTGGCAAACCCTATACCTTGGTGCAACAAAATGGTTGGGGCATCATTGACACGCTGGGCAAAATTTTGGTTCCGCCCATCTATGAAAAATCTCTGCTCGTGGGAAGCACCATCGCCCTGTTGAAAAACAAAAAATGGAATTTCTACTATTCCAAAGGCGAATTTAGCTTGCCCATCAAAGGCGTAATTGACGATTTCCGACTCTATGGCGATGGCATGGTCTATGCGCGACAGAAGAAAAACTGGATCCTATATCACGCATTTACAAAAACGGTGAGAAAAGTGAAGAGTATCGACCTGCAACAACTAACCGATACCCTTTTGTTGGAGCCCATTGGTAGCTATTGGTTTATCACCCACGCCAACGGCAAGGTGTTGTTGAAGGATACGTTAATGTCGCTCTCCCGCATCAACGACCACGAATGGTTTGCCACAAAACCAAGCCTGAATGGAACCACATTGATGGGTTTGTTGTGCTTGCCTTCGATGCAGTGGAGTTTAAAACCCGAGTACCAAGAAATCATCTTGTCGCAAAAGCCATCGCAGTACATGGTGAAGAAAAATGATCGATGGGGCGTGGTAAACAATTTTGGCGAAGTCATTGTGCCCATTGCCTACGATGCCATCACGGATACAGAATTCCCGGGTTATTGGTATGCGTTAAAAGGCGAACAAACCCTGTGGATTGATGCTTCGGGCCGGGAATTGAGTCAGCCGTAATCGCCGAATTATACCCAATCAAATACCCAGACCATCCACAGCCTTACATATTGTTTACGTCACTGTGGACTAAACAAACAATGGCACAATGACAATCAAATTAATATTGATTGTTTATCTTGCCAACTTTATGTCAATTAAATACAGCTCCAAAGACAGCCCTGACAACGTATTAAAGCAAATCAAATTAAAGGTTGACAATTATTTCGTATCAAATAATTACAATAAAAACGGCAATGTCTATTTGGCAATAAAGTTCATTATTCAAGTCTTCTTAGCGAGTGTATCAATCTATTGGGTATTTAACACCACTGAATTCTATGCGCTTATTTTGGGATACTTGTGTTGTGGGTTCAGCTTGCTGATTTTGGGAATAAACTTTGGTCACGATGGCGCACATGGTTGTTTAACTGGAAACAAAACAATCGATGGAACCCTGTTCCAAATCATCTATGCATTGCAGGGTTTGGGTGGATATATGTGGCAAATTCGACACAATTCAGCGCACCATATTTTCCCCAATGTGTACGACAGAGATTCAGATTTAGAAATGTCTCCCTTGATCTTGCTCAATCCAAAACAAGATTCTAAACCCATTCATAAATACCAACACATTTACGCAACCTTCCTTTACATGGTGGTTACCTTATTTTGGATCTTCTTTGAGGACTTTATCATCATGATTCGAAAAGATTCTGCCAACGCCAGAATCAAAAAAATACCGATGATTGAGTGGGTTAAAATCATCGGAATCAAAATAATTTATTTGTTTAACTACATCGCACTGCCCTGCATTTTAACCGATTTCAGTCTCATTCAAGTAACGAGCGCATTTTTGATCATGCATTTTGTGGTATCCGTTTTCTTAACCTTCACATTCTTCATCAGTCACCACATCCAAGAAGTGAAATACGTCCGGGCCAATGAGCAAACAAATGTGATCGAAAATTCGTGGCTCAGTCATCAAATCAACACAACCATCGATTTTCACCCAAATAGTTACCTCGCACATTTTATTTTCGGCGGATTCAATACACATATCGCGCACCATGTATTCCCTGATGTTTGTCATATCCACTATCCAGCAATAACCAAGATCATTCGCGAAACCTTGGTTGAGAACAACGTGGGGCATTGGTACAAATCTTTCACCTTCATCGATGGTGTTAAATCCCACATCAAACACCTCAAGGCCACCGCCCATCAAATCCTATCAGAGCAAGCACAGCAAACCCATAATGGGTCGGTATTTCCCCAATAATTTCAAAGGGGCGGCCATTT
>DBCP01000082.1:2708-3825 GCA_002293105.1 Bacteroidetes bacterium UBA955 | reverse complement strand
AGCAGTGGTCCTTCAGGTGGAATATCGCTACATACTTACGACCTAGTAAAAGCCCAAGCGCTGAAAGGCAGTTTGAGTGGCACCATGAAAAAAACCAGTCCTTATAGTTTGATGCCTCCCGGTGGCAAATTGAGCGATTGTAAAATCGGACAGGTGGATAAGTGGATTCGCAACGGCATGCCCCAATAAACGCAGAGATGAGAAAATATATACTTGTTTCGATTCTCGGTGGATGGATGATGCAATCGCCCATACAGGCCGAGGTTCTAGAAACGCTCAGTGATTCAGCGAATGTTCGCGAGGCCGTTACACAAACCGTTAATATCGCCCAAATACAAACCAAATACATTCCACCCGCATTGAGTTTGGAACGCAAAAGCTTGCGCATCATTAATATGCAAGGCGCGACCGGATTGCCCAAAGGCGAGTGGGAAATGTTCATTCAACATCGTTTCGGGACCTTTGGTACCGGTGCCTACAATTGGTACGGACTGGATCAAAGTTATATGCGCATTGGTTTGGATGCGGGACTGTCGGAACGACTCACCGTAGGTGTATCGCGCAGTAGCATGAACAAAATCGCGGATGGCTACTTCAAGTATCAATTCAAAGGCAAAGCCACGGCATCGCCCAAGAAAGAAGGCGACAGTAAATCGGAGGTTACGGCGGCTTGGTACAGCAACGTTTCTATTAACACGCAAGCCAGGGCCAGCATTTCTCCCGAACCTTTCTACTATACCAACCGATTGCGGTTTGTGAATACCATCATCATTAGCAAGAACATCAACGATCGATTGTTGATCGCCCTCACGCCCAGTTTGGTGCACGTGAATTTGGTGGATTTGGCCACAGAATCAAACGATATCGCCGTGATGGGTGCCTATGGACGGATGAAATTGTCTGATCGATATGCGGTCACCGCTGAAATACAGAAACCGTTTTTGTCGAAAATGCCATCGCCCAGCGGTGCTTCAAAATCGGTGAACATCCCCACAGATCCTTACATGGCCTTGGGATTTGAGATTTACACGGCCAAACACGTTTTTCAGCTGAGTGTGAGCAATGCCCAATCGATGAATGAATCGTACTACATGACACAAAACAACGGTTCTTTTGA
>DBCP01000082.1:2123-2614 GCA_002293105.1 Bacteroidetes bacterium UBA955 | reverse complement strand
TTGCCCTTGGGTCTGTTGCCATGAATGTGGTGCAAGCCCAAGACGATACCAGTTTTTCTCTGTTCGATGAGCCGTCGGCCCCGGTTGCTGAAAAAGTTCAATATGCTTTCAAAACCACCAAAGTGGTGAATTTGCAGAGCTTGGAACTCATTGATCCCGGTGTGTTCGATTTCAAAATGAGCCACCGATTTGGTGCGATGAATGGTGGTGCAGCCGCGTTTAATAGTGAAGATGCGGTGAATGCCTTCGGATTTGATGTTGCTACCATCCGTTTTGGCGGTGAGTATGGCGTGAATGAAAACCTCATGGTGGGGCTGGGTCGCTACAACGTGAAATCAGAAAAAGGGGTGGATGCCTATGTGAAATATCGCCTCATGCACCAAACTTCCGACAACAAAAAGCCGCTTTCGATCCTATTGCTTGGCGCCGTGGATTATAAGAATACCCAGTATGATCGCACGATCATGGGTATTGCTGGTCCTGTGACCATT
>DBCP01000082.1:295-2109 GCA_002293105.1 Bacteroidetes bacterium UBA955 | reverse complement strand
CGTGGGGAATTCCCGGTAAGCAGCGACTTTCTTATGTAGGACAGGTGATTGTTGGAAAGAAAGTGAACGACGATTTTTCATGGATTTTATCGCCCACAGTGGTGGTGTCGGGCATGAGCGATCGATACGATGCGGGCAGTGAGTCTTTTGTGAGCAGCGGTACAGCCAAAACCCAGTTCGCTTTGGGCATGGGGTTCCGTAACAAGTTGAGTTCACGCACCTCGCTGAACATGGAATACATTCCCATTTTGAACGGAAACGGCGATTTCTACAACAGTTTCTCGGTGGGTTTTGATGTTGAGACGGGCGGACACGTGTTCCAGTTTGATTTCACGAACAGTGTGGGTATGAACGAGTCGATGTTTATCACACGCAATACAGATCGCTGGGGTGCTGCTGGCGTGCGATTGGGCTTCAATTTACACCGCGTATTTACAGTGGTTGACCCGTCGCGTTTTCAATAGATTTTTACATTTCGCCTTGCGCGAGTGAGATAGAAGCCCTGGGAATTTCTCGGGGCTTTTTTATGGCTTAACGCCATAGAGATAAGGATTTCCTAAATATTTGCCAATCAAACATTGACTGGCTGATCCAATGCGAACGCGAAGGAGGGTTCGTTGATTCCAGTTGGGAATATCGGCCATCTTGATAGCATGCAGGGCGTAATGGAATCCTGCGGTTTGGTAATCTGCAATTTTTGTGCTTCGCCAATCGATTTGGGTCTGATTGTTCCAAAGCGAGGTTTCGATATCGCCCCGACAGGCATCTGTTTTTACCACGATCAGAATTACGTCATTGGGACGCGGGTTGAAATCGCTGATTTCGATGGTGGTGGATAGCAGTGTGGTGTCGGTGGAGTTGTAAATGGGTTGCGATTCAGTGAGGTGGAAATCTTCCGGGGTAAATTGGGGCTCACGGGGTTCGGCAAGGGTGAGCCATTCTCCGCCGATCAGGAATTCGTGCGCAAGGGTGTTTGGGTTGAGGGATTCCTCGTTTTTATTCGATTTCTCCCTTGTGTTGGTTGGGGGGAGTTTGGATTGCGAGGTTGATGTAAGTGGTTCTTGGTATCGGGAAGTATGGTTGAAATGCGATTCAATCAATGGTAGGAGCCAAGGTTGACTGCCCGATTGAAGTCCCAAAAATACCTGAGCACCCGGCTTGAGCGATTTGAGTTGCTGGGCGATGAAGGGGAGGGTAGGTCCGGCCGATTCAAAATACACCGTTGGGGGAATGCCCTCCGTTTTGTGTTTATATAAGGTTTGGCCTTTGTGGAATTGGTAGTTGTCGGTAGGGCCGTCGAGCCAAATGTGTAAATCGCTGTTAGTTCCCCGTGTTTGGTGCGATTTCGTTTGGTTTTCTGCGAATTGGAGCGACTGCTCCACGATGCGGTGGTGGGATCCTTTGCGTTCTAGGGTAAGAAATTGTTTTTGGTAAATTGTGTTGTACAGGAGCAGTGCGGGCAGGAGGATGGCCAATGGTTGTGTGCGTTTTTCAAAGCGATTGATGCCGTTTTGGGTATCGCCCAGTTGGTTACGCAGGGTGGTGATGCCAGATGCCGCCACCAGGATAATCAGGGGAAAGGCGAAATACAGGGCGTTATTTTGAAGGATGGGCGCGCGAACCACGGAATAGATATAGCCGAAGGCGAAGACCAGCAGAAAACCCAATGTGAGCAGGATAGTGGGTTGTTGCAGGATGCGTTTGAACGAGGCAGGCTTGGGTAGGTAGGCGATTCTAATGTGGTATTGTATGGCGTAAACGAGGACTCCCGTGAATAGCAACAGTATGGCCGGTGAGTTGCCCGTGGCATGTTG
>DBCP01000082.1:0-203 GCA_002293105.1 Bacteroidetes bacterium UBA955 | reverse complement strand
GGCAAGTAAAGGAGGAATGCAATGGTTACGGGTAGAAACAGGATGTAGGAGGGGTGAAGTCCTTGGGTGTGTTCACTCGGGTTGGGTTTGATTTTTGGTTGCAGGAGTAGTAGGGCGATGAAGGATGCGCCGGCCGTGAGGCCGGCGAAATAATGGATGTAGGCGGCGCCCGCCAGGGCGCCGCCCAACTTCAACGAAAACAA
>DBCP01000033.1:19448-20646 GCA_002293105.1 Bacteroidetes bacterium UBA955 | reverse complement strand
GAGCTGATTGGGATTAACACGGCCATCGCTTCGGAAACAGGCAGTTATGCGGGGTATGGTTTTGCGGTGCCAGTGAATTTGGTGAAGAAGGTGGTGAACGATATCATGAAGTATGGCAAGGTGCAAAGGGCGTTGCTGGGTGTATCGATTCAAGAAATTAGCCAAGAGTTGGCAGATGCGCAGGGGCTGAAAGATTTGAAGGGCGTTTATGTGGCCGAGGTGGTGGAAAATGGCGCTGGTGAAAAGGCGGGGATCAAGAAGGGCGATGTGATTTTGAAGGTGGCTGGCATTGAGGTGAATTCATCGTCGAGGTTGCAAGAAGAGGTGGGTAAATACCGTCCTGGCGATAAGGTAATGATTACGATCCGACGGAAGAGTGGGGTGATAGATATTGAGGCCACGTTGTTGAATGCAGAGGGAAAGACGAAGTTGGAGGTGGCGGAGAATGACGTGAGCGATGCGTATCAGGGGATGAAGATGGACAATGTAACGCGGGAGGAGAAGGTGGCTTTGGGTGTGAAGTCGGGCGTGAAGGTAGGTGCCATTGACAAGGGGTTGTTCAAGGAGGCGGGCATTCCGGTGGGTTTTGTGATTACGCACATCAACAATGAGCCGGTATATTCTGCCAAGGGGGCGGTGAGTTTGTTGAAATCACTGTCTGGGGCGATCACTATTGAGGGGTACACGGCGGATAAGAAGGAGCGTGTGTTTGCGGTGAAGTTGCCGAGGAAAGATTGATTTACAAATATTTATCAATAACAGAAAAGGGCCAACTAACGTTGGCCCTTTTCTGTTAAAAATCTTCCGAAATATTTGGCGTGAAGCCCGAGTTCCAGCCGTTGTCTTCCACGAAGGGACTGCTGCTATTCATTTTGCTTTGCACCGTTACGCTTTGGGGTTGATAGAAGTTGAAATCGCCGCCTTTGTTTTCCAACATCATCCGGTCTTGGGGATCCAAATCCACAAATTTAGAAAACTGCCCGATGAATTTGGCGAAGGCCGAGCCGGTTTCACCATGTCGGTTTTTACCAATGATGATTTCTGTTAGTCCGGCAATCTCACTGCCCGGAGCGGCTTCTGCCTGCTGACCGGGTTCATTCATACCCATCTTCTGGTAGTACTCTTCGCGGTATAAGAACATAACCATATCCGCATCCTGTTCAATTGAACCTGATTCACGCAAATCAGAAAGTTGTGG
>DBCP01000033.1:7372-19371 GCA_002293105.1 Bacteroidetes bacterium UBA955 | reverse complement strand
GCCAATTCTTTGGCCAAGCCTTTCAGAGCGCGAGAAATAAATGCAATTTCTTGTTCACGGTTTCCTTGTCCTTTGGTTTCATGGCGCAACAACTGCAAATAATCCACCACCACCAAATCCAACCCGCTCTGTGAGTGAATTCTACGGCATTTCGCCGTTAGGTCGAAAATACTCAACTGTGGCGTATCGTCAATATAGATGCCGGCATTGGACAAATGCACGGTTTTATCATGCAAGCGTTGCCATTCCTGTTCAGTTAAATTGCTTTTCTTGATTTTGTCTGATTCGATTTCTGCTTCTCCGGAGATCAAGCGATTCACGAGCTGCACATCGGCCATCTCCAAAGAGAAAATCATCACTTTTTTGTTAAAGTCCAATGCTGCATTGCGCATCAAGCTGAGGGCGAAGGCCGTTTTACCCATCGCAGGGCGGGCGGCGAGGATAATCAAATCGGACGGTTGCCAACCAGAGGTAATGCGATCTAGGTCGCTAAAGCCTGTGGCTACGCCTGTTATACCCGAATTATCGGTGGCTTGTCGCAATTCCAATTCTTTCAATGCCTGTTGTACCAGGGCGTTGATGTCGCGGAAGCTTCTTTTTAAACCCGCATTTTTGATTTCGTAGAGTTTGCGTTCGCACTCATCCAACATTTCAAAAGAATCCAATGTGTCGTCGTAGGCATCTACGGCAATCTCACCAGATACCCTAATTAACTGACGCTGAACAAATTTTTGCGTTAGGATGCGGGCGTGGTATTCCAAGTTTGCAGCTGAGGATACTTTGCTTGTTAAAGACGCCAGGTAGTAGGCACCACCCACAATGTCTAAATCCCCCGCATTGCGCAATTCATTGGCCACCGTGAGCAAATCTACGGCGCCTCCCTCCGTATACAATTTCCTTATGGCACCGAAAATTTTACCATTTTCTGGTGCGTAGAAGTGGGCTTCAGTTAAAATCTCAATGACGGCGTGGATTTTATCCCGCTCAAGCATCATCGCTCCAAGTACAGCTTCCTCCAATTCACGTGCATTTGGGGGCATGCGACCGCTTGCATCGGGACCGATGATTTTGGGCACTTGGCTTTTCTTGCGTGTGGTTTTGTAGTTGGAGTTGTCGTCCATAGGACCTACAAAGTAAAATCAAATCGACAAAGATTTTTCAAATTTCAAGGACAAAACTTGTAAACATTTTCAAGGGTGGATGATCAGGATGATTGCGACAAAATGACAGAGGTTTAGGGTCCAACAAAATGGGTACGGTATGTGTTATATCCAACAAAAGATACAGTGTGGGGGCTTGTTTGTTTTTGGTGGATGAAATGCCATGTACAGCCCATACATTTGTAATTAAGCAGAGCAAAAATGGAAGCAAAATTTTCTCAAAGGGTTAAGGAGGTGATTCAGTACAGTCGCGAAGAAGCCATTCGCTTAGGCCACGATTACATCGGTTGTGAGCATTTGTTGTTGGGAATCATTCGCGAAGGGGAAGGCAAAGCCATACAAACGATCAAGTTGTTGGATATTGACGCATTGCGATTGAAGAAGAGCATTGAAGATGCCATCAGGACCACGGCGACAAAAACCACCAATTTGGGGAATATCCCCTTGACGAAGCAAGCGGAGAAAGCGTTGAAAATTACCTATCTCGAGGCCAAAATTTTCAAGACGGATCTTATTGGAACAGAACATTTGTTGCTTTCCATTTTGCGCGATGAAGACAATGTGGCATCCAAGATTTTGAATCAATATGGGGTGAATTACGATGTGTTCAAATCGGCATTGGAAGAAGGGGTAGACAACCCACAGATCCGCAGTGAATCATCGAGTGAGGAGAACGATACGCCAGAAGATTTTTATCGCGAAGAGCAAAAGGCATCGGAGGCGCGAAAAGGCGGAAAATCAAAAACGAAAACCCCCGTGTTGGATAATTTCGGAAGAGACCTCACCAAGGCTGCTGAAGAGGGTAAATTGGACCCAATAGTGGGCCGTGAAAAAGAAATTGAACGCGTGAGTCAGGTGTTGAGCCGACGTAAAAAGAATAATCCGGTATTGATTGGTGAGCCGGGCGTGGGTAAAACAGCCATTGCAGAAGGATTGGCACTGCGTATCATGCAACGCAAGGTGAGTCGAGTACTTTTCAATAAACGTGTGGTGAGTTTAGACATCGCTTCCATGGTGGCCGGTACAAAATACCGCGGTCAGTTCGAGGAGCGTATGAAAGCCTTGATGATGGAATTGGAAAAGGCGGATGATGTCATTTTATTCATCGATGAGGTTCATACCATTGTGGGTGCTGGCGGTGCAAGCGGATCGTTGGATGCCTCAAATATGTTCAAGCCGGCTTTGGCCCGTGGAGAAATCCAATGCATCGGTGCCACAACGTTGGATGAATACCGCCAATACATTGAAAAAGATGGCGCATTGGAACGTCGTTTCCAGATGGTTTTGATTGAGCCTGCATCTCCCGAAGAAACCGTGGAGATTCTCCATAACATCTGCAATAAGTACGAAGAACATCACAGCGTAAAATATACCCCAGAAGCCATCAAAGCTTGTGTGGATTTGAGTGTTCGTTATATGAGCGATCGTCACTTGCCCGACAAAGCCATTGATATTTTGGACGAGGCGGGAGCGAGAGTGCACATCAGCAATATCAATGTGCCCAATGAGATTTTGGAATTGGAATCGCAAATCGAAGGCATCAAAGTTGAGAAGAACAAAGTGGTGAAAAGCCAGAATTTTGAAGAGGCTGCCAAATTGCGCGATACTGAAAAGCGGTTGCTTGAGGACTTAGAAACAGCGAAAGCGCGATGGGAGGCACAATCGGCCACGGAGAAATTTATGGTGACCGAAGATGATATCGCTGCGGTGATATCGATGATTACGGGCATCCCTGTTAAACGCATGGCTGAGGATGAATCACGACGTCTATTGACAATGGCTGATACGTTGCGGAAGCGGGTTATTGGTCAGGATAAGGCTATCGAGAAGTTGACCAAAACCATTCAGCGCACACGGGCAGGATTCAAAGAGCCCAACAGACCCATCGGTTCATTTATATTTTTGGGCCCCACAGGTGTCGGTAAAACCGAATTGGCCAAGGCTTTGAGCGAGTTTTTGTTCGATGCCGACGACGCCATGATTCGGATTGACATGAGTGAATTCATGGAAAAATTTGCGGTAAGTCGTTTGGTGGGAGCGCCTCCAGGTTATGTGGGATATGAAGAGGGTGGTATGTTGACTGAGAAAGTACGTCGCAAACCCTATTCTGTGATCCTGTTCGATGAAGTAGAAAAGGCACATCCTGATGTTTTCAATTTGTTGTTGCAGGTGTTGGATGAGGGACAGATGACGGATTCGATGGGTCGGAAGATCGACTTTAGGAATACGGTGATCATTATGACTTCAAACATTGGGTCAAGGCAGTTGAAAGAGTTTGGAACAGGTGTGGGTTTTGGTACCAATACGAAAGAAGTAAACAGAGAGCGTGATAGCAAACAAGTGATTGAGACGCAATTGCGCAAGTTTTTTTCTCCCGAATTTTTAAACCGCATTGATGATGTTGTGGTGTTTAATTCTTTGGAGAAGGAAGAAATCATCAAGATTTTGGATGTACGGATGGCGAAGATGCTGAAGCGCATTGGTGAAATTGGATACAGGGTGAGTTTGAGCGATGGGGCGAAGGTGTTCCTGGCAGACAAGGGCTTCGATGCTGATTTTGGTGCACGGCCTTTGCAGCGGGCGTTACAAAAGTTTTTGGAAGAACCATTGGCCGAGCAGGTGCTTCAGGGCAATTTGAAAGAGGGTGACGAATTGGTGGTGGATCATGCCGAGGGTGCTGAGGAATTGAATTTTACGCCAGTAAAGGCTTTGCCGGCTGCGGAAAGTGCTGCCTCAGAAACGAAGGCGTTGGACGCTCCCAAAAAGCCTCGCGTGAGCAAGGCAAAATCTGAGAAGAAGTCAGAAGAATAATTCGAAGTGGAATTTAAACGAAAGAGGCGCCGCAGGAACTGCGGCGCCTCTTTCGTTTATTCACGGTGTAATCTGAATTAAAAAAATCGTCGGATGTCCATAAACCGCAGTCGGTAGTATTGCGCACTCAATACGTCATAACGAATACCGCCGCTCGTGGCCGAATGGATGAAGTAAATCTCAGTAGGCGTTACCTCGGTAATGATGCCTACATGGCCCATAACCCTCCTGCTAACACTGTGTCCCTTGAAACAAATGACATCGCCCGGACGTGCATGCGCGATGGGAACGTGTACCCCAGCATTGTGATACAAAGAAGAACTCGCGGGCGTGCGGATACCCAAGGTGGAGTTATAGCAATACCCAACGAAACCACTGCAATCGAAACCGGCAGGGGTTTTCCCGCCGCCGCGGTAATGGGTCCCTAAGTGTTTTCCCGCCTCCCTTAATAGCGCATTGATGGCCACCAAATCGGTGTTTTCATCACCTACCAACGAGTCGGTTTGGGCCGACAATAAATTGACAGTGAGTAAGATGAGTGCTAGGATGAGCTTTTTAATCACAAGTGGGATTCGTTTGGTTCAGTGCAGGTTTGTGCCTGTTTAGGGCATAAAGGAGAGCATTTTTTTGTATCGCTCTGTGTAGGTTTGTCCGGGTTTTCCGCCTTTTTCAGACCAACGTTTTTTCATGTTGGCCACTCGGTTGCCTGGATCGGGGTGGGTGCTTAAAAATTCTGGTACGTTGACTTGATTTTTCTCTTTTTGGATTTTTTCAAAGAAACCGGCAGCACCAACAGGGTTGTAGCTGGTTTGATACAACCAATCCACAGAGCAGTTATCGGCCTCAGTTTCTGCATCTCTGCCAAAACTTAACTGTGCCAATCCCGTAGCCACTTGAAGCAGTTGGGCTTTGTTGGTTCCAAAGATGAGTTCAAGCAGCAAATTGGCGCCAAATTCGCGGGTCATGGCATCGGTGGAATGTCGTTTTTCTGCATGTGCCATTTCATGTCCCATCACACCCGCCAATTGGTCTTCGCTTTCCAGGTATTTCATCAAGCCGGTATATACATAAATGTAACCACCTGGGGTGCAGAAAGCATTTTGAATGGTGTCGTTATGGATGACGCGAACGCGCCATGGGAAGTCGTTTTTATGAACCAATAAATTGGTTTTCAAGATAGAATCGCGAATGCCATAAATGTAGCCATAGAGTTGTTTGTGTTTGCCGGAGTCTAACACAACGGCAGCGGAACCTGTTTCGAAGCTACTAGCAACTTGCTGGCCTAAGGCAACATCTTGTTCTACGGGGAAGATGTTTACTTTTCCGAGCCAACTGGAGCATCCAGCGAGGGTGATAAGGCCCAAGACTGCGGAGGCAAGGAGGGGATAACGGTATTTCATGGGAATCGTGTGGTATCCCCAACAGCCAAAAATGATGCCAAAAATGGCGACTTACAAAGATTGGATAGGATGGTTGTGCTCCTTGGGTGGAGAGCATGGATGAGGCTGGATACTTAGAATGGATAGCCAATACCGATGGCTATTGCCGTTTCGTCGAGCAGATATTTGCCTAGACTGCCCGATACTTGTTTTGTCATGACCCAACGTTGGTCGACGGATTTGCTGGGGTCGCGGATGGGCAATCCCCAATCGATGCGGAACAAGAATACACTCAAATCGAATCGAAAACCGATACCGGTATTCACAGCTACTTCAGATAAAAACGTATTCCTATTGATTACGCCATAGCCTGTGGAAGAACCGGCAGAACTCAGGTTCCAAATGTTACCGGCGTCTAAAAAGAGTGCGCTTTCAATGAAATTCTTGATCAGGGTAAAGCGGTATTCTAGGTTGGCTTCGATCAAAAACTCCCCGGATCTGTCAATGATAGAGCCTGAACTTTTTGGCGTATTTCCCGGACCTATGCCTCTCGGACGCCAGCCCCGCAAACTGTTGCTACCGCCAATAAAATATCGCTTATCGTAAGGAATGACATTGCTGTTCCAATAGGGCAACGCCATGCCGAAGTTAGCCCTGAAGGCGATGCTATTCAGTTCGTCGATGTGTTGATGAATGCGTACCTCTGATTCCACCTTGGCGTATTGAAAATAGTTTACGCCCAAAAACTGGTAGGAACTGTCGGGGTTGTAATTGTCTTCAAAGAGGTATCGGGCCAAACGGTGCCAGTTGCCGGAGGTCTCGAATCCCACCCTGCCGAAGAAATATGTTTGCCCTGGTTTGTTGCGGTTGTTGGTGTAAATCGCGCCCAATTTGGCAGCAGTGATGAATTGGTCCGTAAACACACGCTTCACAAAGTCTTGGTCGAGCTGTGGCAATCTTGGCAAGAACGATGGGTCAATTTCATTGCGGTTGAAGCTTAATTCGATGGGGGTGTAATACCAACTAAAATTGGGTCGGATGAACTGCAGGGATACAGAGGCAGGCAGTGAACTCCTTTTGAAGTTGGGGTTGTTCTCTGACTGATAGCTGAGCGAGAATACGGTATTTTTACGTTGGTAGGGGTTTCGGAGGTTGAATTTTTCAAGAATGGTGAAGTTGGGTAACGACAGGGTCATGTTGAAACCTTGTTGCAATGCATATTGAAAATTCCCCAAATCGCCCCGTTTGAAGATGGCCTCGTAGGATGTGATGGAACTAATTTTCAAACTTTCGCCATTGCCTAGGGCGTTACGGTTATTGAACGACATGATGCCTGCCAGACCAAATGACCGCTGACTTTGGGTTTGGAAGTTGGTTCCTGAACTGCCTTGGGGCGAGTATAATCCTTGGGGTTCTATTTGGGTATAAATGCGGGGGACGGCTTTGGCAACGATTCGGGTGATGATTAGCCCGCGCGCTGAATCTACTTCTTGGTGCAAGTCTACGTAGGAAAACAGAGCCATATCAACCAATCCTACATAGGTTTGGTTTGTGACAGACTGCGAAAACCATCGCCCTGAATCAATCAAAATTACCCGATCCAAAACTTGCGATTTGATGGGGTAGTGGTTCAGCGTAAGATGTTTCCCTTTGCTGTGATGCGCTTGAGGGTATACGTTGTTCTGGTAAATGTCAGCACAGAGCAGGGTGAAATAAGTAGCGCCAAACCGGTAGCGTTGGAATTTTTTTTTCGCATTGGGATTGTCCAATTTGAGAAAAACCGCGCCTTCTTTTTTGTTTTGTAGGGTGTCGATTTCATAGTGGAATAGATCCGGCTGGGCCTCAAAATAACCACGATCTCTCAGTTCTAGTGTGAGTTCTTCTTTGGCTGCATTGAGGTCGTTCAGGTTGATGGGCCACCACAAACGATAGGCGATGTTTTGTGCCACAAGGCTATCGATCAGCGGCTTTAATGCAGTATCGGCGGGCTGTCTGAAAAAGGAGTTCAAGCGATACGCTTTTCCAGGTAGTACATCGTAAACGACGTGCGCTTTCCGGTGTCCGAGGGTGGTATGATAAGTAACTTGTACATCGAAATAACCCATATTAAAAAGGTGGTTGGCGATGTTTTCGGCCGATAGTTGGGCCAAATTGGTGTCCAATAAAACGGGTGGCTCACCGAGTTTTTTTCTCAAGGTTCTTCGCCATCCCACAGAGTCGGATAATTCTGGGTTTTTTTCGTTGGTACCCAGCGTGTAGGCCCATAGAAATACGGGTAGTTTGTTGAACAGGACTCTTTTGTTCGGGCGATGCAAGATTTGTGCCCGCACATCCGCGCCAGGCGCGGATTTTTTTGGCATGGAAATGAGGTTTTTTTTCAGCAAATACTTGCCATCGGGAATACTCTTTTTTACACCACAAGATTGGAAGATGGCCACGGCGGCGAGTATCCATAGATACTTCCGAAGAAAACCGTGATATTTGTACTTTATGCCATCCATCGCTCAAATCAAGCACATCGCATCGCTGCGCATGCCAAAGTTTAGGCAAAAATATGGCCAATTCATGGTGGAGGGCCGCAAAGCGGTAGAGGAAGTATTCCACAGTGCGTGGCAAGTGGAGGGAATTTGGGCCACTGCGGCTTTTGCTGAAAGACATTCTCCAGATTATTCGTTTGAGTGGATGACCGAGGAGGAGAACAAGAAATGCACATCCTTTGATACGGCGCCGGGTGTAATGGCTTTGGTGACTATGCCCCTATCTCATGGTTTGAATACCGATATTCCTTTTGTTTTGGCTTTGGATGGTATCAACGATCCTGGCAACATGGGCACAATTATTCGCCTGGCTGATTGGTTTGGATTGTCTCAAATAGTGGCTTCTTCTGATAGCGTAGACGCCTTCAATCCCAAATGCTTGGCGGCAACCATGGGTTCATTTTTGCGTGTGGAAGTGGTCTATACAGATTTGCATCTCGTAGCCCAAGATAGAACGGTGTATGGCGCTTATTTGGAAGGCGAAAGTGTACACGGTCTAACTCCATCCGTAAAAAGCATGCTCCTCATTGGCTCGGAATCGCATGGGATTCGTGAATCGGCCGAGAAACTGGTCACGCACCCCATCACCATTCCCGGAAAGGGGAAAGCCGAATCGCTGAATGCAGGCATGGCTACCGCTATTTTGTTGGATAATTTGCTGCGGTAAGTCTGTTTTTTTGCTTCTATACTACTTGTTATTCGGCGCCGGGATTGGGGCTCGCTGTTGGTTGGTTTGTCGATAACTACCCCTGAAAATTCCGTATATTTGTAATTGGCCCATTTGGGTGATTTGGTATGCAGTCTGGGATCCGACAGAAACTCAATGAATTCATTCACACGCATTATCGGCAGCGATTGATTCGCGGGGCGATGACAGCGGGTGCGTTGGGTTTGGTGGTTTTTGGGTCGGGATTTTTGCTAGAACATTATTTGTGGTTGGGCAGCGTTGATCGAGCGGTGTTATTCTGGGCGATGTGGGTGCTGTTTTTGCCCTTGGTTGCCTTTGGGGTGATGAAGCCGCTGCTGCATATGCAGGGTGTGGGCAAAACATTGTCGCAACAAGAGGCCGCCAAATGGATAGGCAATTATTTTCCGGAGGTGTCAGACAAATTGATGAACCTGTTGCAACTGGAAGACATGGCCGGTGTTCAAAAAGGCAATGAACTGTTGTTGGCGAGTATAGAAGAGAAAACCTTGGTATTGCAGAAAGTGCCTTTTGTGCAGGCATTGGATTGGCAAAAGCACAAAAAGTGGGTATATCGGTTGGGTGCGTTGCTGCTCTTATTAGTAGGGATGGGGGTTTATGAATCGGCTGAGCTGCTTCAAGGCGCATCGCGGGTGTTTCAGTATCAGAAGGAATTTGTGCGACAAGCACCATTTTCTGTGCGATTGGTGAACGACAATTTGGTGGTGAATGAAGGTCAGGATTTGAAGCTTCAGTGGCAGACCGAAGGCGCGGTGATTCCCGAATCGATGGAGGTAAAAATAGGTCAGCAATGGCGCAGGGCTAGAAGAATCAAACCTGGGGTATTTGTTTTTGAGTTGCAAGATTTGATGGAAGATCAAACCCTTGTGGTAAGGTCGATGGACTTTGTTGTGGCTGAGCACACAATCACGGTGAAAAAACAGCCGCACTGGCAAGCCGTTGAGGTATTTGCTGATTTTCCAGATTACACGGGGATTGAAGATGGGGTACTATCTCAATCAACGGTTTTGGAGGTGGTGGAAGGAACTCGCTTGGAATATCGACTCAAAGGTGAGCGTGTAAATGCCTGGCGGGTCGGCAGCTCATTTCAAAAAATTCAACAAGGGTCATCACAACGGTTGGCCAACGCAGAAAGAGGAAGTACCTACATTCACCGGGCGATGCGCGATGCACGGTTGGTCTTCGCGATGGAAGGACCGCAGGGGTTGAGTGCCGACACCTTACAAAGTACATTGACGGTGCGGGCCGATGCCTTTCCAGATATTCAGTTAGAGACAATTGCCGATACGGTTCGATTGGGGACGTGGTATTTTGCCGGAATCGCGAGCGATGATTATTTGGTGAATGAAGTGGCGTTTTTGTATCGCGTTGTTGGGAAAAATGCTTTGTGGAAGCGGGTGGTTTTGTTTGAAGGTGGCGTATCGCAGTATACCATTACCCACGCCGTAGATTTGGTGAATTTGGGTGTGAAAAGTGGCGAAACGTTGGAGTATCAATTTGCGGTAAAAGACAACGATGGTTTGCGCGGCGGAAAGACGTTCAGAACCCCGGTGATGACGTTGGAAAGGATGGGTGCTGAAAGGGTAGCGCAACTGCTTGAAAAGCAAGAAGCGGGCATTGGTGCGGGCATGAGTAAATCATCGAAAACGCTGAAAGAGCTGCAAAAAGAATCACAGAAATTGCAGGAATCGCTTCAGCAGAATCAGCAGGGGTGGGACCAAGAAACCAAGATCAAAAACTGGCTCAATGAGCAGCAAAAAATGGTGGAGACGTTGAAGCAGTTGGAGAAAAAGCAAGCGGACGTGAATAAGCAAAAGAATGCGGTGAATCCCCCTTCGCAAGAATTGCAAAAAAAGAAGGATGAGTTGAATAAGCGGATGAAGCAGTTAACATCCCCTGAAATGCAGAAATTGATTGATGAAATTAACCGGTTGATGGAGCAAAAAGCCAACAAAGAACAGCTGCAAGAAAAGATGCAAAAGCTCAATGAAATGAGTCAGGAATCGTCGAAAGAGTTGGAGAAATTGATGGAGCAGTTAAAGCAATTGGAATTGGAGGAAGCGGTGGAAAATCAGCTGGATAGGATGCAAGAATGGACAGAAAAAGAGGAGTCATTGCAAAAAGCGCTGGAACAGGAGAAAGGCAAAGAGGTGTCGGAATCGGTGCAGCAGCAACAAGAGGCGCAGAATGAGGCCTTGAAGGATATAGAAAAAGGGGCGCAGGACATCGAACAGAAGAACCAAGCGTTGGAGAAGCCGATGGACCTAAAAGCGGGAGAAACAGAGCGGAAAGAAGCGGAAGATGCGGCGAAAAAAGCTTCTCAGGAGATGAAGAACAACCGCAAATCGGGAGCTACCGAGCAGATGAAAAAATCGGCCCAGAAGATGAAAGAGGCGATGCAGAAAATGCAGGCCGGGTTTGAGCAAGAGCAGAAGAAGCGGATGGCGGAAGACTACCAGGCTCTGAGGGCGTTGTTGGAGAATTTGATCGATGCATCGAGCCGACAGGAATCGATTTTGATAGAATTGCGGAAAATGAGTCCGGATAACCCCAAACAGGTGGCATTGAACCGCGAGCAAATGCGTTTGAAGGAATCGTTGCAATTTATTGAGGATAGTTTGATGGCATTGGCCAAACGACAGACGATGATCAGTCAGTTTGTGACCCGAGAGATGAGTAGGGTGAATGTACAAATGGCGTTTTCATTGGAAAAAATGAAGGTAAGAAATCCGCGATCGGCGGCCCAACATCAGCAGTTTGTGATGACAGGGTTGAACAATTTGGCGGATATGTTGATGGAGAGTCTGCAAAATATGCAGCAACAGATGAACAGTGAACAGAAAAAGGAGGGTGATAAGAGTTGTGATAATCCCAATAAATCAGGCCAAGGGAAGCAGGGGAAACCCAAGCCCGGCAGTAAATTGAGTGAGTCGCAGAAGGCATTGGGAGAGCAGTTGCAAAAAATGCAACAACGCAAGCAAGGAAAACCCGGTCAGGATGGAAAGCCTCAGGGAGGAGATCCGCAATCGCCCGGTGAAGGAGGGGAGCCATCGCAAAGAGAACTCAACGAGGAATTGGCAAAGATGGCATTGATGCAGGAGGCGTTGCGCAGGCAAGTGGAGCAATTAAGGAAGGAGCTTGGACAGGAAGGCAAACAGGGGATGTCGAACGCATTGCAAGAAGTGGAGAAAATGATGGAACAGAACGAAAAGGACTTGGTGAATGGGAAGGTAACGCCGCAATCGTTGGAGCGACAGAAGCAGATTATGACACGGTTGTTGGAGCACGAGAAGGCGGAGCGCAAGCAGGAGCAAGAAGACCGCAGGGAATCGAATCAAGCGCCCAATTTTGTGCCCGTCGTGCCGCCTGAACTGGCAGAAGAGGCCAGAAAAAAGGCAAGTGAGCG
>DBCP01000033.1:0-7271 GCA_002293105.1 Bacteroidetes bacterium UBA955 | reverse complement strand
TCTCATGTCGAAGATTACCATTACAGCTGCACTTCCTTACGCCAACGGCCCCGTTCATATTGGGCATTTGGCGGGTGTTTATATTCCTGCCGATATCCACGCCCGAGTACAACGTTTGCGTGGAGAAGAGGTGTTGTTTATTTGCGGTAGCGACGAACATGGTGTGCCGATTACGTTGAGGGCAAGGAAAGAGGGGATTACTTCACAGGACGTGGTGGATCGCTATCACAAAATCATCGGTGATTCGTTCAAGGAATTGGGTATATCGTTCGATATTTATTCGCGTACATCGAATGCCACGCATAAAGAGCTATCGCAGGCGTTTTTTAAGAATTTGTACGACAAAGGGGCCTTTAAAGAGATTCGCTCCGAGCAGTATTTCGATGAGCAGGCGGGGCAGTTTTTGGCCGATCGCTATATCGTTGGTACTTGTCCGTCGTGCAAGAATGATGGCGCTTATGGCGATCAGTGCGAAAAATGCGGTAGCACGTTGAGTCCTACCGAATTGCTCAATCCCAAGTCGGCTTTGAGTGGCACTGTGCCGGTGATGAAAGAAACGGTGAACTGGTATTTGCCTTTGGATGAATTACAGGAGACGTTTTTGAATGGATGGCTGGGTGGTAAATCGCATTGGAAGAGCAATGTATACGGACAGTGTAAGAGTTGGTTGAATGAGGGTTTGCGGCCCAGGGCGATGACGCGCGATTTGGAATGGGGCGTGCCGGTGCCTTTGGAAGGTGCGGATGGCAAGGTTTTGTATGTGTGGTTTGAAGCGCCCATTGGGTATATTTCGGCCACGAAAGAATTGCGTCCTGATGATTGGGAGCAATGGTGGACGGGCGATTCGCGTTTGGTACATTTCATTGGTAAAGACAATATTGTGTTTCACTGTATCATTTTCCCGGCGATGCTGCACTTACGGGGCGACGGATATGTGTTGCCGGAGCAGGTGCCGGCGAATGAGTTTTTGAATTTGGAGGGACAGAAAATATCGACCAGCAGAAATTGGGCTGTTTGGTTGAATGAATACTTGGTGGAGATGCCGAACCGGAAGGATGAGCTGCGTTACGTGCTTACGTCGATCGCGCCGGAGACCAAGGACAGTGAGTTTACTTGGAAGGATTACCAGACCCGTGTAAATTCTGAATTGGTGGGGATTTTGGGCAATTTCGCCAACCGTGTGTTGGTGTTGATGCAGAAATATTATGAAGGGGTAATGCCTGCGGTGGGTGCTGTAAGGGAGCCATATACACTGTTTGATCGGTCTGTTTCAGGGGAGCATCCCATGGTGGCCGAATATGTGCGCCCGGTGGTTGATTTGTTGAACAACTATCAGTTCCGCGATGCGCAATTTAAAATGATGGAATTGGCCCGATTGGGCAACAAATATTTGGCCGAGCACGAACCTTGGAAGTTGGTGAAGACCGATGCAGAGGCTACGGCGATGGTGTTGAGTGAGGCGGTGCAGGTGTTGTATAATCTCGCGTTGTTGATGGAGCCGTTCATGCCAGAGGCGAGCAGCCGTTTGCTATCGCAATTGGGTGTTGCAGTAACTGCCGATGATAAACAGTCGTTCTGGTTGTCTGGTGCGCAGGTCGGCAAATGGTTTGAGTTGGCTGAAGGACATACGTTGGGTGCTGCTGGATTATTGTTTCAGAAGTTGGAAGACGATGTGATAGAAGCTCAGATTGCGAAGTTGCAAGCAACCGCGGCGGAAAGTGCGGCAGAGGCGGCGAAGTCAGCGGGCGCTGCAACAGGTTCTGTGGTTGCGGAAGTAGAATCGAAGCAGGCGGAAGCCAAAGCGGAAGTTACTTATGATGATTTTGCCAAGTTGGATTTACGCGTGGCAACAGTAACGGCGTGTGAGAAGGTGGAGAAAGCCGATAAATTGCTGAAGTTGACGTTGGCTGTTGGCGAGGAAGTTCGCACGGTGGTGTCAGGCATCGCCCTGCATTTTCAGCCCGAAGAGGTGGTTGGCAAGCAGGTGCTTTTGTTGGCGAATTTGGCCCCGCGAAAAATGCGTGGCATCGAAAGTCAGGGCATGATCTTGATGGCAGAGGATGCTGACGGGAAGTTGGTGTTCATGAGTCCGTCTAGCATTGTTGCTCCAGGCAGCTCTGTATCCTGATCGGGTTTGTTGGATTTGGCTTTGAGGGCCATCGCCATGAAATTGTCTACGATGGTTTTATTGCTCCAAAATGTTATTTGGGCTGTTTTTTTAGCCGGTTGTCCGTCGAAATAGCGATCAACTTCTGCCCCGAAATGAATGTCCATATCATAGAGAACCTTTGCCCCAAGGGTTTTTAGGGCCTCGGCATTGCAGAATTGCTCATACTGCCCCTTGATGGGGATGCTGATGATTTTTTTTCCCAAAAACAGTGCTTCGGCAGGCGTTTCAAATCCGCCCCCGGTGATGATGCCTTGAGAGTGGATCATCGAGTGGGAAAACGACTCCTTGCCCAGCGGAAAGAGGGTGCAATTGTCTTTTTGTGATTGTTTGGACACTTCCGCACTGAAAATATGGAATCTCAGGTGAGTGAGGCTTTTGAATTGTCGCAACAGTTCTTCTAAGCGATATTGGGCCAGGTATACGGTAATATGCCCTTGGTTGGATGGTAGCGATTTACGAATGCTATCACCGATAATGGGTGGTAGAATGTTCGGGTGATAAGGTTGAAAATGCAATCCGATGTAATGCGATGCAGGCGCAAAATGTTTGAGTACGAACTCCCCAAAACGGTTTTTACGGCTGGGTCGCGGCACATTTTGGTACTGAAAACTGGCTTGATGTCCTATTTGAACGCTGAAAACCCCTTTCAATTTACAGGCCATGGCGGTGATGAAGTCGAAGTCATTGATGACCAAATCGTATTCTTGCACAGGCAAACGGCGAACGTCTTTCCACAGCTGAATAGGGTTAATTTGGCGCAACATTTTTTTGTAGTCTAACCCTCCACCATGGCGGTAGAATAAGCTGACGCCCTTGCTGCGAAATTTTACGGGGAGTTGAACGGGAAGGTGTGCATTATTGCCGCTGAGCATGACATCCACGTTGCCGTAAGTTTGTAGCAAAGGGATGATTTCTGCGGCACGACTGATGTGGCCGTTACCCGTGGCCTGAACCGCATACAAGATTTTCATGATAGGGTGACGCTTGCGGGGCTTCCAACGATGGCCGCTATATGGTGACCGATTACATCCGGTAAGCAAGGCTTTCTCAGTAAATCCAACTCTTCCACATCTGCTTGTGCCATGGGTTTCTTTTTATTGGAAACCGGGTGCTGGTAGATCAACCATTCTTTGTCGTGATATTCCAATGCGGTCAGGTTTTCAATCCAGTCTCCAGAATTAAGGTAGAGTACTTCGCCTTTGTCGGTTTTGATGATGCGCTTTTGTGGCTGGTGAATGTGTCCACAGATTACGGTATGGTACTGCGAGTCGATGGCCAATTCCGCTGCAGTTTGTTCAAAGTTATTGATCCATGAAACGGCCTTTTTTACGCTTTCTTTCACGCGTTTGCTGAGGCTCATGCGCTCTTTGCCTATGAATCTCAACAACTGATTGATGCGATGATTCACCCAGATGAGAATGTCGTAGCCTTTGCCACCGAGCTGTGCCAACAATTTGGCCGATCCTTGGGTGGTAGCATCGAACACATCGCCATGGAAAATCCATACTTTTTTACCGTCTAATTGAAGAATTAGTTTGTCGTCAAGTGTGATATTTCCGAGTTGGGTGCCAGAATAACGACGCAACGCTTCGTCATGGTTTCCGGTGATATAATACACTTGGGTGCCTTGGGTGCTGAGTTTGAGGATTTCACGCACTACCTGCATGTGTTGCGGCGGAAAGTATGATTTTCTGAATTGCCAGATATCGATGATGTCACCGTTCAATACCAATATTTCTGGCTGAATGGTCTTGAGGTAGTCGCAGATTTCTTGGGCGTGGCAGCCAAAAGTTCCTAGGTGTAAATCACTCAATACACATACCTGAATTTGTCGCTTCGAGGTCGTCATGTTCTGCACGAAATACCTGTTGGTATGTTGGGTTAATGAGGATGAATTAAGATTTTTGTGTTGCTTTGGTGTTACGGAATGATGTAGAGTGTTATTATTTTGTTTTGAATTTTCTTAATAATAAATAAACATATCCTTATCCTATCAGTAACAATGAGAGGGTGTTGGTACATTCATATTTGAAGGTTAGAAACATTGACGTTGAATTTTGAAAAAATCATTGATTAACAGGGATATAAGTTGGCTTTCATTTAATGGGAGGGTACTACAAGAGGCGGAAGACGAGCAGAATCACCTACACGACAGGCTGCGATTTTTAGGGATTTTTTCAAATAATCTGGACGAGTTTTTCCGTGTACGGGTGGCTACGTTGAACCGAATGGCCAAAGTATCACCGAGTAAAGCAAAGATGCATTTGGAGCAAAATCCGGATAAGATTTTGAGTCAGATCATGTCGGTGGTTTTGACCCAGCAGTCGCAATTCGAGCGAATATACAGAGAGTTGGTTGCGGAAATGGAGGCGCGCAATGTGTATTTCAAGACCGATAAACAACTCAACAAAGCGCAGAAAGAGTTTGTAGAGAATTACTTCGAGGAGCGGTTGCACACACGCATTGTGCCCTTGATGATAGAATCGATTCCGGCAATGCCCTTGCTGCGGGATCGTTCGGTGTATTTGGCATGTGTCTTGGGACATTCACAGAGCGCGATGATGCATCGCTATGCATTGATTGAAATCCCAGTGGGTGACTTGCCACGAGTGGTGGTTTTGCCATCGGCCAAGGGTACCCAAGATTTGATATTGTTGGAAGATATCGTGCGCTACAATTTGCCCTATTTGTTTGCACCCTTCGGGTTTGACAAATTCATGGGACATTTGATCAAGGTTACCCGCGATGCGGAATTGGATTTGGATAGTGATTTCCACACCAATTTGATTGATGACTTGGAGAAGGGTTTGAAGAACCGGAAGAAGGGAAAGGCCACGCGTTTTGTGTACGACAAGCAAATTGATCCCAATTTGTTGGATTTTTTGATGCGAAGGTTGGGACTGAACAAGAAAGACCATATGGTGCCCGGTGGCAGAATTCATAATTTTAAAGACTTTATGGATTTTCCGAGGGAGGTGTTCCACGATATTGTTCCACGTCCGAGGCCTTTCGTGCATCCCCTGTTGACGCAGCCATGTCGCATTATGGATGTCATTGCCAAACGCGATGTGATGTTACATTTTCCTTATCATTCATTTGATAGTGTGATTGATTTGTTTCGAGAAGCGGCCATTGATCCGGCGGTGGTGAGTATTCGCGTTACACTATATCGATTGGCGAAGGATTCCCGGGTAATCAATGCATTGATCAACGCAGTGCGCAATGGGAAACAAGTATCGGTGGTGATTGAACTGAAAGCAAGGTTCGATGAGGAAGCCAATTTGATGTGGAAGCGGAGGTTGGAAGATGAAGGGGTTAGGGTGTATATTGGGCTGCCCGACATGAAAATTCATGCGAAAATTTGTGTCATTAAGCGCAGGGAGTTTAACCGGACCACCCAATTTGGTTTTGTGAGTACAGGGAATTTGAATGAAAGTACGGCCAAAGTGTATGCGGATCATTGTTTATTGACATCAAACCGACAGATTATGGCGGATATCAACCGTGTGTTTGACTGTTTAGAACGCCCAATGCCCAATTTGGCCACCTTGAAATCTTGTAAGGTCTTGGTGCCGGCGCCGGTGAGTATGCGCAGACATTTTATGGCGCTCATCGCGAAGCAATCCGTTTTGGCGAAGAAAAAGAAAGAGGCAGCTGTCATTGTGAAGCTCAATAGTTTGTCGGACGAGTCATTGATAGACGAACTTTATTCAGCCGCGCGACAGGGTGTGGATTTGTCTTTTGTGATTAGGGGGATTTTCTGTGGAGTGATGGATCAAAAGGTATTCAAGCGAAAGCCCAAATCAATCTCTATTGTGGATCAGTATTTGGAGCATGCGCGCGTTTTTATTTTTGGTAGAGGTGATGCGCAACAGGTATTTATTTCATCGGCAGATTGGATGGTTCGGAATTTGGATCACCGGGTTGAGGTTGCCTGTCCGATCCACGATAAAAGCATCAAAGAAGAATTATCACATATTATGAACATCCAATTGGCGGAGAATGAAAAAGCACGAATTTTGGATGCATCGCTCAGCAATGAGTATGTGGTTGCAGAAGGGGCTGAAGCAGTGGTTCGATCCCAGGTGGCCATTTTTGAATATTTGAAAGACAAACAGTACGGAATTGAACCTGGCAGCCATTGATATCGGATCAAATGCAGTGAGATTGTTGGTCTCGCAGGCAGTGCCTTATGAAAACCAAGTAGATTTCACCAAATTGAGTTTGGTGCGCATACCGCTGCGATTGGGAGTGGATGTTTTTCAATATGGGAGTATTGGGGAGGAAAAGGCGCTGGCGCTGATGAAGTGCATGCAATCGTTCAAGTTGATCATGGAAGTATATGGCGTTGAGCGATTTAGGGCCTGTGCTACATCGGCCATGCGGGATGCATCCAACGGAGTAGAAATTGTGAAGCGGATTGCGGCGGAATCAGGTATTGAGATTGATATTATTACGGGCAAAGAGGAGGCTGCGATTATTTATGATACGCACATGAAGGAAGCGGGGTTAGACAAGGCTACAAGGCTGTACGTGGATGTTGGTGGGGGAAGTACGGAATTGACTTTGTATGCGGAAGGCGAGCGAATTTTGCAAGATTCATTCAATGTAGGTACGATTAGAATGATGCATGGCAGTGTGGATCAGGCTGTTTGGGAAGAAATGAAAGCGGCGGTAAAACGCAGTGTGAAAGGATTGAAATCGCTTTCGGTAATTGGTAGTGGTGGGAACATCAATAAGTTGTTTTCAATCAGTAAAGTGAAGAACAATGGCGGTCTGGCCAAAGTTGAATTGGATGCTTTTTTAAAGGAACTCTCAGGGTTGTCGGTGACGGAGCGTATGCATCGTTACAATTTGCGACAAGAGCGCGCTGAGGTCATTGTGCCGGCCTTACAGATTTACACGTCGATTTTGAAATGGGCGGCGATTGATAGCATTGAAGTGCCGCGGATTGGATTGGCGGATGGGTTGATTCGCGAATTGTATTATCAGTAATTGTATTGAATCAAGACCCCGTCTTGTTTGTTAGATGGGTATAACAGAGAGGGGGCGGCCAATGGCCGCCCCCTCTCTGTTTATTTGAATGTGACTGGAAATGATT
>DBCP01000035.1:10455-11776 GCA_002293105.1 Bacteroidetes bacterium UBA955 | reverse complement strand
CTGGATTCAGCGCAAGCGGTTTGTGGCACCACGAAAAAGAGTGTTTCTTGGAGTGCCGAATCGATCAGGGCAAACCAATTAAAACACGATATCGATACCCTTACCCCCAAAATCATTTGTGGCGGAAGCATTTGGTTCACCCACGATTGCGATACCACATCGGTAAAAAAGGCCTGGATTGTGGTGAACGGCAAACAAGTTTTATCGCTCAACAACCCCAAATCGGGCATCAACAAAGTACTGGTAAAACAAGGCGATTCTGTATGGCTGCAAGGAAACACCAGCAAAGGCTGTGTGGCGAATTCTGCCAAGGCGCGCATCCAAGTAAACCCCTTACCCAATGCCAATTTCACGGTGAGTAACCAAGGTGCATTGTACACCTTTACACCCATAGACACCACGGGCGATCACATGTGGTACATCCAATCCGCGCCCAGTTGGTTGAGTGCCGACATCAAACCCAAACACAACCTCGCGCCGTATAGCAACCAAACCGTGCGCGTTTTCCACGAGTTAAACCACCAGGGCGATAGTTGCTTCTCTTTGACCTATCAAGACTTGGTCCTCGGCGAATTAAGTGCCGCTCAATTGGTTGTAAGCAAATTCAACCTCTACCCCAATCCCGTTTCTCAAGGACAGTGGATTCAGGTACAATCAGATGTTATGTGGTCGCGCTGTGAAATCACCGACGCTTCGGGCAGACCGATGATGCATTTCAACCGGGCGATGATCACGGGCAATGGTTTTACGTTTGAAGGTGCCGCTGGATTGTATCGTTTGAGATTCTATCTGGGCGATGAGGTGGTAGGACAATCGTCGTTGCTTTGCGCAGAATAACCGTTCAATCAGAACTGCTGCGGCAGAAACGAACGCTGCAATTACATCTTTTCGCAGTCGGGCTTTTTGTTGTCTTTTTGCTCACTTGCCTCTTTCCTGCGCTTGATGAACCAATCGTTCTTGGTGCCTTTGAGTTGTGAAATGGTGAAGCCCAGGTAGATGTCCGCATCGCGCACATTGCGGGTATACAGAAAATTCAGGGCGCTGTTACTGCCGATGTAAAAGCATCCAGCGCGCAGTGAGAATCCTGCACGGAGACTGCGGTAATCGTATTCCAACAAAATGGGCACAGACACCTCCCACTTTTCTTTTTCATACCGCGGAGCGATCATCGCATAGCTTTGATATCGCATGTGTTGGGTGAAGCGACCGCGAAGGCTCTGCATCACTTGGTAATTGATAAAAACACGCTTGCTATATTGATAATCGACGCTGGCAATGAATCGCGTGGGAAGTCCTATATTTTCTGATCGGGTGTCTGTGG
>DBCP01000035.1:477-10380 GCA_002293105.1 Bacteroidetes bacterium UBA955 | reverse complement strand
ACACCGATGAATTGATCCCGAAAACCAGTGGCATCCCAGATGGTTGATGTGGCATTTACGATATCGGTGGCTTTGACATCATCGTATCGGACAGAACCCAAATCGAGCAAACTCAAGCCAAACTTGTATTTGTATTGTTTGTGTTTTTTGAGGTAATCGCCGTTTTGCTTGTAATCGGGTTTGTGGTAAATCATCCCCCAGCCCAAATCGATGGCTGAGCCTCTGCCGCGACCTTGGTACAACGCGTAGTGAATGTTGGTTTGATCGAACTGCAACACATTCTGCCTCACCTTGTTAATTTGCATGTCATCCCACTTAAAATAAGCACCACCCAATCCCCATATCTTTTTCACCGTGGCTCCAAACATCATTTTTTGCTTCCATGGTAAGTCTTGGCTGTAAGAAATATTGATCCCTGATGAAACATAGGCATTGACATTGGCCGCACCGCGATCGAGGTTGTAATTGTTGTTTTTATCCAAGATGAAATAGTTGAATGCGCGCTTATTGTAAGAAAGTTCACGTCGCAAAGCATACGCCAGCGGTTCATTCACGCCGGTCGCGCGACCCAAAACCACGGCATCATTTAGCCAACCAAGGTGTAATTTTTTGTATTGAATTAGCACCGAGGGCAAATAGGCCATGGCACCTACGCCCGCGAATTTGCGTTTTCGATTGAGGTCTTCGTAAAGGAATGCAGAATCGAAGCGGGGATTGCCGTTCACCGTCTTATATTGCTCGGGCATCGTACCAAAAATGGCGTGATACGCTGAATAAGGCAATTGCAAATTGATGTAGTTGTTGTTCACATTGGCCCAAGCACCCACGATGTTGACATGCCATTTATAGGGAGAGTTGGCGGTTAACGCGGGATTCACTTTGGCTGCATGTACACCGCTGTATTTACCCACGGCAATGGGTGCAAAATGCTGGGCATGAACCCGTGTAGCGGCAAAAGCCAAGCTAAGCACGAGAAAGATATGATATCGCTTTGCCCTAAGCATCTTTTGTTTAACGCTCAAAGATAGGCATATGTTGTGGAGGGAGGGAATTGCTCCATAAATCGACGAAACCAAAAACCATCTCACGTTTGAGGTGTTTTCCATTAAAGTTATTTTATGCGATACATACTCTCTGCCATTTCAGCCCTCGCCCTATTCTTTTTGGTTACGCCAACAGCCAATGCACAAATGGGATTAGGACTCGGCTTCCCTTGCTACAACAATCAGTACAAATTGGAATTAACGACCACCAAAAGCAAGATTAACACTTGTAGCGATACGATTCAATTGAGTGTAAGTTCTACGGGCAATCCCCAGGTTTATTGGACGGATGGATACTCCGGCAGTTCGCGTGTAGTAAGCAGCAACGGCGTTTTTCAAGCCTATGCATACGACAGTGCTTTTAATTGTGTTGACACAACCGCCAGCGTGGCTGTTACAGTAAATGACGCCTATGTTAATATTTACAGCTTCGCTGGAACCAATCCCACAAAATTGTGCGAAGGAAGCTCAGTAACCCTTTACGCCTACTCTACCGCTCCCGTAAAATGGAACACTGGTGATTCAACCAATACAATCCTTGTTACCAAAGGCGGAAAATACAGAGCCATTTCAACTTCCATAAATGGCTGTTCTGACACCTCCGAATTCCTGGAGGTAATCGTCAATAAAGTAAAATCGTTGACCATCAAAGCCAATTCTGATACCATCATTTGTTTGGGCGATACAGTTGAACTGGAACTCACAACCCAATACGGTTACAATGGCATGTACTGGAATCCCTACTACAACACATCGCGCATTGTGAAAATTGTGGCCCCGGGCACGATCAATGTCTTCGCATTGGATTCTGCAACAAGTTGTGGCATCAAATCAAACAGCATCCAAGTAAAAGTGCTTGCACCCAGTGTAGAGCCCTTGTGCATGGTAACAGTGGATAGCGCTACAGGAAGAAATAAACTCATTTGGAAAGTCACACCCAATCAGCGTACAGCCTACTACAACATTTACCGCGAATCAAATTTTGCCGGTGAATTCGACCTCATTGGCGACGCCGATCTCACCAATGCTGGTACCTTCCTGGATACCCAAGTAAACCCAAAACAACGTCCTTTCACGTATTATATCGAAGCGATTGACTCTTGTAACAACAGTGAGGCGATGTCGCGCTACTACGCCCACACTACGCTGCATTTAACAGCCAATTTGGGTGTAAACGGCGAAAACAACTTGAATTGGTCTGACTATGTGGGGATTTATCCATTGAATACCTATATCATTTATCGAAGCAACAATTCTGGCAAGTTTACCGCCATTGCATCGGTGGCTGCTACCGTAAAATCGTTCAGCGACTTAAACCCTCCCAGTGGCAAGAATCGTTACTACATTGGCATCAAAGGACAGACCGCTTGTGACACAGGTGGCAGTAAGTTGAGCATCAATTCAAACATGGTGGCTTTTGGCATTTTGGGTGTGACAGACCGTGCTACGGCATTGGGTAGCATTGCGCCAAACCCTTGTGTAGACTTCTTGGATGTGCGATTTGTGCAGGGCGGAAAACAAATGCTGCAGATTTGCGATTTACAGGGCAAAGTACTGAAGCGCTTGGATGTTTCGGCCAGTGAAAACACCCGCATCTCAGTGGCAGATTTGAGTGCCGGCGTTTATTTGCTGTGCGATGGCAAAGGCGGTGCATTGAAATTCGTGAAACAATAAGTCGATCAACGCGTTGCGAAATAGAACCTAAAAAAGGCGCAGAAATCTGCGCCTTTTTCTTTTGTGGTTGATGTAAATTGATTACTTTGTAGACAAATAATTGTCAATTTTTTAATCATTTTTATCGTAAACCCTACCATGATCGTTCATTTTCACTCTTTCTTCAGCTTGCGTTACGGGATGATGTCGCCGGAAGAAATTGTGCAGCGATGTGAATCTGAGGCGATGTCGATGCGACAGAAGGTACCCATCTTACTGGCAGACATCAACAATGTATCGGGGGTGAGTAATTATTTGCGGGCGGCGCGGGAGTGCAAGCATATTTTACCATTGGTGGGCTGTGATATTCGCAACGGGGATAGGCATTTGTATTTAATGTTGTGTGAATCGCAGTCGGGGTTTGCGTCGATGAATGGGTTTCTCTCCGATCATTTGATGGGCGATCAGCAATTTCCCGAGGTTGCGCCACGGCTGTTGGGGGTGCGGGTCATTTATCCGATTGAGCGATTGTGGGGGTGGCAAAAGGATTTGTTGGATTCCGCAGACGGCGGGGCGGTGATTGCTGCGTGGGGGTTTGGGGTTCCGTGGAGACAATTGGATCGATTGCGGCTGTGGAAGAAGTCGTTGCCTGTGGAGCGATTGTTGGCGGTACAGACGGTTACGGTGCGCGACGAGATTGATTTTGAGACGCACAAGTTATTGCGGTGTATAGACCACAATTGTTTGCTGTCGAAATTGCCGGAGGGGGCCACGGCGGAGCCGTGGCAGCAGTGGCAACCGCTGCGACAAATTTTTTCAAAATTTGTCGCAGCGAAACACTTGATCACCCAGGCGCAGGCCTTCGCAGAAGGCTGCGCCTGGACCTTCGAATGGAACATCCAACAGAACAAAAAAACCTTTACCGGCGACCCCGATCAAGACTTTCGCATGCTGCGGGAATTGGCCTCGGAAGGACTTCACTACCGCTATCCAAACTACACCTTCCAAACCACACAGCGCCTCGAAAAGGAAATGCAAATGATTTACCAACTCGGCTTTACATCGTACTTTCTGATCAACTGGGACATCTGCAGGTTCGCACGCGAAAACAACTTCTTCTATGTTGGCAGGGGCTCCGGTGCCAATTCCATGGTGGCCTATTGTTTGCGCATCACCGACGTAGACCCCATCGACTTAGACCTATACTTCGAACGATTCATCAACCCACACAGGAGCAGTCCGCCCGACTTTGACCTCGATTTCTCTTGGCAAGACAGAGACCACGTTACGGCGTATATTTTGGAAAAATACAAAGCCCACGGGGCCGCATTGGTAGCCACCTACAGCACATTTCAAACCAATGCAGTGGTGAGGGAATTGGGCAAGGTTTACGGATTACCGAAGGCAGAAATTGATGCACTATTGAACAAAACCTCCTATTACAGCCACGCCACCTTCGAGGCTTACACCCCTAGCAAAGGCGATGTATATTCTCAGCCGGGGGTTGGCCATGGTATCCGCAATCGCACATTGGGACGATCGGGCGGAAAAACGGTTGAAACAACAGAAAATCCAGTGCCTACAGGGGCATCTAACGCCGCAGAGAATTCTACGGCAGTGCGTGAAGACGACCATCCTTCATTGTATCAGGAGTTGCTTAAGCACGCCCACCGCATTCACAACTTACCCAACCACTTAAGCATTCACGTGGGGGGCATTTTGATTCCCGAGAAGCACATCCATCATTACAGTGCCACTTTTTTGCCGCCCAAGGGGTTTCCGGTGGTGCAGTTCAGTTTGCTCGAGGCCGAAGATTTGGGCATCGCCAAGTTTGACATTCTATCACAGCGGGGCTTAGGTCACATCAAAGATGCGGTGGTATATGTACAGCAGAATCAAGGCATTTCAGTGGATGCCCACCAAATTCATGCGTTCAAGAACGACCCAGTTATACAGCGACTCATAGAAACCGGACATACCACGGGCTGTTTTTATGTTGAGAGTCCGGCCATGCGCCAACTCTTGCGGAAATTGAAATGCAAGGATTACCTCACACTGGTGGCAGCCAGCAGTGTGATCCGCCCGGGCGTAGCCCGGAGCGGGATGATGAGGGCATTTATTGAGCGACATGTGGACCCGGCCAAGCGCAGCGAGGCCCATCCCGTGCTGTGGGATTTGATGCCTGAAACCTATGGCATCATGGTATACCAAGAAGATGTAATCAAAGTTGCTCACCACTTTGCAGGCATTGGCTTGGGCGAGAGCGATGTCCTTCGGCGCGGCATGAGCGGCAAATTCCGCAGCAGGGAAGAATTTCAGAAAGTGAAAGAAAGCTTTTTTGCTTCGGCCTTACAAAAAGGACACAAACCAGAACTTGTGGGCGAGGTTTGGCATCAGATAGAGAGTTTTGCCGGGTATAGTTTCGCCAAAGGACACAGTGCGAGTTATGCGGTGGAAAGCTACCAGAGTCTTTACATGAAAGCCCACTACCCTTTAGAGTTTTACACCGCGGTGATCAACAATTTCGGGGGTTTTTACCGCACCGAATTTTACGTGCATGCCGCGCGAAAAAGTGGCGCCATCATCGAAGCCCCATGCATCAACGAAAGTTTGGTCCTCACGCGCATTCAAGGGAAAACCCTGTGGCTGGGATTGGGTTTGGTTGATGGCTTGGAACAACAGTGCGTAAGGAAGTTGCTTTCTGCACGGGATCAGGCAGGCCCCTTCTCTTCCCTGAGTGATTTCAAACAGCGGGTAGAACCTGGGTTAGAGCAGCTCAAAACGCTCATTCACATCGGGGCCTGCCGCAGTTGGCAACGCAGCAGAAAAGCCCTGCTTTGGGAAGCCCACGCCCTGTACGCCTCCAAAAAGGCCGTTGTACAAACCGAAAAACTCTTCCTCGAACCCACCAAAGAATACCAACTGCCCAGCTTGGAAGACTCCTGGCTAGAAGTAGCCCACGACGAACGGAACCTACTGGGGTTTTCATTGGGACATCCATTCCAACTGATCCAAGGAGCGCCATACCCCCACGATCCAGCACTGCCCCATCTATCGAAAATCAGGAGCAAACACTTCCAACAGATGCTCCACAAAAACATCCTCATCGAAGGATACCTCGTTACCGTTAAACCCACCAAAACCGTGGGTGGAAAAGAAATGAATTTCGGAACGTGGTTGGATGCCGATGGACATTATTTCGACAGTATACACTTTCCGCCATCGCTGAGCAAGAGCCCTTTCAATGGACGGGGGGTATACAGATTGTGGGGCAAGATCACCGAAGATTACGGTGTCTTTAACATAGAAGTATCACGGATGGTCAAAATCCCATACCAATCCGATCCACGGTTTGTAGATTAAAAAATCGCTTAGTGGTCGTGGTGATGTCCACCTTCACCGTGCACGTGACCATGATCCAATTCTTCAGCCGTAGCCTCGCGAACCGCCAACACAGAACCGGTAAAGTTCAATGCTTCACCCGCCAAAGGGTGGTTGAAATCCATCTTCACGGTTTCATCGCCAATTTCAATCACTTCACCGTCCATTGGATTGCCGTCTTGGTCTTGCATAGGCAACATCGCACCCAACTGCAACAAATCAGCGGGTACATCATCGCCACCAAAAACCGAACGGGGCAACTCAATGATCCAACCGGCATCGTGCACACCATAACCGTCTTCCGCGGTCAATGAAAAAGAAAAACCATCACCCACATTCAACCCATTCAACTGGGCATCAAAGGCCTCCAAAGTTTGGCCAATGCCGTGAATAAAAACCAAGGGCTCATCAGCATCAGCGAAATCGGCAACTTCGCCATTGGCAAGTGAAAGGGTGTAAGCAATGCTTACAACATGATTGGGGGCAACAGACAAATTAGACATATGTAAAAATTAGGGTGCAAGTAACCACAAAACTCCCTGACCCAAAAATTTGGGCTCAAATAATGTCGAAATTGTGCATAACTCCTCACCCCGCGGTTTCAATCCTGCCAATCGCAAGGCGTAATTTGGCATGGCAAAATCATCCCATGCAAAGTCACGAAATCAGCGCCAAAATCCTTGCCCTCAGCAACGAACTCAACGACCACAATTATCGGTACTATGTGTTGGCAGAACCCGTGATTTCAGACCAAGAATTCGATCTCAAACTCAAAGAATTGGAGGCATTGGAAAAACAGTTCCCCGAATTCGCCCTGCCAAACAGTCCCACCAAAACCGTGGGCGGCGGTCTGCTCGATGAATTTAAAACTGTGCCCCACAAACGCCGTATGCTATCGCTTGGGAATACCTATTCTGAAGAAGAATTGTTGGAGTTCGATGAGCGCGTGCGCAAATCCCTCGGTATTGATGCCGTGGAATACGTTTGTGAGCTCAAAATCGACGGGCTGGCGATATCCTTGTTTTACGAAAACGGACAGTTGATCCAAGCTGTTACCAGAGGCGATGGATTTCAGGGCGATGACGTAACCGAGAATGTCAAAACCATCCGAAGCGTCACCCAACAACTGCATGGCAACTACCCCACTTCTTTTGAAATTCGCGGCGAAATTTTCATGCACAGAAAAGGGTTTGAGCGTCTCAACCAACAGCGACAAGCGCAAGGAGAAGCTACCTACGCCAACCCACGCAACGTGGCCTCCGGATCGCTCAAAATCAAAGACGCGAAAGAAGTCGCCAAACGTCCGCTCGACATTACCCTATACCATTTCTTATCAGACCAATACCCTTTCGCAACGCACAGCGAGTCGTTAATACAAGCCCAATCTTGGGGTATAAAAACCGCCGAACACAGCCAAACCTGTCGCAGCATTGAAGAAGTCTTCGATTATTTGAAACGCTGGGATGCGGCCAGACATGATTTGGGATTTGACACCGACGGCGTGGTGATCAAGGTAAACTCGCTGCGGCATCAGGAAGAATTGGGCTTTACGGCAAAAGTTCCACGCTGGGCGATTGCGTATAAATTCCAAACAGAAACAGCCACCTCCAAATTGCTTGGTATCACTTACCAAGTGGGTAGAACCGGCGCCATTACACCCGTAGCAGAATTACAACCCGTGGCCCTCCTCGGCACTACCGTAAAGAGAGCCAGTCTGCACAACGCCAATGAAATTGAACGATTGGATGTACGAATCGGCGATACCGTTTTTGTAGAAAAAGGCGGCGAAATCATTCCCAAAATTGTAGGGGTCGATTTTTCTCGTCGTGCAGAAAACTCTGTCCCCCATATGTACATCACCCACTGTCCTGAATGCAACAGCGAACTGCAACGCAACGACGGCGAAGCCCAACACTATTGCTTAAATTCAGAAGAATGTCCGCCACAAGCCATTGGCAAAATCGAGCATTTTGTGGGAAGGAAGGCGATGGATATCCAGAGCATCGGAAGTGAAATGGCAGAAACATTGTATCAGCAGGGATTGGTGAGAGAATTGGCCGACTTGTACTTCCTCACATTTGATCAAGTCTTGGCATTGGACCGCGTCGGCGAAAAAACAGCGATGAACCTCATCGAAGGCATAGAAACCAGCAAATCGCAACCTTTTGAACGCGTCTTGTTTGGTTTGGGCATTCGTTATGTGGGTGAAACCGTGGCCAAGAAATTGGCACAAGGATTGGGCAACATCGACGCAATAATGGTCGCAACGGAAGAACAATTGGTCGCCATTGACGAGATTGGAGAACGCATTGCCGAATCGGTGGTGCAGTATTTCTCCGAAGAAAAACACAGAATGGGCATTGAACGAATGAAAGCGGCCGGACTCACCTTTACCGCCATTCAAAAAGAGAGCTTGGGCGATGGTTTGGCTGGCAAAACGATGGTCATTTCTGGTGTATTCGCCAAGCACTCTCGCGATGAAATCAAAGTCATGATTGAAGCGCACGGCGGAAAAGTAGGTAGCGGCGTAACGGGAAAAACCGATTATTTGGTAGCGGGCGATGGCATCGGCCCCAGCAAATTGGAGAAAGCCACACAGCTCGGCGTAAACATCATCGACGAAGACACCTTTTTAACCATGATTTCATAAACTTGCACGACATGAGCAACTCAAATAGTTTGGTTTCAAGGGTAATCGACAAGCTACATCAGCACAAGGCCAAGGATTTTGGCAAACTTCGATATGCCCCAAATTTCGAAAAAGCCAAGCGGTTTGTCTTGTGTTGGGACAGCCAGCGGACCCCCGCAGAAACCCAAGCCATCAAAGCCTACATCGAAACGTTAAAGGCAATGGGCAAACAAGTGGTGCGGATTGTGTATTTCAATGTCAAAACGAAAGAAGAAACCCCGTTGGTTCCAGAAGTCAACACCTATCATGTGGGCCGCTGGGATTTTGACCGAACGGGATTCCCCAAATCGGAAGATTTGAAAAACGTGCTTCAATTCGATACCGATTTTTTTATATCCATCGATATGGAATGCGAATGGCATTTCATGGGCATGGCAGCAGTGAGCAAAGCGGCTTGTAAAGTAGGTCCATACGACGCCAAAAACCTGAAGAATTTCGATGTACTCATCAAACCCGCAGAGAAGCACAACGTGAATCAGTACCTTTGCGAACTCAAAGAACACCTCAACAAATTGGCATGAAACAACTCATCGGCACCGGCACAGCACTCATTACCCCATTCAACAGCGATTACAGCATCGATTTTGACGCCTTGGAGCGCATTGTAGAGCAACAAATTGCTGGCGGAACGGATTATTTTGTCATGTTGGGCACCACTGGAGAAAGCGTAACGCTATCCTCCGAAGAAAAGACCCAAGTGATTGCCTGCATAAAAAAAGCCACAGCCGGCAGAATCCCTTTGGTTTTGGGCGTTGGCGGCAACAACACAGCGGCCGTAGTGGAGCAGTTGCAGTCACTAGACACCACCGGCCTCACAGCCATTTTAAGCGTGTCGCCCTATTACAACAAACCCAATCAGCAAGGCATTATCTATCACTACACCCAAGTGGCCGATGCATCGCCTTTGCCCATCATTTTATACAACGTACCAGGAAGAACGGGCAGCAACATGACCGCAGCCACCCAGTTAACGTTGGCACAACACCCAAACATCGTGGCAACCAAAGAGGCCAGCGGCAATATGGAACAAGTCATGACCATTTTGGCAAACAAACCTGCCGATTTCTTGGTCATCAGCGGCGATGATGCCCTCACCTTCCCCATGCTCGCTTGTGGTGGTAGTGGTGTAATTTCCGT
>DBCP01000035.1:0-353 GCA_002293105.1 Bacteroidetes bacterium UBA955 | reverse complement strand
TCGGCCATCGCCATATTCGCCGATGGAAGTCCAAGCGGAATCAAAACCATGCTCAACGAAATGGGTTTATGTGGCACTGCGGTTCGTCCACCACTATGGCCTGTGAACGACCAAGTGGAAGCCAATTTGCGTCGCCTTGCCCACAACGCACAATAAACGAACATGACAAACCCCAACCTCGACCCAAACGCAAACAATATGAGCAACGCCGACAAAGACGTTGAGAAGGTATTACGTCCAGCCGATTTCGGGGATTTCACTGGCCAGCCCAAGATTGTCGAGAACCTGAAAATTTTCGTTGAGGCGGCAAAAATGCGGGGCGAGGCACTAGACCATATTTTGTTGCACGGCCC
>DBCP01000047.1:4523-4973 GCA_002293105.1 Bacteroidetes bacterium UBA955 | reverse complement strand
GAATCGCAACCACCAGTGCACCGGTTTGGAACCTTTTATCAACTTCCCCACCGAATCTGAAATCATCAAGGAGATGAAGTCAACATTTGAGGAGTTTGTATTAGCCCAAACCGTTGAAGCACCGGCACCCACTACAGCGGCAGAGGCCCTTGCACAAAAACAGCAAAAAGATTCATTGGTGGCAGATACCACAACCTTCGCAACATCGCCCAGCAATGGAAGGAAATTCGATCGCTACGATCGCAGAACCGCCATCCGATCTTTACTGAGCGAACAATATGAGTCCTTTGGAATCAAAGAATTTAATGGCAACCGGAGAGCTGACAACAATGCGGAAATATGGATAAAACCTGAACAGCCCCAGGTGTTGATTCCGTTGGGCGGTTGGACAAAATCGTATCCGATACAAGTTGCATATTTCTACAACGGAGAAACGATTACCGTGAGTGA
>DBCP01000047.1:0-4480 GCA_002293105.1 Bacteroidetes bacterium UBA955 | reverse complement strand
TGGACGACGACAATCAAAACATTGTATTGATGATTGATGGTGAGTCTTTTAACATCAACCTGTCCGATCTCCGTTCCCGTTACCTAAAAAATGAAGGTCTGTATGTTGAAATCCCAAACAAGGAACTCGTCATCCCTTTCGGTAAAGGCAAAACCGCCGGTGTGTTGGTTATTACAGAGATGCGTTGGGACAAGGACATCAAAAAAGCGAAATGGGAATTGCAAAATTTAAGAGGCACCCTCTACATGAAATAGGCCTTTCAACTTTTCCACTTTTTGGAGAAAATTGCATCGCTGCAGTTTTTGATACCCATGGTTTGTTGTAATTTTATCGGTTCATGGGCGCCGTTAGAATACTCCATACCGCAGACAATCACATTGGACTCAAATTTAGCAATTACAAAGGTTCTCCCGCACAGGAAGCCTTAATTCAAGAGCGATTTGATGCACTGCAAAACATTGTAGACCAATCCAATTCACTCAATGCACACTTTTTGGTGGTGGCCGGTGATTTGTTTGATGATTTGAAGGTTACACAGAAAGACATCAAAACCGTGGTGAGTATTTTGAAAAAATCAATGGCGGAAGTCATTGTGCTGCCGGGCAACCATGACTATTACGACGGTGAGGACAACAAACTGTGGCGCGTATTTTCAGAGTTGATTGAAAACAGTCAAATCCGACTGCTACATGAGCCCGCCGTATTTCAAACCCAAGCCGATGAACAGCCCGTCTACTTCTACCCTGCACCCTGTGGATCTAAGCACCATGAAGGACATGTGATTGGCTGGGTTGGCAATGCCCAAAAACCCGCCGATGGCTTGCACATTGGCTTGGCACACGGCAACGTAGAAGGCATGGGTGTTGACGATGCCGATCGCTATTTCAACATGACCGAGTCAGACCTCAAAGCAGCCGGAGTAGATTTTTGGCTACTCGGACATATTCACGTGCCCTACCCCAATCCAAACGCAGTGGGCAATCCGGGCTATTTCATGCCCGCCACCCATACCCCAGAAAGCATCAAACGGAAAATCCCTGGATATGCCTGGTTCATCGAGGTGAATGAGCAAAAAAACCTCAAATTCCGGCAATTGACCACCGGCAATTTGCAATTTTCGAGGCAGGTATTGCAGTTTGGTCGGGATTTTACACTGTCAGACTTCCAAGCGCTTGAACCCACTTGGAGAAACCCCAAATGGGTGTTGGACTTGAAATTGAGCGGTAGTTTATCGCAGGCCGATTTGGATTCGCTCAATCTTTTGCTGAAGGGACTTTCATCGCATTATTTGCATGTTTCCTTTGAGAATCAAGTGGGCGTGGCGGTTGATACACACTTCATTCAAAGCACTTTCGCCGAGGGCACATCGGCCTATCAATGGCTATCGGGTATCGCCGAGCAACCAGACGCTGAATTGGCCCTTCAATTGGCCTATGGCATCATCCAAAAATACCAAAGCCGATGAGACTGATACAGATCGAACTTTGTCCATTCGCAGGCTTTCAACAACGCACCGTTGACTTCAAGCCGGGCCTCAACGTGGTTTTGGGAGAAAATGAAGCAGGAAAATCTACATTGGTGAATGCCATTAAATCGGTTTTGTTTGAAAATACGCAACAGATCAAACGCGAATTCACCCCCTTTGCCGAAAAATATATCCCCCGTGGTAAGGGCGATCATGCCAAAGTGAACCTCACTTTTTCTGTGGGAAATGATGTTTACAGTTTGTCCAAAACCTGGGGTGCTGGAAAATCGGCAAGCCTAAAATTGAATGGCGGGGCTTCATGGAACGATGACAGCGCTGTGCAGGAACAACTGAATGAATTGTTGCAATTGCATCGCGGCAGTTGGGAAACGATCTTGTTTGCAGATCAAAACACCCTATTCAAAACAGCGAGTAGCATAGAAGCATCGGCCCAAAACATCAATCGTATACCCACCTTGAAAAATATGCAGGCAGGCATTCCAGGCGATATTCCCGCGGATGATCTGCTCAGAGATTTGGAAGCGTTGATGGTGGATTACAATGGCCAATGGGACTTTTTCATGGACGGTCCAAGAGACAACCGCGGTATCACCAATCCTTGGATCAAAAATGCGGGACTCATTGTGAAATCATATTACGAACTAGAAACCGTTCGAAAGGACTATGAAGAGTTGATTGGCTTGGAAATCGCCTTGGAAAAGATCAACGAATCGCTCAAAACCCAATCGGCAAATATAGAAAATAAGCAGACGCAGTTCAAAACACTCGACGATTTGAAGGAGGTGTACAACAACGCCACCCGTTTACAGTTGACAAAAAACGATTTGGAGACCGCCTTGTCGCCCATGATGAATGCAGTACAAAACTGGGATGCCAAAACCAAAAACCAAGCATCATTAGGTACGTCGATTGCGGAAATGAAGGTGGAAATGGAAAAGAATACAGAGGAAGGGAAACGCGCCCGCAGAATCAACGATACCAGAGTCAATTTGGGGTATTACAAAGACATTTTGGACTTGGATGCGAAAATTGCAGAGATTAAAAAAGTACTGCAAGCCAATGGCAACATCAACAAAGCCGATGAAGCCCTGATTCAATCGCATCAAACCAACATCAATCAGCTTGAAGTGGAACTCAAAGCCCAAAAACTTCAGGCCACATTTAGCGCGGATACGGAGGTATCTTTCCTTGTCACCAATGGCTTAGAACCGACATCAACGGTGAGTGTGAGCCAAGGGAATGCTGCAGAGATCGACATCACGGCACAGGTCACCATCGCACAGAACGATTGGAAAATCACGGTAAAATCGGCCCTCAAACCCATCGACCAGTTGTTGGCACAAATGGAAGAAAATCGCCTGGCACTGCAGGCTATTCTGACGAAAAACAATCTGGCTTCGTGGGCTGATTTTGAGCGAAACATCCTCGTCAACCAAACCAACAACGAGCAGTTGCGCGTTTTGGAAAACAATCGGACCCAAACGCTGAAAAAAACGAACACAACCATCGAAGCGTTGCAAGCCATACAAGCAGAAATTCTGGCGATGCCCACCACCAGAACGCTCGAGGAACTTCTTGAAATGCACAACACCCTAAACGACAAACTCAAGAAGGCAGAGAAAACCCTGGAAGAGGACCAAGCCCTGTTGTTGCAGTGGGCTACCGATTATACCGACCAAACCAAATTGCTCTTGGCGGTATCCCAAAAAACCATCGCGTTGGAAGAAATCAAGTCCAAAATGAGCGAATCGCCCGTTTTACCTGCGGAATACAAGGATTACCAAGCGTTTTTAGACCATTTAAACCAGTTGCAACAATCGATCAACGACGAAAGTCAACAAATAGCGCAATTGCGCGAAAATCGGGCTACCATACAAGGAAAATTGGAGAATTACACCACCGATGCGATTTCGTTGCAGGCTGATTTGGACTTGGCAGAACGCAAATTCGAACGCAGGAAATTGGAATATACGGCCCTTGAAATGGCTGAAAGAACCCTTAAAACGGTGATTGCGCAACAAGATCAAAATCCTTTCGAGGCCTTTGAAACTGAGACGGCAGCCATGTTCGCCCAAATTACAGATAACCGCTACACCCAACTCCTACGAGGCGGAGAAGCCCCCGAGAGTGTAATTTTCAACAACCAACAAATCCCAGTGAACTTGTTGAGCGATGGAACCGCCGGGGCCTTGGGTTTGGCAATACGATTCGCCTATGCCAAGCAATACCTAGCCAACATGGATGGTTTTGTGGTCTTGGACGATCCTTTCACGGATTTTGACATCAGTCGAAGAAAGGCCGCATCTAAATTTCTGCAGGACTTCGCTGGACAAAAACAAGTGTTTGTGATGACCTGTCACTCAGAGCATGCAGCGGATTTGGGTGGGCATCGCATCGAACTGAAAAGAACGACGTAAAAGTTTCTTAGAGGGGTTGATTTTATCGGGTTTTTGCGTTTACATTCGTTTACAATCAGAACGCTAACTCGATGAATTTAAACTTACTAAACAAATTTTTCGCCCCATTATTGGCATTTGTGTCGATTTGTGGTTCCGGATCCTTACAAGCTCAAAATTCACTGTCTTTTGACGGTACAGACGACCGGGTTTCATGTGGCAACGACACTTCGGTTCAAATCACTGGAAAACTGCTCACACTCGAGGCTTGGGTCTACCCAACCAGTTTCAAAACCAACCCTTGGGATTGCAACGTTATCTGCAAAGAGGACAACTCGGCCAATTACGGCTACATGTTGCGCGTGGGCGGTTCGGGACAACTGAATTTCGGGATGGGCAACGGCACAAGTACTTGGATGGAGCGAAATTCTCCCTCCAACGTATTGGTATTAAACACTTGGCAGCACATTGCGGGCACCTATGACGGTACTTGGATGCGTTTGTATGTGAATGGCAAAGTGGTTGACTCAGCCAGTGCCACGAGCAACATTTCAAACACTGGATCGGCCATTCAATTGACGATTGGCGACCATACGGG
>DBCP01000113.1:4247-5980 GCA_002293105.1 Bacteroidetes bacterium UBA955 | reverse complement strand
GGTGCACGAACGCATTGAATGTGAATAACCTGTTTGGATTTATTGCCAATAAATGGCTTGTTTTGAAATTGCAACATGGAGCACGAAGAAGAACTGGAGTCAACACAAGAAGAATCGGGCCAATCCCCCACGGGTGCTCACCTCGGCGAGGTCAGGGCAGTGGGTGGAATGTACAAGGACTGGTTTGTTGAATACGCCAGTTACGTGATTTTGGAGCGTGCGATTCCTGCATTGGAAGACGGTTTGAAGCCGGTACAGCGCAGGATTTTGCATGCGATGTACGAAATGGATGACGGTCGATACAACAAGGTGGCCAACATCATCGGGTCAACCATGGCTTATCACCCTCACGGCGATGCCGCTATTGGCGATGCGCTGGTAAATCTCGGACAGAAAGAATTGTTGATTGATACCCAAGGAAACTGGGGTGATATCAGAACGGGCGACAGTGCTGCGGCACCCCGATACATTGAAGCGCGGTTGAGTGCCTTTGCCAAAGAAGTGGCGTTTAATGAAAAAACCACCAACTGGCAACTGAGCTATGACGGTAGAAAGCGCGAGCCCGTCACCCTGCCCATGAAGTTTCCATTGCTCTTGGCCCAAGGGGTTGAGGGTATTGCGGTGGGATTGAGTACCAAGATTATGCCCCACAATTTTTTGGAGTTGTGCGAGGCCAGCATCGATGTGTTGAAGGGGAAGAAGGTGAATTTATTGCCCGATTTTCCAACCGGTGGGTATGCCGATTTTTCGATGTACAACGAAGGTAGGAAAGGGTCGCGGATTCGCGTTCGCTCGAAAATCGAAGAAAAAGACAAGTCCACTTTACTGATTAAAGAAATTCCCTTTGGAACCACCACCGGATCGCTGATTGAAAGTATCATCAAGGCCAGCGACAACGGGAAAATCAAGGTCAAAAAGGTCATCGACAATACCGCCAAAGACGTAGAAATTGAAGTGCAATTGGCGCCAGGTATCAGTCCGGATTTGGCCATCAATGCCCTCTATGCCTTCACCGATTGTGAAGTGAGTATTTCGCCATTGGCTTGTGTGATTCACGAAGACCGTCCGAAGTTTATGGGCGTGAATGACATCCTGAAAGCGTGTACGCAGAATACTTTGGATTTGCTGCGTAGGGAGTTGGAAATTGAACTGGGTGAACTGGAAAATAAATGGCATTTTTCATCGCTCGAGAAGATCTTTATCGAAAAGAGAATCTACCGCGATATTGAAGAGTGCGAAACATGGGAAGCGGTGCTTACGGCGATCGATAAAGGATTGGAGCCATACAAATCGCTGTTCAGAAGGGAAATTGTGCAAGACGATATCATTCGGTTGACAGAGATCAAGATCAAGCGGATATCGAAATTTGATAGCTTTAAGGCCGATGAGTACATCAAAGGTTTGGAAGATGACATCGCTGAGGTCAAGAATCACCTCGAGAACTTGGTGGATTACGCCATAGATTACTACAAGCGATTGTTGAAGAAGTTTGGTGTGGGCAAAGAGCGCAAGACAGAGATACGAGCGTTTGATACCATTGAGGCGAATGTGGTGGCGGTGGCCAACGTGAAATTGTACGCCAACCTGAAAGAGGGTTTTGTAGGCACCAGTTTGAAGAAGGAGGAGTTTATTTGTGACTGCTCAGACATCGACGATATCATCGCCTTTAGGGAAGACGGCAAGTATAGCATCGCCAAGGTCACCGATAAGCACTTCTACGGAAAGGATTTGAT
>DBCP01000113.1:0-4120 GCA_002293105.1 Bacteroidetes bacterium UBA955 | reverse complement strand
TTGATTCGTGAAAAAGAGTATGTGTTCTCGAGCGATCACTCCAAGTCGAGTATTTTGTATTTCTCAGCCAACCCCAACGGAGAGGCCGAAAAAGTGACTTTGCATTTGAGTGCGATGGCCAATGCGCGGATTAAGAGCATCGAATATGATTTCTCGAAGTTGGCGATCAAAGGAAAGAGTGCCAGGGGCAACCAAATCACCAAATATCCCATCAAGCGGGTTGATTTGAAGGAAAAGGGAGGCTCTACGTTGGGTGGTGTGAAGATTTGGTGGGATGATATGACGGGTCGTTTGAATGGCGATGCCAAAGGTCAGTTTTTGGGAGAGTTTGAGGGTGACGACAAGGTGTTGGTGATTTACAAGGATGGTCATTACGAGCTATCCAACTACGAATTGATCAATCGCTTTGAGCCCGATACGGTCTATTTCATTCAGAAGTATTTTGCGGAGCAGGTGATACAGGTGATTTATCTCGAAGGGAAATCGAAGTTTCATTATGTGAAGCGTTTCTTGATTGAAACCCTCACGATGGGCAAAAAGTTCCCATTCATCGGGGAGGAAAAGGGGTCGGAATTGACGGTGGCATCGACCAGTTTGATGGCGCAAGTGGAATTGACAACCGAGAAGAAGAGCGGAGAGAAAGTGGTGGAAATGATTGTTTTGGATGAGTTTATGGACGTGAAGGGTTGGAAGGTGTTGGGCAATCGCCTGAGTCAGGACAAAGTGAAAAAGGTAGTGCTTAAGAGCGATAAAGTTGGCGAGCCCCCGGTAGTTGAGCGCAAGACCATTGCATCGGAATATGAGGATTTGGGCGATGATGATCGCGACGATGAGGGTGGAAACGAGGGTGATGGCGGCGATGTGAATGGCGGTGGCGATGGTACCGTAATTTTGGGCGGTGATGGGTCGCCTCAATTGAATTTGTTATGAGTCAGAGAATTTGTCCTTCCGGTTGGAAAGACTACGAATTGATCGATGCGGGTGGCTTTGAGAAGTTGGAGCGATTTGGCGCGTGGATTTTGCGCAGGCCGGAGCCGCAGGCGATTTGGGATAAGAGTTTGAGTGAGAAGGAGTGGCAGAAGTTGGCCCATGCGAGTTTTGTGAAGGCGGTGGGCGCGGACGCGGAGAAGGGGCAGTGGTATTTGAAGCCCAATATGGCGGACCGATGGTGGATACAATACAAGCAGGGTGGTTTGAATTTGAAGTTTCGATTGGGATTGACCTCGTTCAAGCATGTGGGGTTGTTTCCGGAGCAGGCGGCGAATTGGGATTGGATCTATGAGAAGGTGAAGGGTTTGGAGGTTGGAGAGAAGCCGAGGGTATTGAATTTGTTTGCTTATACGGGTGGGGCATCTTTGGCGGCTTGTGCTGCTGGTGCGGATGTAACGCATGTGGATAGCGTGAAGCAGGTGGTATCGTGGAGCAGGGAGAATATGGAGGAGAGTGGATTGAATGGGATTCGATGGGTGGTAGAGGATGCGTTCAAGTTTGTTCAGCGGGAGGTTCGCAGGGGCAAGACGTATCATGGAATACTGCTCGATCCCCCGGCCTACGGCCGGGGCCCCGATGGTGAAAAATGGCTGCTCGAAAAGCAACTCAATGAATTGATGCAAATGTGTGGTCAGATATTAGAACCCTCGGGCTTCATGTTGCTCAATTTGTATAGTATGGGATTCAGTGCCATGGTGGCTGAAAATTTGGTGAGAAAACACGTAAAAACATTGGGTGTTCAATCCATGAATAGCGGCGAATTGTATTTGCGCGATCAGTCTGGTAACGCACTGCCTTTGGGTACTTTCGTTCGTTTGTAACGGGGGTGTTGGTTTCATTTTCTGGTAAAATCGTCGAAACTTTGGGGTCTTTGAGCGAAAGCCATCGCCCCGGTAAATAAGCCGTGATTCTTGGTGTATTTTTGCTTCAATGAGTACGGTTATTGAAGCCATCGACGTCTGTAAGACCTTCGGCGAACAACGCGTTTCCAAAAACATTTCCTTGGCGGTGAGAGAAGGCAGCATTTACGGGCTCTTGGGTCCGAACGGCGCCGGAAAAACTACGCTCATCCGCATGTTATCGACCATCACGCAGCCCGATTCTGGGGAGATACGTTTTCGGGGCGATGCGTTGAAGGAGGTTCACGCACATCAAATGGGGTATATGCCCGAAGAGCGGGGATTGTATAAGAAGATGACGGTGGCGGAGCAGCTGTTGTTTTTTGCAGAACTCCGTGGTTTGAGTAATCGCGATGCGAAGGCAGCCGTGAAACATTGGTTGCAGCGCTTGGATATGATGGATTGGGCGCGCAAAAAGGTGGAAGAGATAAGCAAAGGCATGGCGCAAAAAGTGCAATTCGTTTCTTGTGTGTTGCACAATCCCAAACTGTTGATTTTGGATGAACCTTTCAGTGGGTTTGATCCGGTGAATGCCGATTTGATCAAGGATTTGATTTTGGAGTTGAAGCGCGGTGGGACGAGTGTGATATTTTCTACGCATCGGATGGACAATGTAGAGAGTTTGTGTGACCATTTGGCGATCATACACAAGGGTGAGAAGGTGTTGGATGGCAGTGTGAGCGAGATTCGCAGAAACCATTTTACGGGGATGTACGATGTGGGCTATCACGAGGAAGTGGTGTGGGATTTGGGTGAAGCGGCGCCTTTGTCGATGGAGAAAAACAGCGATGGCAAGGTGGTGTATCGCTTTCAAACGTCGGAGGTGTTTACGCCTGAACATTTGTTGAGTGCTGCGATGTTGAAGGGGAAGTTGGTGCATTATACCGAGCACATACCGAGCATCCATGAGATTTTTGTAGATACTGTTTCTAAAGGGGGTGCGCCCATCGCTTTGTAAAATTATTTGAACCAACATGAAAAACATTTTTGTCATTTTTAAACGCGAATATTTAACCCGTGTAAAGAATAAGACCTTCATTTTGATGACGTTTTTGGCGCCATTGCTGATGGTGGGGTTTTACGCGGCAACCATTTATATTGCTACGGAAACGGGCGACGACAATCGCACCAAAACGGTGTATTTAACCGATTACAATCCTTCGTTGATGTTGAGCAACAATCCCCCGGCGAATTACGTGTTTTTGCCTGCGCCGAGCAATGAGGATTCGGCCATTGCGGATGTAAAGAGCGGGGTGGTTTTTGGCTGGTTGAAGGTGGAGGATAGGGACGTTCGTGTGATCGATTCTGCTACGTATTATACAGCTGAAACGCCTTCTTTGGTGGAGATGGAGGGGCTGAAGTCTTGGATTGAGGGCAAAGCGAACAAGCATCAATTTGCGAAGTTGGGATTGCGTGAGTCGCAGATTGATAGTGCGCAATCGAGTTGTGATATTTTGACCAAGGAGGTGAGCAACAGCGGCGATGTGCAGGAGAGTTCCAGCGCACTGAAGAGCGGGATAGGGTTTGCGTTGGCGTTTATGATTTACATTTTCATTTTTGTGTATGGTTCGATGGTGATGCGATCGGCGATGGAGGAGAAGACCAACCGAATTGTGGAGGTGATTGTGAGCTCGGTGAAGCCGTTTCATTTGATGATGGGCAAGATTTTGGGCGTTGCGGCGGTGGGGTTAACCCAGTTTGTGGCGTGGATTGTGTTGGCGGTGGGCTTGGTTTTTGGGATCAGTGCGTTGTTCTTGAATTCGGGCAATGGGATGAGTACCCAAGAGGCGGTGCAAAAGGGGATTGAGGCACGCACGGGGATGGCCACGGTTGGGGCGATGGGGGGCGATGGTGCTCAGGTTGCGGAGTCGGGGTCTGGCGTGGCCAGGGATTTGGCGGCGGAGTTTACGGAGCCGTTGAGCAATTTGCCTTATTTTGAGATCATTGCGGTGTTCTTGTTGTTTTTTGTGGGGGGATATTTGTTGTATTCGAGCTTTTTTGCGGCCATTGGTGCTGCGGTGAATCAGGAATCGGATGTGCAGCAGTTTATGATGCCGGTGACGTTGCCGTTGGTTTTTGGGTTTGTGATCGCGCAAACGGTGGCGTTGAAAGCCCCGCATGGTGCCATGGCCAAGTTGTTCTCGATGATCCCGCTAACCAGTCCGATCGTGATGGTCGTACGCGCGCCATTCGGAGTGCCTTTTGGGGAGTTGGCTTTGAGTTTTGGTTTG
>DBCP01000111.1 GCA_002293105.1 Bacteroidetes bacterium UBA955 | reverse complement strand
CAACAAAGCCGCCAAATCATTCGCAACACCTACATGTGATGCCGCATCCCCGCGATTTGCTGTCAAGCCAATTTCTATCACCTCGTCTTTGACCACCCCAAAATATTCCGCCGCCAACATGCCTACTTTGGCATCTGCCGACAACACCATTATGCCATCGTGGCTATTACCCATTCCACACTCGTCCTCCGCACAAATCATCCCCTCAGATACCTCACCACGAATCTTTGCCTTCCCAATCACAAAGGGTTCCTTGCCCACCATCTCAATCTCAGTGCCCACCAAAGCAACCACCACCTTCTGTCCAACCGCCACATTCGGCGCACCACAAACAATCGGCAACAGCGATTCAGCACCCACCTTCACCGTTGTCACACGCAAACGATCGGCATTGGGATGCGTTTCACACGTCACAACTTCTCCAATAACAAAGCCATTTAGGCCTGAGCCAGCGCTATACCAAGACTCCAAATGTTCAACTTCTAAGCCGCTAACCGACAGTAAATCTGATATTTCTTGAGCCGATGCCTCTGTGGGCAACAGCGATTTTAACCAATCAATGGAAATTTTCATGACGCTTTGCGAAGATAAAGATTTAGCGTTTGCCTTGTTGCATCATGTCTCTGCGCGCTTTCTTGAATCGCACATAAAAATAAAAACTCGCTGAAAACACGACCAACATCAGCCAGCCCGATCCGGAGCCAATTCCCTTGGCATAAAACTGCAATAAACTCTCGGTTCCGCTAATAGCGGCCGCGACCAGGGATAAGAGGGCGAGGACGTGGTTTTTTATCATTGGGTAAATTGATTGTTCCTGAATAATTAATGATCTCCCAATCAGTGAATGCCTGATTGCTTATCAGTCCAGTACCGGTGGTGATTTGGTCCTGCCCTGTGATTTTAACAAATTTGTCGGTCCGAATAACACCCGTCTGTTGATCCCAAACCAATTCCTCGGTGTTTAATGTCTCCCCCTTGATGTTCAAAATCTCTACATTCCGACGAACAATTACCTTCTTCTCGTCCATGTAGCTAATTCCATACTCGGCGGTCATGTAACTTTCTAAAGCGCCTTTTTCATCATAAAAATCAACCTTTAAACCCTTTTTCATCAACAAATAAGGGTTTCGTTTGGCTTTCACAGCCATCAAAATTGGACTATAAACCCTAGCGCGTAATTTCCCGGAATCAGTGTACTCGATGGTCACTTTTTCGGCAAATTCTGCACTCTCAAATGCGCCCTTTTTTTTCTTTACGATAGCCTTTTTTCCCGAATCGCTGCAACCGGCAAATATCAATAAGGCTATGGCCAACAGCCCGCGCATCATCAATCAAATTTTCTACGCTGGAACCACACATCACCCAACTGCAACCCCAAACTCAAATTGATAAATTGCTCTTTGGCCAAACCATCCGTCGCCAAACCCCTTTGAATGTAATCGATTTGTACATGTACAACACTGCTCAACACCGTATTGTCATAATATCGGCGAACCAAAGGCACGCCGAAACCCACAAACGCGCGCTGCTGAACAATGCGGTTGGTTCCGGTTGAACCCGCTTTTGAAAACGAATATTGGGTTTCTGAAAGCACGCCACCAACCCTAACTGGCCAACGCATCTTTTTATGACTTGGGTGTTTGAAATCATTGGGATTCAACGTAAACGTGAACCCGTAGTCTGTTCGGTCTGAGTAACGTCTTCCCGCATCAAAAAACATGGGATCCAATGTGCCCCAAACCTGTTTTCTGTAATCCATGGCCACCGACCAACGCTGTCTGTATTGAAACTGATATCCTGCACCAAAACTATTGGGTAACGACAACGCCGTTCTAGGTGAAGTTTGGTTCAAAATTGTATCTATCACATAAACCTGACTTCCCACTAAATCCATGGTTCTGGTAAAGCGCAATTGCTCACCCGACATGTTGTTAAAGAATTGTGCACTGGCCCCAAACGTGTGATAGGTTGAGTCCAACTTGAAAAAAGCCATGATGCCCACTTTTTGTTGCAAACCACGAATATTTACCGATTTAATGTCCTCCAGCAAATTCAAATCATTGCTATCGGGAACACTAAAAATCGATTGGTCGTTTAACTGCCCAAAAACCCTTCCAATGCTGTATCCCAAACTCAAATGCTGGCCAAACCGAAAACCATTTGCCAACTCAACCATGTTTACACCGCCATAACCAGCATGTGTAGTACGATTAATAAATGGTGTACTGTCACGGAATGTATATTGATACCCAACGGTGGTTAAGGGCTGCAACGATACCGCTGAGTTGATTCCGTAGCGCGTGCTCTTGATGCGCTTTTGCTTTGAACCACTATCCAAATAGGCCTTCCGTTGGTAATAATTATAGGTTCTGAAGCCCAAATTCAAATAGCCCAATCCACCGCCTTGAAACGTTTGTGTTTGATCTCCAGCTTGAATCTTTGATCCCTTAAAACTCCCACCTACATCGAACGTGGTGTAATACAAGTTACCCAAAGTCGCTGGATTGTGCATCGTGTAAGAGTAGGCCCCAGAACGCGTGTGAAGATTGCTACCACATTGCACTTGATTGGTTCCTAGCCACTCTCCAATGCCAAAATTACTGTATGGAGAAAACGTCAAATTTTGACCGCCTGCCGTTTGCGCCAACACACGAGAATTGCCTGAAATTACCAGGACGATGAAAAGCAAAACGATGTTAAAATTTCTCATGGTGTTTTAATGCATGCATCAACCCGTAATGAACGAGCAAAGGCTCAACAAATATCTCGGTTTTCTGTTGTTCCGCCAAGAATAACCCATCTCCACCCGTGATAAATACCTGTCCTTCAGCATATTTTTCGAGGAACAACCCAATTTGTCGGTGCGATTCACCCACAATTCCCTGTTGAACCCCACACAAAATGCTCTCATTGGTGCTTTTACCCCAGCTACTCCCTAATGTTTCGTGACTCACCAATGGCAACTTTCCCGTTTGCTGATGCAATGCCAAATAGCGCATATGAAGTCCGGGCGATATGCTTCCACCCAGATAACAAGCATCATCATCCATCCAATCATAGGTGATACAAGTACCCGCATCAATAACCATGCAGGCTCTACCCCTGCCATTTCGTTGCATCAAAAAATGCGCACCCAACACGCCCGCCAATCGGTCTGCTCCCAATGTTTCCGGTGTAGCATACCCCATTTTTACAGGCAATAACATACTGCTACTGAAAAGGTGAACCGGACAATCTAATCCTGTTAACCACGGAATGTCTTTGCGCACTGTGCTGAAAATACATGCTCGTAACGAAACCCCTTGCAAAGCCTCCTCTGCAAATAACGACTCCACATCAGCAAACACCCCGTGAAAACGCAATATGCCCTCTTCGCTGAAGAGGGCATATTTCGATGCTGTATTGCCAAAATCTAATGTTAGGTACATCGTACCGACGTGATTATTTCGCGATACCAACACTGCGCTTCTCACGAATCACAGTAATCTTCACCTGGCCAGGATAACGCATTTCCGTCATGATGCGGTTCGATAACTCAAACGCCAACGTATCGGCATTCTCATCGTTCGATTTCTCGGCCGACATAATAATACGCAATTCACGACCCGCTTGAATGGCATACGCCTTCTCAACACCAGGATAGCTCAAGGCCATGTTTTCCATTTCCTTGATACGCTCAATGTATTGATCATCTCCTCTACGTGCGCCCGGTCTAGAACCAGAAATCGCATCGCAAGCCTGAATAACCGGACTCAACAATGACGTCATTTCTATTTCATCGTGGTGTGCACCGACCGCGTTGATTACCTCAGGATGCTCGCCGTACTTCTCACAAATTTTCATGCCCAACAATGCGTGTGGCGTTTCCTCGTCATTGTCAGGGCACTTTCCAATGTCATGCAACAAGCCCGCACGCTTCGCCAACTTCACATTCAAACCCATTTCAGCAGCCATCGTAGCACACAAACGCGCCACCTCTCTACTGTGCTTCAACAAATTCTGTCCGTATGAACTCCTGAAACGCATTCTACCTACGTAGCGAATCAATTCAGGATGCAATCCGGTAATTCCCAGATCCACCACGGTACGCTCTCCCCATTCTACCACTTCCTCTTCCACCTGCTTCTTCACCTTTTCTACCACTTCCTCAATACGTGCAGGGTGGATACGACCATCGCGAATCAAACGCTCCAACGATACGCGCGCAATCTCCCTACGGATTGGGTCATAACAACTCAATACGATGGTTTCTGGGGTATCATCGATCAAAATTTCCACGCCAGTTGCCGCTTCAAATGCTTTAATATTACGCCCTTCACGTCCAATAATCCTTCCTTTCACATCATCATTCTCAATCGGAAAGCTCGTTACAGTGTTATCAATCGCAGTTTCTGCTGCAGTACGTTGGATAGTCTGCAACACAATGCGCTTTGCCTCGCGAGTAGCACCCAATTTGGCCTCTTCTACAATGGTTTTTGCCAATGTCAAGCCCTCTGTATGCGATTGCACCTTGATGTTTTCCAACATTTGTGTTTTGGCCTCAGCAGCAGATAAACCCGCTACTTTTTCCAATTGTAACAACTGTTGCTCCATCAATTGCTGAACCTCGCGCTCTTTAATTTTGTACGTTTCAATTTGTGACTCCAAACGCTCTTTGGTCTTCAACATCTCGTCTTCCTTGCTCTTGCTTGCACGGATTTTATCGTCCAAAGATTGCTCTTTCTGTTTGATGCGATTTTCGCTGTTCACCAATTCGCTGTTTCTGCGGTTGGTTTCCTTTTCATACTCAGAGCGTAATTGCATGTACTTTTCTTTGGCCTCCAAGATGCGATCCTTCTTCAAGTTCTCGCCCTGCATTTTAGCCTCTTCAATAACGCTCTGTTTGTCTTTTTCTAGCTGTGTTTTGCGCATCGCAACAAACACAACATATCCAAGGGCCAACCCTACAATGAGTCCGGCGAGGATAAATACGATGTTTTCCATTTTGTGCTATTCCTTTCTTTTTTTTGCGGAGATAGACACAGAGATTCTAGCCAATCAAACGATATATCAAGCAAACAACAGCCTCTCAATGTCCGACAACTCCTGTTCCAAGAGTTCGTCTTGATTCCGATGAGTTTTTCCGTGGCGAACCACCTCACCAGCCAAATCCAGGGCCGCCCATGATAAGCGGTCTATGGGTTCTTGCGCATGAAAACTCTTGAAAGCATTGATGCGCTGGTTGAGTACTTGAGCCGACAACCGAACGTCTTCTTCATCCTTCACCGCCACACGCAAACGCATCGCCCGATTGTCGATGTTTACGTTGATGAGAATGCTTTCGTTGGGTTGCACTTAAAATATTATTCGTTTAGTAAATCTATGCATCTATCAATGTCCTTGACCAGCTCGTTGATCTTGATTTTTAAATCGTGAACATCTGAGCCAGACATCGACATTTCCTTTGCAAGTTTAATCAATTTATTCTCATCTTTTAGTTCCGCAAGGGCATTTTTTTGCAGTGCGATGGTTTTCTTTAACTCCTCTAACTCCTGCGCAAGCGCCAAATTCTCCGTTTTTAACGAAACATTTTCCCGCACCACTTCCACAACCCTACCGCGAATGCGCGCCAATCGTTGCTGAAAATCTGTGCCCATACCACAAAGATACAAGAAATTTCTACGCCTTTCCCCTCACCCAACGCAACAACCTTAGGCCCACATCATCCATCCAAAAATCCCAACAAAAACAACTTTTATATCGAAGCAATTACCGTTTCGATCGCCATATTCACCGCACCTTGGGACAAATATTCCATTTTCGCCCGGCCGCGCAAAGCCATCAAAAATATCAACACTATTAAAATCACCAAAACACCCACATCGCCCAACTGCTGATAAATCGTTTTGATATCATTCGGTACGATGCGCTGAACCATCGCCAATTGCGTGCCCGCTCCAACCACAAAACCACCAGCTTTACTTTCAATATCTGTCAAAGGCACATCGCACCGA
>DBCP01000136.1:4773-5070 GCA_002293105.1 Bacteroidetes bacterium UBA955 | reverse complement strand
GCGAGGATGCAAGACGATGTCACCCAACTCGAAACAGACAACAAAGGCGCTGGTGATTTCATCATCGTTACCCCCAACAACATGAACAGAACCCACTAATCTTATGTCTCTCAACCTCATCGAACAGTTCAAACAAGTCAAAGCCTTCATTTTCGACATTGACGGTGTGCTCACGAACGGACAGGTCCTGGTGACCGAAGAAGGCCACATGCTCCGGTCCATGAACATCAAAGACGGCTACGCACTGCAGCACGCGGTGAAACAGGGCTACCCCATCGCCATCATATCGGGCGGTAA
>DBCP01000136.1:2944-4699 GCA_002293105.1 Bacteroidetes bacterium UBA955 | reverse complement strand
CAAAGCCACAAAATGGAGGCGTTTGAAGAGGCGCTGCACGCTTGGGAATTGAAGCCAGAAGATATTGCTTACATGGGCGACGACTACCCGGATTTGCCGGTATTGGCGAAAGTAGGATTGCCTTGCTGTCCGGCCGACGCCTGCGCAGAAGTCCGCGAGTTGGCCCATTTCATCTCAACCGTAAACGGCGGGATGGGTTGCGCTAGAGACCTGATTGAGAAAATCATGAAGGTACAAGGCACCTGGGACAACGCCGATTCTCATCAGTGGTGATGTCCCTATCGGCATCATTTCATTTCCCGTATATTTGTAGGTATGATTGCTTCCCAACTTATCAACGAACATTTGAGTCCGCTCAGAACCACTGATTCGGTGGATGCTGCGCTTGCGTTCATGATTAGTCAAGGTGTGACCGAATTGCCTCTCATTGAGCAAAAACAGTTGTACAATTACGTGCGTTTGCAGCAATTATCGGGATTTCCGAAGGAGCAATCACTTGGCGATGCCATTGCTAAAAATCCATTTCCACCGAGTGCAATGGGCCAAAGCCATTTATATGAATTGGTGCCAATGTTGGCGGCCAATGAATTGAGCATTTTGGCTGTGACCGATGCAGACGGACAGTATCAAGGCATCATCGAACAGAAAAGCATCAACAAACTCATTGCCGACAGTTTTACTTACCGGGGCATGGGCGCGATTTTGGTGTTGTTGATGGATGATCGGGATTTTGCACCCTCTCAATTGGGTCGTTGGATCGAGGAAAACGGGGCGAAAATGTTGGGTATGATGATCAACCACGCCGAACAAGGCAAATTGCGAATCAATGTAAAACTCAACACCACTGTAGTTCGGGGCATCATCGCAACGTTGGAAAGACAACATGTAAACGTAGAACATGTATTCATGGCAGAAGACCACGACGAGAACGATACAAAAGCGTTTGATGTGGTATTCAAGTTCTTCGATATTTGAGATGTGGAATGTGGATAGTATTCGCAATTATTTAACATAGTAAACAGAATTTTAAGCATTTGCACTCGTTTGAATAGTAATTTTGGCACCCTGGCTTAACAATCCCATGACATCAAAAAAGAAAAAAAAGCACGACGATACGGATTCCAATATGGAATTCCAGCACGACGATAGCAATACTCACCGCAACGAACTCATCGATACGGACAGCATCAAGCCTCTGAACTTGGCAGATGTCATCAACTTTTTTTGGCGCTGGCGTAAGGTACTGATGATTGCCTGTGGTCTTGCAGCCGTAGCCGCTATCGTAATTACCATGCCTTTTATTACCAAGCCAAAGTACCAAGCAACCCATATTTTTTATCCGACCAAAAACAACTCTATCTCTGACGCGTTGCTATCAGATGCCCGTCAGCGACAAAAAGATCCATTGGAATTTGGTGAAGAAGAAGAGGCTGAAAAGGCCATGCAAATATTGCTTTCGGGCGATTTGATCGGTCGTTTGGTGAGAAATTTCAATTTGTACAAACATTACCAGATCAATACCACCACCGAGAAATATCCAAAAACAGCGATGGATTACAAACTGAAGGAAAACATCAGCGTAACCCGTACCCGATATTTGAGTGTGAAAATTGAGGTATTGGATGAGAATCCGCAAATGGCCGCTGATTTGGCCAATGGGATGGCGTTGTTATACGATTCAATCAAAACCGAGGTACAGAACCAAATCGCGGTGCCTGCCTTGCAGATTGTAGAACGTGCATTGCAAAACAAGCG
>DBCP01000136.1:0-2870 GCA_002293105.1 Bacteroidetes bacterium UBA955 | reverse complement strand
ACCAACTACGAAGAGCAAAGTAGGGCCTTGGCGGAAGAGATTTACAAGGCGCAATCATCGGGCAAAGTGGGAGAAATGAAAAAACTTCTCGAGGAGCAAAAAACCTTGGTAAAATCAGGGGGCGATTTCGTGGCTTTGAACGAATTGATCAAATTGGAAGAAGAAAAAGAAAGTGATTTGATCGCCCAATACGAACGTCGCGTCGTGGATGTAAACGAAAAATTATCGCATAAAATGACCATCGAAGCCGCTTCAAAACCTGAAATCAAGTTTTGGCCAAAGCGCGGCTTTGTGACCATTTTGTCGGTGTTGGCCACTTTCATGGCTACTTCGTTGATATTGGTATTCTTCGAGCTATATCGCAAACAACCCAGCGCCTAAGCCGGTGTTCGCCCTGCCTCAAATAACACAAAAAAGCCATCGCATCGCATTGTTTGCGTTGTTGATTTTGGTGGCAGTGTTTAGTGTGCTGGCAACCGTTTTTCAATACTATCATTTGCTTCTGTTACCGGTAGTTGTTGGGTTGCTAATGTTGGCCTTCTTCTATACAGATCGCAGCTTGCTCTTTTTTGGATCTCTCGTACCCCTTAGCATTAATTTCGACGATGTTGGCGGGGGATTGGGACTTACACTACCCACAGAGCCCCTATTTATTCTACTGTTTTTATTCATCGTTTTTCGTTGGTTGTTGCGCCCCGAGATTGATTTACAACTGCTTTCCCACCCCATTAGTATCAGCATTTTGGTCTATTTGCTGTGGTTGTGGACGGCTACATTATTCAGCAGTATGCCCATGGTTAGTTTCAAGTTTGTCATGGCAAGGACCTGGTACATCGTACTCTTCTATTTTACCGTTGTGGGACTGTTCAAACAGTTTAAAAATATCCATTGGTTCTTCAAGGCATTCACAATTACCACACTGGGATTGGTGATTTTCACGCTCACCAAACACGCCGCTGATGGCTTTATCCGCAGCAGTAGTTATGGCATCTCATGGCCCTTTTTCCCCGACCACGGAATGTACGCAGCTGCCATTGCGTTTGCAGTATTTATATTGGTGATTTATGGGTTTGCGGGCCGACATTTCGGCATCTCCTTGCCCTTTGCGCCAGCCATTTTGTTGCTCTTGGCGATTTTGATTTTCGGCATTGTGGTGAGTTATACACGGGCCACTTGGCTGAGTTTGGTGGCTGCGATGGCGGTCTATGTGGTACTGAAAATGCGCATCCAATTTGTGTGGGTGCTGTTGGCATTGGCAGGGGTACTCACATACGGCATCGCACAGCAAGACCAGATTATGTATAATCTGGAGGCAAACAAGCAGGGGAGTAGCGACGATATTGAAGGACACGTTAAATCAGTATCGAACGTGACCACTGACCCCTCAAATTTGGAGCGAATCAACCGATGGAAATGTGCATCTCGGATGGTGGCCGAACGTCCATGGTTTGGTTTTGGTCCAGGTACCTACGTATTTCAATATTCGCCTTTTCAGAAGAGCGATGAGTTGACATTGATTTCTACGTTTGCAGGCGATTTGGGCGATGCGCACAGCGAATATTTCTCGGCGATGAGCGAGGCAGGCTACATGGGTTTGCTGAGTTGGCTAGGGGTGGTATTGACCACACTTGGGGTATCTTTTCGGGTGTTTTATCGCGAAGAACCGGGCAAAGTGAGGTACACGCTACTGATGGCGTTGCTAGGATTAATCACGTATTACGTGCATGCCTTTTTGAACAATTATTCCCAGTACGATAAAATTGCGGTGCCTTTATGGACGTTCACGGCTGTGGTTACTGCGTTGGATTTGTATCACAGGGGGACGGTAAAACCCACTATTGACCATGTGGAAGACACTGAAAAAGAGTAGATTGTTTCTCGGCGGCGCCGGGATTTGCTTACTGCTAATTTTGGTGGGCACGCTGGGATATGCCATTACGCCGGATCCCACACCCAATGCCAATCAAATTGTGCCGGAGTGGTCGAACCTCGCCCCAGGCACCACGGTGTACTATTCGGTGGCATCGACTACCTCAGAACAAGAAACTGTACCCCAATTTTTACACTGGGCCTTGGGCAATGCCAATACGCCAAAGATTATCCCCATAAAAGATCATCCTACCGCAAACCCCGGAAAGGGCATGAACACAGAAGATTCCATTAAAATGGTTGATGGCGTATTTCATCATCGCACGTTTTGGTTAGGATCGGACCGTTTCGGTCGCGACATCCTCTCGCGGATGATCATTGGTGCGCGCATCAGTTTATCCATTGGTTTCTTGGCGATGTTGGTCTCAATTGTATTGGGCACCATCATTGGTTTGTGTGCAGGCTATTTCGGTGGGCGGGTTGATGCCTTTTTCTCTTGGTTAATCACGGTTTTTTGGTCTGTTCCCACGTTGCTTATCGCCCTGGGCTTATCGATGTTATTGGGAAAAGGCTATTACCAAGTGTTATTAGCCACTGCGTTGAGCACTTGGGTGGAGGTTGCGCGTGTGGTGCGAGGACAGACCCTTCAATTGAAGCAGCGCGAGTTTGTGTTGGCCGCCAAAATCACTGGGTTCTCACATTCAAGGATCATGTTCAAGCATATATTGCCCAATTTAAAGGGGTCTTTGACAGTGTTGGCCACGACGAATTTTGCCAGCGCTATTTTGCTGGAGGCGGGATTGGGTTTTCTAGGACTGGGTGTATCGCCACCAACGCCTTCTTGGGGAATGATGGTCAAAGAAAATTTGGGCTATTTGGTGCTCGACAACAGCTACTTGGCATTGATTCCGGGCGTTGCCATCATGATTCTTGTGATGTCGTTCAATTTGATGTCGATGGGCCTTCGTGATATCCTCGATCCGTACAATCAACAGTAAGGT
>DBCP01000030.1:21148-28527 GCA_002293105.1 Bacteroidetes bacterium UBA955 | reverse complement strand
GAACGGTATCGGTTTTCGCTACCGTGCAGCCATGAAAGCCCCTGAAGGACAGGGCGCATTTCGGGATAAACTCACCTATGGATTTACTTTAAATTTCATGGACCTTGGCAGTGATGTTGCGGGATATGGTATTGGTTCAGGCGCTTTACTTATGGCGCAATCTGGGAGAAACGGGTATTTCTTATTGAGTATGGGTTTGGGATACCTCACCCAAAAATTCGATGCCATAGAGAACCCAAAAAATGTGGCCATCGGCAGTCGGTGGAATGGCACCATGCAGGTGGGTCACCACTGGGAATTGGCCTCGTGGCCGGGCAAAAAAATCGCTCAAAGTACCCAAATAGAATACTTATGGAAGCTGAATATGGAAGCTGGGCTGATGCATTTTAGCAACGCCAACTGGAGTCAGCCCAATTTTGGTATCAATGTACCTTATCTGGCTTTGGGATTGAAGAAATCCTTGGTGCATAGTTACCTTCGGCCATACAACGACAAGCAACGCGTAGGGGTTCATCGCACAGAAATCAGTGATTTGCGCGAATGTCCGAACCGTGGTTGGAAACATCCTTCTACGTATGAAGTGTGTGGCGCTCCGGGAGAAACGGGATGGTCGCATAGCGTTGGTTTTAGAATGGGTCGCAGGCAAATTGAATTGGATCAACGGGCGACGTTCACCAATGTTTTGTTGGATTATGTGGCAGAACGGGCCATGGAAAGACCCGGTCACAGATGGCGCTATGGGGTGAATGTCTTTTTTGATAAGTCATACACTTACACAAAATTTGGTGCCAATGCAGATGCAGTGGGATTCAAGGATTATACCGAGGTAGCAGTGACTTTCGGACATCGGTGGCAGTTTGGTCGCTGGGGTATTTTGGCTGATGCGGGGTTCTACTTATACCGTCCGAAAGACATCAAAAGGGCCTATTACGAAGGCGTTGGATTGAGTTACCATATAAATCCGCGGTTGCAGGCTATCGCTCGGTTAAAAGCCCATTTGTCGACGGCTGATTACATGGAATGGGGACTTTCCTATACCCTTTAGAAGGATAAAACTACATCGAGTATTTGAGGTACAATCCCAAAGAATACAACAAGTACCGATCGTCTAAATCGTAGATGGGTTCTAGCCTACTTTCAAGTTGAAATCGCTGGGAAACCAAATGAAAACGTTGGATAAAGCGGGCGGCTACAATTTTCCGTACGGGATTGAAATAGATGGGATTTGTTTCATTCACACATTGATAAAACGGGGCACCCAAGGGTGTAGTGAATTTATTGGCTTGGTAACCGGTAAAGATCAATTGTTGGCTGCGGTTCAATCGAATGCCCACATTCACCATCATGGCAGTGCCTTCGCGCATTGGCTGTGACAGTTTTGGCGAAAAGTCTTTTTGATAAAAGGCCCAAGCATTCAGAGTAAATTTGGGTATGTTACAAAATTTGGCCTCTTTGCGATCAGAAAATACCGTAAAACCAGCAGAATAGGTCCCGCGATTCATCAGTGGTAAAAAGTATCGAAAACCTTCACCGCCCCGATGTAGCAACATTAAATACCCTTGCATTTTGGCGTTCAGGGCGTGTTTGTGAGATTCAAATAATTGATACTCCAAACGCGTTCCAAAAGAGATGATTTCTTGTCGGAAAGTCTGCGTATCCAGCATCTGTCGCCAATCCAACCATGCCTCGGTATCCCAATGTTTTGTTTTCTTAAAAACCTGAGTGCCATATTCTACGGGGCGTTTGAAAGCCAGATCGTAGTTGATCATGGGCTCTGGCATGTTGTGCTGGGTTTGTGAGATCAAATTTCCGGCGATGAGGGTCCCTTTTTTGGTTTGCAGTTTGATTTGCATGATGGGACTGAACCTCAGTTTGGATTCATATCCCCCGAAATCATACTTCACCAAACCGCCCAATGAGAGTGAGATGGACTCCTGAAAGTCATCGGAATGACCAAGAGCAAAGGTGTTGAATGCCCACAATTGATTGCCAAAAAAGGTTTCGCCTGGATTGATGCGCTGTAAATATTCGTTGTCTTTGTTATAGTGCAGAAACCCCCAATGTGGATTCCTAAGACCCGGTAACATGTCTAGTTCTGATGCTTCAAATTCTTCATTTTCCTTGGCTATGAAGTATTCATTCATAACACTGTCGAATTGTTTGATATTGGCAGAGTCCATCCTTTGAACCATGCTATCAAAGTATTGTGGTTTCTTTTTACCGAAAGAATAATAGCGCTTTGGAGTAAGGCCGAAAATATCGTTGTTGATCTGGGCGTTGACTGACGGTGCAACAATGAATGCGAAAAGACACACAATTGCCAGCGGAATAATCGGTTTGGATTGTGCGCGTCGGAAATTCATGCTGCAATTAACTCAATACCCACGAATTTTTCGGAATTCTCTGCGTGCATCCACTAGATAAACCGAACTTTCATATTTCTCTATCAATTTTTCGAAGGCGGCTTTGGCCTTTTCTTGGTCGTTGAGTTGATAGGCGTACAACATGCCCAGTTGATACAGCGCATTGTCGGCCAGGATATCAAAGTTGAAAGCGAGTGACAGCGTTTCTAGGAGTGATGCAGCTTGGGCAAATTGTCCTTGATCGCGGCGAATGCGTGCCTTCACAAACAACACCTCGTCGGAGAGTGCATGGCCGGGATGATTGATTAGGATACTGTCTAAGTAAGCCCAAGATTTGCTGTATTGATGCTGTTTTTCGTACAAAAGAGCTTGGCCATACCACTGAAGAGCTTGGTAATTGCTATCGATACCTAGGTTGTCGATAATCACCAAGGCCAATTCCATGGCATCGTTACTGATGAGTTGGGTGGTTGCGCTTTTTAATACTTCCAGTTGCATGCTCGCCCAGTCGAAATCGCCCCGGTAAAAGCTGAGTTCGGCCCGCTTGAATTTGGCAAACTGTCCCGTTTCCTCTTCCTTGAAGTCCTTCTCCACTTGTGCAAACAACAGCTCGGATGTCCATACATCGCCTGCCGCTAAAAGCACATCGCCCAGCGCCATTTTTACTTTAGCCAGTGAGGTTTTTTTCAAGTAACTGCCTTCGTTGAGGTATTTCCTGAGGAGGGTTTCAGCCTCGTTGGAACCGTTTTCTGTGGATTTGTTCGCGGTGTTTTCGCTGACGCTTTTTGAAGGGCTTGAAGCTTGAAAAAGGCTATCGTACCGAACCAACAATTGGGCTAGTTTGAGGGCGTTATTGAGGGAGGCCTCCTGCGGACCATAATTGGTTTCAAACGCACGCATTCGGTTTCTCAACGCGATCAAGGCATCGGCATCCGGATTGGATAAGATGGTTTTTTCGTAGGTGACGTCGATGAGGGCAGATTGACAAGCGGGCAAGTCAAAACAGGCCTCTTTTAGGTTGATGCAATAGTCGAAACACTGTATGGCAATGTTAAACTGTTTGTTCGATTGGCAGAGTTGTCCGAGTTCGTATACGCGGGTACCGTTTTCTTTGAGTCGCTTGTCGAGGGACCGGGTATAGAGAAATGCGCTGCTCCAATTTTCCTGTTTGAGAAAGGTCCATTTGAGGCCTTCAGAGAGTGCGGTGATTTCGGGATATTCTTGGATTTTCTTCAGCAGCAATCGCTGCATGATGACGTAATCAAGGCTGTCTGTGACGTGACTTTCGAATACGGGCTTTACGGTTTCGAAGGGGAGTCCGGCCAACATCATGTTGGTGTATTTTTCGAGCCCTTTTTCCCGATTGCCTGTTTCCATGTAAAGCATGGCGAGTTCGTTGGAAATTTCTGGAATTTCACCCAGTATTTCTTCTGCGGACGACAATATGGCGATGGCTTGGGGTTTTAGACCATGTCTTTCAAATCGATTTGCTGCATAAATATGCATATTCCCCATTTGCGAAGCAGCCCGCGGTTTGAGTTGGTCGATCACCAATTCCAGAAGTTCGTTGGCCCGCTGGGTATGTTTTGCTTTTTCGGGCCCTTCGGGATAAGTGGTGTTGACCCAGCATTCATCGATGACCCAAGAGAGGGGTTGGGGTGATTTTTTGATTTTCTTTTTGATCCATTTGATGGCTTTGTCTTGTTCACCAAGTTTGACCATGCACTGAATATAGCGCTGTTGGGTGTTTTCATCGGAGGGATATACATCCACGAGGTCTTCAAAAAGGATACTGGCTTTGGCAAACTCATTTTTTTCAAAGAGCAAATGGGCCAAATTATAATTGGGATCGTTGTTGTCGGGCGTGATGGGTTGCGCGGTCATTGGCAAATACCCAAACCAGAGCAAAAGTGCAAGGAGGAGTCCGTTTAACGGAAACCGCCATTGTTTTGCTGTGAATCTGATGGTAGGGGATTGGCGCGCGGTCATGGTTTATGTGTTGGGCTGTTGGAAGTAGTCGCTTGGATCAATCTGCTGTTCCACCATTCTGCGGTATTGTCCACCGTCGAGTTTCATCAGTGAATCATGGTTTCCTTGCTCAACGATTTCACCGTGTTTGATTAAGGCGATGGTATGGGCATGTCGGATGGTACTCAACCGATGGGCAATTACAATAGATGTCCGGTTTTGCATCAGGTTTTGAAGGGCTTTTTGCACTTCCAATTCACTGTCAGAATCCAATGCGCTTGTGGCTTCATCGAGGATGAGGACTTTTGGGTTTCTAAGGATGGCTCTGGCGATGGCGATGCGCTGTTTTTGTCCGCCCGACAACCTCATACCTCGATCGCCCACTTTTGTGAGGTATTTTTCTGGGAAGGCGTCAATGAAATCGGCGGCATTGGCACTTCGTGCCGCCGCCTCAATCTCAGCGCTTGTAGCATCTGGTTTCCCATAGCGAATGTTGTCGTAAATGCTTCCACCAAAAAGCAAAACCTCCTGCGGAACCAAGGCAAATCCTTTTCGGTAATCGGCCAAATCAAAATCGGTGACTTTTTTGTCCGACAGGGTGATGCTGCCTTCAGTGGGCTGATAGAATTGATACAACAAGCTTGCAAGGGTTGATTTTCCTGAGCCAGAAGGACCTACCAAAGCCAATACCTCGCCAGGATTGATGGCAAGATTTAGGTTCTTGAAAACCGAGAATTCTGGTCGGGAAGGATAGCTGAACGACACCCCATTCAATGCAATGGCCCCCTGCCAATTGGGTGAATTTAGGGCTTGCTGTTGTTCTGTGCTGAGTTCTGTGGGTGTATCAATGAGTTCGAGCACCCGTTCAATGGAGCCCAACGTTTTTTGAATTTGCACGAATTGTTCGGCCATGCCACCGATGCTACTACCTACAAATGCTGTCAGCATCATAAAGTTAAAGAGCTCACCTACGCCCATTTCCCCCGCTTGGACCAGTCCAAGCCCCTGGTAAATAAGCCAAACAATCGCACCGAACATACAAATGATGATGAACGAACTAAAAGCACCGCGCCAATATCCACGCAGAATGGAGTCTTTTTTCAGTTGCCAAGCACTTTGTCCGTAACGGTCACTTTCGAACTGTTCATTGGTGAAGGATTTTACAGAAAGGATGCCGGAAAGGGATTCTTCAACGATTACGTTATTGGCCGCCGTTGTGTCTTGCAGTTCTTTCGATTTTTTGCGCAGGAATCTTCCGAAAACCAAGGCGATGATGATGATTGCCGGCAGGGTTGCGAGCATGAGAACAGCCAGTTTGGTTGAAGTAATAAAGAGTACAACCACACCCCCAACCAAGACCAATATTTGACGCAAAAACATGGCCAAGTTGGTGGTAAAAGCATCCTGAATTTGGGCGATATCGGCCGAAAATCGACTCAGCAATTCACCCACGCGGTGTTGTGCGTGAAATGTCATGCTCTGCGAAATCACACTTTTGAAAAGATCTGTGCGAAGTCCATATGTCATGTCTTCGGTGACGCGGACATAAATCGCGATTCTGCCAAAGCTAAAAACAGCTTGTATGATGAACAGGTATACGAAATACACGGCCACTTTTTCAAGTGCTTCGGTATTTGGGGCTTTGGAAATGCCGTTGTTGCCATAAACGAATGCTCCATCCATGAGTTCTCCCAATAATTTGGGAAACATCAGCGAAGCGGCGGCAGAAATTGCAAGGAACAATGTGCCTAGGAGAAACCACCCGCGGTTTTTGGCCGACATATAGCGGAACAGGCGCATTGAATTTTTGAACGCTTGGAGCGAAATTTTGGCTTTGGGTATGTCGCGATCTTGGTTGTGGGGTCCTGCCATGTGGCAAAGTTCTGCGTTTTTTGCCAAATTGGTGGGTGAGAATCAACAATTGGGTGTTTATGTGGCATGGTTGCCAGAAAAGGAGGGATGCAATTTGTTCGAGAGGCGATGGACGACTGGATGGATTTTGCATTTCCAAGGGCTTGTGTTTGTTGTGGAGATTTGTTGTTAAAGTCGGAAATGGAGATGTGCTGGGTGTGTTTTGCGCGATTGCCGTTTTCTGTGCACGGATATGGGCTGCAGAATCCAGTGGCAAAATCACTCTGGGGGCGGGTGCCTGTGGCGGGGGGTTACTATTTATTGAATTACCAATCTAGAACGATGACTTCCAAGGTGTTGAAGTCTCTGAAATATGACGGAGGCGTGATAATGGCGAAAAAGTTGGGTGCGTTGATGGGTGAAGAATTGTTGCGTACGGATACATTTTTGCATTGCGACGCCCTGATTCCTGTACCCATGCATCCCAAAAAAGAGTTAAAACGGGGATACAATCCTGCGATGCTGATTGCAGAAGGAATCTCGATGAGTATGGGCATTCCTGTCATGGGTAAAGCCCTTGTAAAGCGGAATGCCACGGTATCACAAACGAAGAAAAACCGATTGGATCGTTGGTATCAAACGCAACATTCTTTTGAGGTTTCGGAGGATTGGGCTGGGTTGGACCATGTGGCTTTGGTGGATGATGTTTTTACCACGGGTGCAACGGCGGAGCGATGTTTACGCGCATTGTATTTGGGTGGTGTAAAGCAGGCGTCAGTGATGAGTTTGGCCTTCACGGTATGATGCGATTTTTGTTTGGGCGTATAATTGTGTAAATTTGTTTAAAATAACAAAAATGAAGAAAATACTACTGCTTTTGGGTGTTGTGATGCTGGGTCAGGTACAGGCGCAGGTGACATCCTCTCAAATCGGACCAGTTTTGGTTCCAAAGTATGCGGGTGCAACCAAATCATCTTCGGGTGATACCACACGAACCCCCATCATCTTTAGGGTTAGGATTAATGGTCTGAAGCCCAATGAAAAGTATAAGTACATCACAAAGGGTTCTGATACCACGGATTTGAAAACTCGCGCTTTGTCTACGGCCGGTGCAGGTAACATGATTACTTTCAACAGCAATGGAACTTTCAAGTACATCTCCAGTCAATCGTTATCAACCGCCGGCAAGAACGATAC
>DBCP01000030.1:1325-20989 GCA_002293105.1 Bacteroidetes bacterium UBA955 | reverse complement strand
GATGGCATTACCTTCATGGATTACGGAACCGCTTCTACCAATGCTACATTGGTTTGGGGTAGTTCTCAAGCTGTTGGTAAGAGTTTCGTTGCCTTGTACGATGTAACCAATTCTGCAGGCGTTCGTCCTTTGTCGATCGGATTGGTTGAAAATTCAGCGGTGAGTGCAGGATGGAAGTCGCTTACGCCAACGGCCGTGAAAAACAAGGTGATTGGTGTAACGGGTATGTGGTCTGCATTCATTCCGAACAATTTGTCGGGTGGATTGAAGCGCATCGAAAATTTGAATTTATCGAATGGATTTTTGGCTTACGCCAACAACGATGGCGATGGTGTATGGGGTCCTTCAAAGAAATCAACGGTCAATGCATCGGGCGGTGCGGGCAGTCATATTTATTTGGATAACGACGATGCAGCATTGGTGCCAACGAAAGTTGAGTTCTGGACCAGAACTTCTTCTACAAAAGAAGACATTGGAAAATACAATGTGTACGTAACCCGAAAGTTTAGTGATGAGAAAGACCAAACGGTCCGTTTTTACATTGCCGGAGGAACAGCAGTTAAGGGTGCTACGAACGATTATACAGTAACAGAGCGTACCATCACTTTTAAAGGTTCCGGCGCTGCGATTTCAGATACTTCGGTGATTACCATCAATGATGATAATTCGGCAGAAGGACCTGAAACCATTGTTTTGGGTATAGACCAACCTAACAATTGCGTGATTGGTACTGAAAAAGCACATACTGTTACCGTTGCAGACAACGATATCGCCAATGTGGAAATTCCCAAAACATTGATCGTTGTGAAAGAGAATGCCGGTAAAATTGGCATTGCCTTGAAAATGGATAAGTTGGTAGCCAATCCATCAAAAATGATGTTGTTTGTGAAGAGCAAGGGCGACAGCACCTATATTCCTTCCGAGTTCCAATTGGGTAAATCAGGAAACGATTCTACTTTCAATTTGGGATCTTCTACCAAGGCTGATTCTATCATGATTTTCGCCAAGGTGAATGATGAGTTTAACATCGATCCCAATGATACTGTAACATTGATTTTGCGTCAAGTATCAGGAAATGCTTACTTGAAAGATTCGATCATTACGTTGGTGATGACTGATAACGACGGTCCTGCTACTGTTGAATTGATCGATAGCAGGTTAACAATTACAGAGAATATTGGCAATTTGGCCGTGAAGATTCGTGTTGCCTCTCGTTCGGATGCGGATGCCGATTTCACCTTGCGCTGTTATACTGCTTTGAGCACAGCTACCGAGGGTGTTGATTTCAAATTCAATCCAACGTCTAAAATCATCAGCATCACTTCTAGCACACCCGATACCATTACGGTGAGTGTGCCTTTCTACGACGACAAGAACTTTGAATTGACCAAGAAAATTTACTTTGGTTTGGGTAATTTGTCGAATTCTAAAATCACCAAAGGCAAGGATACCTTGATTGTTACTTTGCTGAATGATGATTTGCCAATTTATAGCATTGGAACCATCAACAAGCAAACCAATGCCAATAAAACGGCTGATAGCTTGAATGTTCGTTGTCGCGTTTATGGCACTGTGCACGGTGTGAATATGCGTGCTGCAGGCTTGGGCTTTACGATCATGGATGGAACTGGTGGAATGGGTGTATTTAGCAATCCAAAGACATTTGGATACACAGTAACTGAAGGTGATAGTATTATGTTACAAGGGTCTGTGAGTCAGTTCCAAGGAACCGTACAAATGGACAAATTGGATACCATCATCAAAATTGCCACTGGCCAGCCTTTGAAGAAAGCCAAGTTGGTGAGCGGTGTAGACGAAACCACTGAATCTGTATTGGTTCAAATGCGTCGAGTGAAAATGGTGGATCCTGCAGAATGGCCTTCTGCTGCTTTGGCTGCCAATGGATTCAAATATGTACGTGTGATGAACACCGCGGGTCGTGTAGACACGTTGAACATTGATGCAGAGACCAACGTGGATGGTTCTACTGCGCCTGTTGGATATTTCGACGTAACAGGTATCGGAGCTCAGTTCGATAACAGTTCACCTTTCATTACGCGTTATGTATTGTCTCCCCGTTCTATTAATGACTTCAAAGCATCTACTTTGCCAACGGTGAATTTTGCTAAGAGCAAAGATTCAATTTTTGAGCCTGCTGATTCATTCCGTATGGATTTCAGTGTGATTCCTGCGGATGAGAATTTCTCATTTGACGTGGCCATTGCCGGTGGTACTGCGGTTTCTCCTACAGACTATGACTTTGCTACGCGCAAGATCAATGTGTTGAAGAACGTAAGTAGTTTCTTTATCCGTGCCAACATCACGGATGATGGCGATCCCGATGGCGACAAATTGTTGATTTTTGCGATCCGCAATGCACAGGGTCCTTGCTTCATTGGTAAAGATTCATTGTTGACCTTGAAAATCAAAGACAATGAAGCCAGTGTGGTTAAGAAGTTTGCTGCCGGTTCAATCAAAATGTACCCTAACCCAAGCAGTGGTTTGGTAAACATTCAAAGCGCTGAGAACATGAAGTCGGTGAAGGTTTACACCATGGGCGGTCAGTTGGTTCGCGAAGTGAATATGAACAACATGATGAAAGCCAATGCTGTGACTTTGGATCTGAATGTAGTTGCTGGATTGTATCGCGTACAGATCATCACAACTGCTGGTGAGATGTACAGTGATTTCTTGAGTTTCCAATAATTTTTACAGAATCGATAAATAAAAAAGGGGGCATTGCCCCCTTTTTTATTTCGGTTGTTTTGATTTCGTTAATTTCGCCTCGATTTGAAAGCAGTTTTAAAGTTTTTACGCTACGCAGGAAATCACAAGCGGTTGATTTTTCTCAATTTTATCTTCAACCTGCTATATGTGGTATTCCAATTGGTCACTCTGATGATGATCATGCCTGTGCTGCGATTTTTATTTTCGAAAGACGGAGCAAATGCTCAAGCGCTTTCAAGCAAAAATTACGGCGTTGGTCAGTGGTTTAGTGATCAGTATCAGTCATTTATTACTTGGTTTGGCTCTTTGGCAAAGGGCGAGCCATTTACTGCGTTGGCCTATCTGTGCGTTGCATTGGTTTGCGTAACGATTATGAAAAACGGCTTCCGTTTCTTGGCCATGAATTTTATGGTGTTGATTCGAAATCGAAGCATACAGGAAATCCGCCAAGGCGTGTACCAAAAGTGTTTGGATTTGCCCATCGCCTATTTTAACAATGAAAGAAAAGGTGATTTGATGTCGCGCATGAGTAACGATATCAAAGAAATAGAGTTTGCATTGATGGTGTCACTGGAAGCACTCTACTTTCAACCGCTGAATATATTGTTGTTCATGGTTGCGTTGGTTGTTTTGTCTGCCAAGCTCACTGTGTACATATTGTTGTTTCTTCCATTGACCGCTTTGATTATTGGCTTGATAGGAAGATCGCTCCGAAAAAGAAGTGTAAAGAATCAAGTTTTGTTGGGCAAAGTAATGAGTGCTTACGAAGAGACTTTGGGTGGAATTCGCATCATTAAAGCGTTCAATGCGTCCTCCTTTTTTGCCAAGAAATACAACGAGCAAGATGAAGCTTATACCAAGAACAATATTGGTGTGCAAAGGCGTTACGATTTGTCGTCGCCCATGAGTGAAACCATCGGAATAAGTGTGAGTGCTTTGTTGTTGTGGCTGGGTGGAAGCATGGTGTTTCGACATGAATTGGATCCAGAGTTCTTCTTGACCTACTTTGCCATTTTTTCTCAGTTGATACCCCCGTTTAAGGCGTTTTCCAATGCTTTGTATGCGGCGCAAAAGGGAATGGCAAGTTTGGAGCGAATCCAGGAACTTGTTTCAGCTCCGATTACGGTAGAAGATCCCCAAAATCCCAAAATCCCTGTTTTTACCTCCTCGTTGTCATTGAACAATGTGGGATTTTCTTATTTGGATGGCAGTCCGGTTATTCAACAATTTGATCTGCACATAAAAAAGGGACAAACCATTGCTTTGGTGGGACCATCGGGTGCTGGAAAAACCACGTTGACCGATTTGGTTGCGCGTTTTTACGATGTGAGTTCAGGGGGTATTTGTATTGATGGTGTAGATATCCGCGAATTTGAGCAAGAGGCGTTGCGAAGACTCATTGGCATCGTGAACCAGGAGAGTATTCTTTTCAATGAATCGGTGCGTAACAACATCGCTTTGGGTCGTCCAGAATTGCCTTTGGAGGACGTGATTAACGCGGCGAAGGCTGCGAATGCACACGAGTTCATCATGGAGATGGAACAAGGGTATGATACGGAAATTGGTGAGCGCGGTGGGAAGTTGAGTGGTGGCCAAAAACAGCGTTTGGCTATTGCCCGTGCCTTGTTGAAAGATCCTGAAATTTTGATTTTGGATGAGGCTACATCGGCCCTAGATAGCAAGAGCGAGAAGGCGGTTCAGCAGGCCTTAGAACTATTGATGAAGCACAGAACCAGTATTATCATCGCCCACCGCTTATCTACTGTGGTGCATGCTGATTTGATTGTGGTGATGGATAAAGGTAAATTGGTAGAATCAGGTACTCATAACGAATTGTTGGAGAAGAAAGGCATGTACTACAACCTTATTCAACTCCAACAACTGTTATCGAATTAATTACTCAGGCTTTTCCTCAGTATCCGACGCCACATTGTCGTTGTTCAACGTTGTGGTATCATCCTCTTGGGTGCTTTCGTTTTGGGTATTCGTAATTTCTTGAGCGGCTTCCGTTGTCTCTATGTTAGTTTCAACTTCCGTTGTCTCAGCACCGGGTTCTAAAGCCACTGTAGGCTCTTCAATAGGATCGTGGGGTCTGCGGCCAATAAGATCTTCCAAGTCTGATTTAAAGAGAATTTCTTTCTCCAACAGGGCTTTGGCAACCTTCTCCAATTGTTCTCTCTTTTCAGTGAGTAAAGCCTTGGTGATGTCGTAAGCTTTTTGAATTAACGCGCGAACTTCTTCGTCGATCAATTCAGCGGTTTTTTCAGAGTAAGGACGTTGATATCCGTATTCGCCCTGTGGATCATGGAAACTTACATGTCCAACTTTCTCGTTCATACCATAAATGGTAATCATGCTATAGGCCAACTTGGTGATTCTCTCCAAATCGTTTTGAGCCCCAGTTGATATTTTACCAAAGAAAATGTCCTCGGCAATTCTGCCACCGAGCGTCATACACATGCTGTCCATCAATTGTTCTGTGCGATACAAATACTGCTCTTTAGGCAAATATTGAGCGTAACCCAACGCAGCTACACCGCGCGGCACGATAGATACCTTTAACAAAGGATCGGCGTGAGGTAAATACCAGCCAGCGATGGCGTGACCTGCTTCGTGATAAGCAACAATGGATTTTTCTTCCGGACTGATGATTTTATTTTTCTTTTCCAAACCGCCGATGACACGGTCGATGGCATCTTGGAAGTCTTGCATATCAACCGCTTCTTTGTTGTGACGGGCAGCAATCAAAGCCGCTTCGTTACACACGTTTGCGATTTCTGCGCCTGCGAAACCTGGAGTTTGTGCAGCAAGTTTTTGCGCATCTACATCCGAAGACAATTTTGTCAATGGTAGCAGATGGACTTTAAAGATTTCTTCACGGCCTTGGAGATCGGGGCGATCGACGCTGATTTGACGATCGAAACGACCTGGTCTCATCAAAGCGCTATCCAAGATATCAGGACGGTTGGTAGCGGCCATAATGATTACGCCACTATCCGTACCAAAGCCATCCATTTCGGCCAACAATTGGTTCAAGGTATTTTCGCGTTCATCGTTTGATCCTTGCATAAGGTTTTTACCGCGAGCACGACCAATGGCGTCGATCTCATCAATAAAGATGATACAAGGCGCTTTTTCTTTGGCTTGTTTAAATAAGTCTCTCACGCGGCTTGCACCAACACCCACGAACATTTCTACGAAGTCAGAACCTGACAAAGAGAAGAAAGGAACGCCGGCTTCACCGGCAACGGCTTTGGCCAACAACGTTTTACCGGTACCAGGAGGGCCCACCAACAATACCCCTTTGGGAATTTTACCACCCAAATTGGTATATTTCTTTGGATTTTGTAGGAAGTCAACGATTTCCATTACTTCCAATTTGGCTTCTTGGAGACCTGCAACATCCTTGAAGGTTTTGTTGACTTTGGTGTCTTTATCGAAAAGCTGCGCTTTGGAACGACCGATGTTAAAGATGCTTGGCCCACCACCGGCGCCACCACCTCCACCCATACGGCGGAACATCAAGTTGTAGAATATCAAGAAAATACCAATGAAGAAAATCCATTGGAACAACTCGCCAAAAATGTCACTGTGGGTTTCATAATGAAGCACCAAACCTTGTGGATCAAGATTTTTCTCTTTCAGTGTTGCCTTAAGGTCTTGGATTTCGTTGTTTAGATACCCTTTTTCAATTTCAAAACTGTAGTTAGGTTCGGTGGCGCCGAGGTAATCTTGGCGTTTGCGAACACCTTTGTATCGTTTTTGTTGAACGGCTTCTTGGGTAAGGTATACCTCCACAAAACGATCGTTCACGACCACAATTTTCTTTACATCACCCTGAAGAATCATCTCACGGGTTTCTTTCCAGTTCGTGCTTTGACCCGTGTTTTTGGGTAAGAACAGCATTGCCATCAAAATCAAGAATAGCGCACCGTAAATCCAATAAGGGTTAAAGCGGAATCCTCCCGGTTTTTTATTTTCGGGATTGGGTCGATTGTTTTCCATGTTGTGCTTGTGTAATCAAAGGTTAAGCCAATAATTAAATAATATTCAAAACTACAATTTTAGGGGGGCAATTACCATGAAATACGCCGATTCGGCAGAAATAATAGACGTATCTGCTAAATTGTCGGTCGGCAATTTAGCCGGTGTCAGTAAGTATGGGCTCTTTCTCAATTGTGAGTAGGTAACATTTAACGATCCTTTTGGTTTTAATGGCTCATTTTCGGGAATTAAATCGTTGCAGTATTCAATCAACCAAAATGTTAGAAATGTTAATGCGTGTTTTTTCGATGAATTAATTCATATTTTCTAACAATTATCAATTTATATCGCAATTATCCAATAAAAAGCGTGTTATTTTTGTGGTAGATTTTATGGGATATCTAATTGCTTTATTCAAACAGTATAAATGGATTTTTATTGCGGTAACAACAGTTGTTATCTTATTGATTTTCTTTTGGTTGTCTGATTCAGACCAGGACTTTTACCGCGATGAAATTGAGCAAGCAGTGGAAGTAGATTCTGTGATTGCAATGTTAGATAAATTGCCCTCAGCGAAGTATGAATCGGTGGGTTACGACAAGGTTGCTCAATATTACGACGATCAAAAGGATTCCTATGAGAAGTTATTATCCTATATGAATGACCGAATAGGGAGAGATAATACGGAATATGGCATAGCCAGTATGTATGTAGGCCATGGTTTGGTGTTGCTTTCTCAAGGACAAATGGATTCTGTGGTCTATTACATTCAAGAAGCGGAGAAGAATATGCCAATGGGCAATAACCGATGCAGTTATTTTGAATTGATTGCGATGTATCACCTAACGAGGGGTGATTTGAAAATGTCAAAGACCTACTTAAACAAGGGATTGGAGGAGGCCATTCGCCATAGGGATGTGGTTAAACGTCGGTTTTTTCTGAATAAATTGGGTTCTATTTGTTTCAACGAGTCGCTCTATGGTGCGGCATCGAAGTATTTCTTGGAGGTATATTCTACGTATCCTTCCGGAAAAGGTGCTCCTGCCGAATTGATAGGCAATATTATTTCGGTGAAAATAGTGGAGGGGAATTATGAGCAGGCGGAAGTTTTTTGGAAGAAGAACGAGGATGTGTTGGCGAAGGCAAGGGATCGGTATTCTAGACAGTTGGTTTTAATCAATAGGATAGAGTTGAATTTACATTTGGGTAGGTTTGAAGAAACAAAATCACTGCTGACGCAGCTTCCAGACTCAACGGTTTTGGGCAGTTTGCGTATTCATCATTTGGCCAATCAACTGAATTATTTAAAAGAAAAATCGCCGAAAGCCATTCCCAAGTTAATTGGTGAACGTCTAGATTGGATTTCGGATGATTACTTTGGGGCAGTAACGCGCTTGGAACCGTTTTTACTTACCTCGATTTCTTGGGAGGAGGGATTGCTTGAAGCTGATAGTTTGGAAACATGGAAGAACCAGTTTAAGGAGCAATTTGAGGAAAACCCGATGGCATCATCCAATCACCATCGATTGTTATCCGCTATTTATCAGCAAGATGCTAAGAAGATGTCTCAGGCCTATGAAGCACTATTGATTTCCAACGAGTACAAAGACAAATACCACTTGTTGGATGATTCGGTAAAACGTGCAGACTTTACGGCAAAGAAGGATTTTGAAAGCATGAAGACCAAGCAGTTTGCTTTCGAAAAGGAAATGCTGCAGCAAAAGAAGATCAATGGTTATTTGGCTGGGACTTATGGTTCGGTGGTGTTGACCTTGTTCTTGTTGGTTTTGTTCTTATGGGCAAGACAAACAGCGAAAAAGAAGGAATTGGATTGGGCGCAAATGCAGTTACATGTGCAGGTCGAGGAAAAGGAATTTCTGCAGAAAGAAAAGGAGTTGAATGCAAGAATTATTGGCTTAAGTGAATTGGTGATGGAGAAGAGTTTGGAACTGAGCAAAAAGCTTAAAGTACTGAATACAAGCAATTCCCCAGACATCGAAATACTCAGAAAAGAATTGGAGGCACTGGGTAGGGTTGAAACCACATCACGTCCGCAAATCGCTGATTCCAAATTGAAAGAGCAGGGCGATATTCTGGAACAGCATCCACAGCTGAAGGCAATGAACCTTACAGAAAAGCGAATTTTTATCTTGAGTGTTGATGGTTACAAGTCCAAAGACATCGCGGCCATTGTAGGGGTATCGCCTCAATACATTCACAACGTACGTTCAAAGATTCGCAAGGTGCTTGGGGTTGACAACAGCGTGCATTGGGAATCGTTCAAGGACAAACGCTTCCGAGGGTAATCTGTTCAATCAACCGGGAAACTCTCTGAAGGCCTTTCCAGTGGCGTACACGTCTGCGAAATTATTATACATCGGTGCGGGCGCCAATCGAATCACGTTGGGTTCACGCCAATCGGCTACGATGTTGTTGTTGAACAAATAGTCAAACAACGCCTTTCCCTTGTTGTCTGTGAGCAAGCTTAATTGAGCACCTCTTTCATCGGGGTTGTTGGGAGTGATGATTTCGAACTGCAAAATGGGATTTTCTGCTTTTGCTTGGAGCAGCACAAATTCGAGGTATGCGGTAAGCGAACGACTTTTTTGGCGCAGGTTTGCAATTCCGGCGTCATGGAACAGTTGCAAGCTTGCCAAGTGAACTGCCATACCAAAAACAGGGGCATTGCTCATTTGCCATCCGGCCGCACCTGGCTCAGGGATATAGCCGCGTTTCATTAAAAAACGCACATCTTCTTTGTGGCCCCACCATCCCGACATTCTTCGGGTTTCAGGGTTGAGTCCGTGTTTTTCGTGGATGTAAACGCCAGAAACGTTACCGGGTCCGCTGTTGAGGTATTTGTAAGAACACCAAGCGGCGAAATCCACATCCCAATTGTGCAATTGCAGATCGATGTTTCCGGCGGTATGGGCTAGGTCGAAACCAGCCAAAGCGCCAACGGAATGGGCGGCTTTGGTGATGGCTGGTATATTGAATAACTGGCCAGTGTAGTATTGAACACCCGAAAAGAAGGAGAGTGCTAATTGGTCGCCTGCTTCTTGGATAGCGCTTAGAATATCCTCGGTGCGCAGGGTGAATTCGCCTTCTCGGGGCGAGAGCTCGATGACTGCGTCGTCATAGTTGAATCCATAACCTTCTACTTGGCTTTGAACAGCGTACATATCGGACGGAAATGCGCCGGCTTCCATGATGATCTTGTAGCGGGCGGGCAGTTTTTCTCCTGAAGGGTTGGTTGTAAAGGTTGGTCTGTAAAAACTGAACATCAATAAGTGCAGATTCACGGTAAGGTGATTCATCACAACCACTTCATGGGCTTTTGCACCGGCAATTTCTGCGGTGTAATCCGTGAGGAATTTGTGGTAGTGAAACCAGGGTTTACGTCCATGGAAATGTCCTTCAACACCCCACTGAGCCCAATCCTCAAGCTCATTCAATAGGGCTTCTTTGGCACTCTTCGGCTGCAATCCCAGTGAATTTCCACACAAGTAAATTTGGGTTTCCCCTTGCTCGTTTTTGGGAAAAATGAACTGTTCGCGGAACTGTGAAAGGGTATCTTGCTGGTCTAATTGAGCAGCAAAGTCTGCGGTGCTTTCAAATGGGATATTCACCCTACAAAGGTACAACGATAATTTACATGCGGTATATTTGGGCAAATTTGATCATATTTGTCGGTAGGATCCTAATAAATCGCAGCATTGAAACTAGAAGAAGCCATTAAACAGAAACGATTTGAGTCGCCCCAAATCAAGGCGATGCTCAATATCATGTATACGGCCAACTGGTTGATGGGCGAATTTCGCGATGTCTACAAGCCTTTTGGCATTACCCCTCAGCAGTATAATGTATTGAGAATATTGCGTGGTAAACATCCGGAATCTATCAATCCCTCTGAAATCAAGGAGGTGATGATTGATAAAAATCCTGATATCACCCGTTTGTGCGATCGTTTGTTGGCGATGGGATTGATAGGTCGCAGTATTGATAGCGATAATCGGCGGAAAATGAACATTGTGATTACGGACCAGGGACTTCATCTATTGGCGCAAATCCAACCCTTGCTCACTGAGCGACAAACACAGATTTTGCATCGCTCAGACATCAATTTTGAATTGTTGAGTGAATTGTTGGATGAATTGCGGGGTTAATCCAGTTTTGTAACGAGTGTGATGCCGTCTCTGATGGGCAGCAAGGCCACGAGCACATTGGGCAGTGCGTTGGCATAGGCATTGAATGCGTGCATATTTTGCGTATCGCGATCAGATTCTCTGTCCTTTTCGATAATCACGCGTTTGCTCCACAGGGTATTATCGAACAGCATTACACCGCCTGTTTTCAGGAGGGGTAAACACATATCAAGATAGCGGGAATAATTGTGTTTGTCGGCATCGACGAAAACAAAATCGGGTTGGAGATTCAATTTTGGAAGAACGGTAAGTGCTTCACCAACATGCCATTGGACTTGGTGTGATGGATGGTTTTCTTGCCAAAAGTGCTGGGTTTTGTGGGCGGTTTCTGCATCAGCTTCAATGCTGTGTAGCGATGAACCTTTGGGGAGATGTTCGTGTAGGCAAGCGGTGGCATATCCGGTGAATGTGCCTATTTCTACGATGCAAGCTGGTTGTTTTAGCGCAACCATGGATGATAAAAATCGACCTTGCAAATGACCCGATAGCATGCGCGGATTGATCATTTTTTTCCAAGTGAACTCGTTGATTGCCTGCAAAAAGGGCGTTTCAGCGGAGCTCATGTTTTCACAGTACACGTGTATTTCGTCTTGCCAATCGGGATGCATAATATTATTGCAAATTTCATCTTGTTTTTCTGAATCAAAAATCTATTTTCGCGGTAAGTAAGAATTATGTATTGGACACTTGAATTGGTTAGCTATTTGGACGATGCGCCATGGCCAGCCACCAAAGATGAGTTGATTGATTATGGGATACGTTCTGGTGCTCCTTTGGAGGTTATAGAAAACCTGCAGGAGTTAGAAGATGACGGAGAGCCATACGAGAGCATTGAAGAAATCTGGAGTGATTATCCATCGGATGATGACTATTTCTTCAATGAAGATGAATTTTAATCTTTGGTAACGGAAATGAAAAGGGTCAGCGAAGGTTGGCCCTTTTTTGTTGTTGCAACATTTCCACGATGGTCGTTCTCAGTTTTTCGATGTTGGTGTTGTTGTGGGCTGAGATAAAAACCGCTGGGGCATTTTCCTTGGCGATCCAACTTTTTTCAAATTGTTCAAGGGTAAGGCCGGTTGAACCCACAAAAAAGTCGTCTTCTTCGGGTTCCTTGAAGGCATCGATTTTGTTAAAGACGATGAGTTCAGGTTTGTTGCTTGCTCCGATTTCGTGAAGGATTTCTTTCACACTCATCATTTGTTGTTCAAAAGCGGGATTGGAAATATCAACCACATGGATGAGCAAGTCGGTTTCCATGGCTTCTGCCAACGTGCTTTTGAAACTCTCAATCAACAAGGTGGGCAGTTTGCGGATAAATCCAACCGTATCAGAAAGCAGCAAGGGAATCATGCCTCCTTGGTTGTCGGGATGGGGTATCACTACTTTGCGTACGGTAGCATCCAAAGTAGCAAACAGTTTGTTTTCGACCAATACATCAGATCGACTTAATAAATTCATGACGGTACTCTTGCCCACGTTGGTATAGCCTACCAATGCGCATCGAAAAACACCATCTCTCGATTTCCGTTGGGTAAAACCAATTTTTTCAATGTCTTGTAGCTTGGATTTGAGCAAGGCAATTTTATCGCGCAGGACCCTTCTGTCGGTTTCGATTTCCTTTTCCCCTGGCCCCTTCATGCCTATCCCTCCTTTTTGTTTGGAAAGGTGGGTCCACATACCCGTCAATCGCGGCAGCATAAAAATGCTTTGCGCCAATTCAACCTGCGTTTTTGCTTGGGCTGTTTTTGCATTGGTTGCGAAAATATCCAGGATGAGATGGGTTCTGCTGAGAATTTTGGCATTTTCCATTTCCGTTTCGATGTTTCGCACTTGTGCGGGGGTGAGTTCATCGTCGAAAATGACCAAATCAATTTTGTGTTTGATCACATATTGCTTGATTTCTTCCAACTTTCCTTTGCCTACGTAGGTTTTTGGCTGTGGATGTTCAAGGTTTTGAATGAAACGTTTTTTTGATTCGGCCCCAGATGTCAGGACCAATTGTTCCAATTCAGCCAAGGATTCTTCGATGGGAATGGCCTGCTGTGGGGTGTTAACGCCAACCACAATGGCGGTTTCGGTATGACTTGCGGTAGAATGCAATTGAGTTGTTGCCAAGAATAAATGTAGTGCAAAATTACGCGAGTGCTTGGGAATTCAACCAACTAGGTTGATTTTTGAGTGGTGAAGGTTTTCGGCGCATTGATTTGGGTATTGTTTGGATTTTTTTCGGTGTCAGTGTATGCCCAAACAACCCTTGTTTCGAATCAAGCGGGACTGGCCCAAAAGAAAAGTCAGTACCGGAAAGCGCTGGGGCAATCGGAAGGACAGGTTTACACCGTCTATTCATCCAATGCGGATCTGAGCTTGGGGTTCGTGATAGAGCGGTATTCGCAGGACATGATCTTTCAATCGGATAGAAAGATTGAAGCCCAGGGCAAGCAGCGTATTCTTCGCTTGGTACTTGGAGATTCGTTTTTTTATTGGATCTCGGTGGTGAAAGTAAAACGGCAGGTGTATCGTTTGTTTTATCATCGCCTGGGAATCGATATGTTGGGGACGGTCGTAAGCAAAGAGCTTTACACGGTTTCGGCGGTGGATATGGATATCGCTAATTGGGAAACTGTGAGTTCTGTGGACCGACGGGTTATGGGGATTTTTTCCTTTTCGGTGTCCGCTGAATTGAGTGAGGAAGGACGCAAACTCACTTTGGCTCATGGGTTAACCATGAATCAGTCCGGTGATTTGTTGGATAGTTTTCGGGTGACTCTATCCACTGATTTTGGCATAGATGAGGTGGTGTGGCGCTCCGCGGAAGTAAAAAAGAACGGAGAAATGGCCCTAGTCTATGAAGATCAAGTTGCACTAACAATCTTTAACGCGAGAAAAGAGCAGAGCCATTTTCATGTGATTTCCAGAAGCAAGCAGCGTACACAACAGCAAAGGTTGTCTGCAGTTGGGATGATTAGGGAATTGGCACTATCGCTGGATCCTTCCACCGATGAATTTTTGTTGTGTGGGTTTTGGTCTGATTGGAAGCAAACGGAAATCTCGGGACATGTAAACGGATGGTATCGCCCCGAAAGGGAAGATGGCGATTCATCGAACAACCATTGGTTTTTGACCTCATACGTTTGGAGCGATTGGGACTGCAAGCAGATGTCGGGATTGTTGTCAACCAAAAAAATGTCGAAACCAGAAAATTACTTCATACGCGAAATCATTCCATTGAGCCACGGAGGCAGTGTTTGGTTATCGGAGCAGTTCTATGAAACCCGACAAATGGAGACCTATTATGTGAACGGTGTGCCGCAGACCAGCAGCAAGTTGTTTTATCATTATGGCGATGTTGCGGCAATGTACATGAATGCGAAAGGACAATTGGACACGTTGGTGATGATTAGAAAAAGTCAAGTGGGAACGGCGTCGAATGCATATTTACACGGGTTTGCCCACTATGTTTGCGCGGGTTCGTTGAATGTAGTTTACAACGATGACGAAGGTGAAATGAATCGTGTGATGCATGTGAAAATAGACAATACCTTTGTATCAGAAAAAGAGTGGTTGTTTCGCAGTGAAAATATTCCAGGAGCTATTGTGCCATATGAGGGTTTGCATTCTGATTATTGCACATTAACGGTCCCGATATACCGCGATAAACAATGGCATTGGCTTCAAGTATTCTCAAATGATTAATCGACTCAAGGACCACGGTTTGTTCACCCTGTTGTTGGTGGTGTTGATGGCCATCGCCATTCGCATACCTGCGCTTTGGATTATTCCGCAGGAGGCTGTGATTTCCAAGCCTGGTATGTTGGCTTCTTTGGTGGCATGGATCAATGCGATGCCCGTATTATCAGTGGTTGTGTCTTTGTTAATGGTGGTTTCTTTGGCATTCATGATCAATGAGATGGTTAGGTCTCACGCCATGATGCGCCCAGTAGGGTATTTACCGGCCTATTTTTTCATTTTGCTGCAAAGCATTTATTTGGAAAACATGCTGGTTACCGAGTATCATTTCGGGAATTTTTTCGTGTTTTTAGGGTTGATTTTGTTGCTGCGTCTGCGGGATGGATATTCAACAGTACTGCTGTTTTACAGTGCTTTGGCATTCGGTATAGCCATTTTGATTGTGCCTGATCATTTGTTGATACTGTTGTTCATTTTATCATGCGTATTGGTTTTTAAGACGATTGTTATTCGCGATGTTTTGGCCATCGTTTTTGGTTTGATTTTGCCTTATTATGTACTGAGGTCTCTCATTTTTATTAATGGATGGGATGTTTCGGCTGTTTCAAACATCACGACAACGCCGTTGAATATTGATGAATTGAGTAATGGAATTTTGGGTATGCTCACCAAGTACACAGTATATATTTCCTTCTTGGTTGTGGCTTTGTTTGGTTTGTTAAAAGTGAGCGGTAATTACTTCAGCGACAATGTTGAAGTGAGGCGGGGTAAGCTGGTGGTGATTTTGTTCTTTTTGTACAGTTTGTTGCTTTTGGTCCTGCATTGGCGGGAGCTGAAAAGCTTCCATTTACTTACGGCATTTCCTGCCGCGATATTAATTGCTTATTTCTTTACAGGCGAGAAACGCTATTGGTGGAAAGAATTGATGGGTTGGGGCTTATTGATGGGACTCGTTACCACGCTGTATTTCGTCTAGCCCCAATTCGGGAAGCTGCACATGCCAACGTTCGTATATGTTTGAAATGGCCGATACAATGGCTGATTCATGTTGCTCATACCATTGTGTGTCAAGTCCTATTTGCATGTAAATTCGGTGCATTGCGAAGGCTACCCGGTTGATGTCTTGGTAGTGAAAAAGGTATCGTATTTCGCAAAAGCGATCGTATCGCTCAAGAAAGGTCTGGGGCTGTGGATGTTGAAGCAATTCCAAGGCCTCTTCAACGGTATTTCTTTCGGATACGAGTTGATTGTAAAATAATGTTAATTTTTCTAAATTATTATCTATAAAATATTTATCAAGCATTATTTCAATCAAAACATGAAGTGAAAACCAATATTTGGGAATGTTGTATTCCAGACACGTTCTTTTCCAGTCATCGCGAATCAAGGCATAACTTTGCTCGAAGAAAAGCGATTGATGAAAGGCCTTGTCGCGTTCTATATGTTGTATACAACCTGAGAAAAAATCGGTAAGAGAGGTCTTTTCGCACAGGCGTAATTCGTTGCGTTTTTCCTCAAAATTGAACTTGCAAGATTTTGGGGTGAAATTGCGAAGTAAATCGGGCATAACCAGCGCCACGTTGTATGATGGAGATGTTGGCTTGTGATCGATGAGGAAATGGCTGAAAAAATTCATTGGGCTCGCGAACTTACAACCTTTGTCAAACATTTTTGTTGTTATAGCATGAAGCAAATCAAACCATGGCTACTAACTTTTGTGATTGCACTGTTGGGTGTTCAAGGGGCCTGTGTTTCAGAGGTCACCACGGCCGGATCAGGGACCGCAGATACAATTAGAAAAGATACCATGACATATAAAATTCAAAAAACAGAGGAAGAATGGAAGCAGTTGTTGGGCGAAGATGCCTACCGTGTATTGCGCCAAAAAGGCACAGAACGTCCTTTTACCAGCGAGTTTGAAACCCAGTGGGAAGCGGGCACATACGTATGCAAGGGGTGCGGACAGGAACTTTTTTCGAGTGAAACCAAGTTTGATGCGGGTTGCGGATGGCCGAGTTTTTATCAGTCTATGGATAAGTCCAAGGTGAAAGAGATTCCGGATTTATCGCATGGCATGAACCGTGTTGAAGTGGTTTGTAGTGGTTGTGGCGGACATTTGGGCCATGTTTTCAATGATGGTTATGGTCAACCAACGGGACTTAGGTACTGCATCAACGGGGTAAGTTTGGGCTTCGTGAAAAAGCCGTAATAATCGAAATATCGCACCGCTTGACCATGAAATTTGGGGGCATTCTGCGTAACTTGCTCCTTTGATTACATGTCGAACGGAAAAATATTTTTACTCGATGGAATGGCGCTTATTTACCGCGCCTTCTTTGCCTTTATTCAGAATCCCCGCATTACCAGCACCGGCCTGAATGCCAGTGCGATGATGGGTTTTACCAACACGTTGTTGGAAGTAATAAAGAAACAGAAGCCCACCCATTTGGCGGTGGTTTTTGATACCTCTGCTCCTACGCAGCGCCACATTCAATTTGAGGCTTACAAGGCCCAGCGGGAGGAAATGCCTGAGGATTTGCGCAAGAGCATTCCTTATATTTTTCGCATTATTGAGGGATTCAACATCCCCGTGATTACGATGGATGGCTATGAGGCCGATGACATTATCGGCACCTTGGCATGGAAAGCGGGTGATTTGGGGTATGATGTTTTCATGATGACGCCCGACAAGGATTTCGGTCAGTTGGTACGCGACAATGTGAAAATTTATAAGCCTGCGCGAATGGGCAATGGCGATGAGATTTTGGGTGTGGAGGAGATTCTCAAGAAGTGGGAAATTACCGACCCAAAGCAAGTGATTGACATTTTGGGGTTGTGGGGCGATGCGTCTGACAACATTCCAGGTGTACCGGGAGTGGGTGAAAAGACCGCCAAAAAGTTGATTCAAGAATACGGCAGTATGGAAGCCATCTTGGAAAACATCGACAAGCTTAAAGGCAAGATGCAAGAGAACTTTCGCAATTTTACCGAGCAGGCGAAGGTGAGTAAATGGTTGGCCACAATTGATACACAGGTTCCGATAGAATTGGATTTGGAAGCGTTGAAAATGGAGCCGGTAAATGAACCTGCCTTGCGTGAGGTCTTTGAGGAGTTGGAGTTTAGAACATTGATGCGTCGTGTGTTGGGAGAATCTGGTGGATCTGCCGAGACTTCCGCAGATAGTCGTATCGGAGACTCATCGCCGAGTCGCAGCGGGGGTGTTGATTTGTTTGGCAATCCCATCGCCCCGGCATCACCCAAGAAAGTAAAACCACAACCGGCCAATCAAACTTCGATGTTCGATCAGGTATTGGAGGATTCAGAATCGGTATCGGAAGAAGAGGTTGCGGTGTATAAAACCATTCAAGATGTGGCGCATGAATATCGCATTGCGGATACCGAAGAATCACTATTGGCGTTGCTTGAAGAGCTGAATGGGGCCGCAGAATTTTGCTTCGATACAGAAACCACGGATGTAGAATCGCTGCACGCCGAATTGGTGGGGCTGTCGTTCAGTACGGCCGCCTTCAAAGGTTGGTACGTGCCGGTATCATCGAACCGTGATGAGGCTGTGGCTTTGGTTGATCGATTCAAAGGGGTCTTATTGTCTAGTAAATTAAAAATCGCTCAGAACATCAAGTACGATATCACCGTTTTGCAGAATTATGGGGTTACGGTGGCTGGGCCGATGTTTGACACCATGTTGGCGCATTATTTATTGGAGCCCGACCAGCGACATAACATGCAATTGTTGAGTGAGAAGTTTTTGGGATATACGCCTGTTTCTATTGAGACATTGATCGGAAAAAAGGGCAAATCACAGGGATCGATGCGCGATGTGGAGTTATCGGCCATTGCGGAGTATGCGGCGGAAGATGCTGATGTTACATTCCAACTCTATGGGATTCTCAAGCCTGCTTTGGAAGAGCGCGGTTTGATGGGGCTGTTGATGGATGTGGAAATGCCTTTGGTGTTGGTATTGGAGGCGATGGAGCGGCAGGGTGTGCGCGTGGATGTGGACTTCTTGAAAGATTATAGCAATCAATTGTTGGAGCAGGTTCGCGGGGTACAGGCATCCATTTTTCAGGAAGCGGGCGGTGTGTTTAATATCGCATCGGCACAGCAGGTGGGAACAATTTTGTTTGATAAATTGAAGCTGTCAGACAAGCCGAAGAAGACGAAAACGGGACAGTATCAAACCGATGAAGAAACGTTGAATGCGCTGTTGGGTAAGCATCCCATTGTACAGCACATCATGGATTTTAGGGCTTTGCAGAAATTGAAGAGCACCTACGTGGATGCACTGCCATTGTTGGTGGATGCGCAATCGGGTAGGGTGCATACGCATTTTAATCAGGCGGTTGCGGCAACGGGGCGGTTGAGCAGTCAGAATCCCAATTTACAGAACATTCCCATTCGCACAGAGTTGGGCCGGGAGATTCGGAAGGCGTTTGTTTCGAAAGGACATGAAACGGTGTTGTTGAGTTGCGACTATTCGCAGATTGAGTTGAGAATCATTGCGCACATGAGTGGCGATGCGGGGATGCAAGAAGCGTTTAAGCAGGGCTTAGACATTCATACAGCTACGGCGGCGAAAGTTTGGGGTGTGAACTTGGAGGAGGTGGACAAAGAGATGCGGAGGAAGGCTAAAACCGTCAATTTCGGGATTATCTATGGCATTTCAGCCTTTGGTTTGAGTCAGCGCGTGGGCATTTCCCGTGGTGAGGCCAAGGAAATCATTGAGAACTATTTCAAGCAGTTTGGGGGTATCAAGGAATACATGGACGATACGGTGAACAAGGCCAGGGAGCAGGGGTATGTAGAGACCATTTTGGGTAGGCGTAGGTATATGCGTGATATTTTATCGGCCAATGCGGTGATGCGTGGTTTTGCAGAGCGAAATGCGATCAACGCGCCGATACAGGGCAGTGCCGCAGACATGATCAAGGTGGCGATGATTCAAATTCACGACTGGTTGAATGCCGAAAAATTGAAGTCTCGGATGATTTTGCAGGTGCACGATGAATTGCTGTTTGATGTCCCTGCGGAGGAGTTGGCCTA
>DBCP01000030.1:295-1191 GCA_002293105.1 Bacteroidetes bacterium UBA955 | reverse complement strand
GGCGAGGATTAGTTATAGAATTTCCAATTGAGACCAAACTGGATGCGGTAGGGTTGGATGGGGTACCCCGCGATGTATTGGTAACGGGTATTGAAACCGGGAATCACAAATAGTTCGTTGATGTGTTCTGCTTTGAGGAAGACATCCACGGTTTGAACCCGTGCAACGGCGTACAGGTCGAGTTCAAAGTAATTGCCCGATTCGGTTTGGTTGGCGTCTACCACGAAGGTGGCTGCATCGGGACGGTAGTAAGTGGTTTGAAATTTCGAGGTGTATTGGATGTCGGCCCCCAAGGTTAAATCCATGGCATGATGGAATGCGGGGGTTCTGTATCGGAGCGATGTTGTGGATTTCCAGACGGGCACGCCGTAATTAAACAAATTGTTTAATTGAGAGGTTTTAAATGTTTTATTGGAAATCAATTGAGTTATTGAAAATTTTGTTAAATACCAATTAAATCCTAGAACAAACGCGGTGTATTGGGCGTCATTTAATTGTGTTACGGGCACGGAATCAATGGACATGGTGGGGTTGATCCAAGTGCCAGTTTGAACAGTGATATAGGTATTGAATTTCTCCTTTTGTACATCTGAAAGGAGTGATGCAGTTTGATTCGTTTCAGGTATTTTGGTCTTTAAATTGGCCTCATTGGCCTTTTTGAATTTTGTTAAATAGAAAGATGCCTCGTTGTTTTTGTTGCCCGTGAACAAAAGTTCTTTGTTGTACAAGAAATGGTTGGAATAGAATGCTTGTTGTTGAAGGCTTGCGGGTTGAAATTGATTGTTATAGTACAAAATAACACCCCAAGAGAGTTTGCTATTGCGGTGACCTATGACTCTCTGTCCGTCAATATACGAACCAGTGGAAGAATCATAGGAATTAGGCCCTTTTTTGGA
>DBCP01000030.1:0-206 GCA_002293105.1 Bacteroidetes bacterium UBA955 | reverse complement strand
GCCAATGTATGCATGGTGTTTATGATCGGAATAAAATTACCATAGCCCTTTGAAACAAATTCAACGGAATGGGAGGCCGATGGATCGGTGAAGTTGCCATTGAACCCGCTCTGTTTGGACTGATAGGTTTGGGATTGTACAACGTGGTTTAGACTTAATGAAGCCAATTTGTATTTTAGCGCTCTCGGGAAATAGTACTCTATGCC
>DBCP01000149.1:4873-5243 GCA_002293105.1 Bacteroidetes bacterium UBA955 | reverse complement strand
CAAATTCCAAGTCTGCAAACGCTCTTCTTTGGTGGCCTTTTTCACTCCATCTACATTGGTTACCACGTCTACAGAGTCATGTGTAATCAAAGTAGTATCGTTCAATAACACGGCACGATCAAAGTACTTGTTGTTTGATTTGATAACTTTCAAATGGAACACCGAAATTTTGCTCGTTACGACAGCCGCAACTCCTTTGTTGTGCATCGGACAAGTTCCACTGCTCATGCATGAATCTGTACATAAATGTTTAGAGTTATCATCAACGGCAACAGTATTCATGGTCAAAGCAACCATAGAATCCGTTTCAGCATCTGCAGCCTTCACCGTTTTAACTGTCGCTGTCGCCAAAGAATACGTTCCCTTAGGA
>DBCP01000149.1:0-4749 GCA_002293105.1 Bacteroidetes bacterium UBA955 | reverse complement strand
GTTCCCGCAAATTTGTTAGCCGCAGCAGTTGAAAGGAACCAAACGCCCATCAACAAAGAAGCCAATTTTACAGGGGCCAATTTGTTTACCATAGAAAGTCCGATTGGCGACAAACACAATTCACCAAAGGTGTGAATGGTATACAACGACACCAACCATACCATGCTCAATTTTGTGCTAGGATCGATGCCTTTCACACCAAACGCGATTACCAAGTATCCCATCGCCAACAAGAAAAGACCCATCGCCTGTTTGAAAGGTGAAGCGGGCTCCATGTTTTTCTTACCCATCCATCCCCACAACCACACAAACAAAGGCGCGAAGATTACAATTGCTACCGCATTGATGCTCTGGAAATAAGATGTTGGAACCACTGTTCCGAATATCTCACGATTCGTCTGTTCTTCTGCGAAGTAGGTCAACGAGGCGCCTGCTTGCTCAAATGCAGCCCAAAAGAAGATTACAAAGAACGCAGCGATGTAGATAACCCAAATACGCTGACGTTCAACCTTGCTCAAGGTAGGGTCCGTAATTATATATCCTGGAGCAGCTATGGTTAAAGCGAAAATGAAAGAACCAATCCAATCCATTTCGGCTTGGAAACGGAACAAATACAATAAGCCACCAAATACGGCAGCCCAAATTACCATGGCGGTATAGTTCACTGGCGTTGCGACTTCAGTTTCTGACTTTACCTCACGGGAAGAATTTGGTTTTTCTCCAATTTGCTCACCTGTTGGTGTTACTAGGTATTTATTTTTCAAAGTGATGAAAAGGATCAAGCTGACAATCATACCTACACATGCGGCCATAAATCCCCAACGGAAGTCCGCAGCGTTTCCAGTATCGCCCAAATAACCACACAACAATGGCGCAATGAATGCACCCAAGTTAATACCCATATAAAAAATGGTAAACGCTGAATCCACGCGCTTATCGCCAGCAGGATATAACTGTCCTACCATCGTAGAAATATTGGGTTTAAAGAAACCATTACCAATGATCAAAAAGCCTAAGCCCGTAAACATCAAAGGCGCGGCAATATTCACTTCTTGGTAATAGGTACCCGCGAAGAACATAAACAGCTGACCAATCGCCATCAAAATACCCCCGATGATGATTGATTTGCGGTTACCCCAGTAGCGGTCGGCCATGTAACCACCCAATAACGGAGTCAAGTACACCAAGCCGGTGTAACTACCGTAAATTTCAGATCCCAAGGCTTTGTCGAACAGCAAAGCTTTCGTCATAAACAGCACAAAAAGCGCACGCATGCCATAATAGCTGAAGCGCTCCCACATTTCGGTCACAAACAAAACATACAGCCCTTTGGGATGCGATTTGTCGGAATACATTTGTTCTTCTTTTACATTCATGATTGAATCGTTAAATATCTATCGGCCAAAATAGAAAGAAAAATTGAATCTCCGAGCGTTTGTGCGATTTTCATCCACGATTTGTGGGTTTCTATGCCCAATCCATGGGTGTTTTGTCGGTTTGGTGTTATTTTGCACACTGAATCCATGTTGACCGCCACCCTCATAGCACAAGAAATCGGAGGAACTATCTCTCCAACAAACGCCGATGTAATCATCGACAATGCGGCGAAATTGGAAGAAGGCGGAGCCAATTCGTTGGGTTTCTTTTCCAATCCGAAATACGAACAATCGCTTTACCAAACCCAATGTGGCACGGTCATCGTTCCACAAGGTTTTGTGCCACAACAACCCGTTCGAAGCGTTTTGATTGAACATGCAAATCCATATTTCGCCTTTTGTACTGTCCTTACACGCCACTTCAACCCCAATGTGCACAGAACCGGCATTGAATCGCAGCACATTCATCCAACCGTTAAAATTGGGCATAGTGTTCATGTAGCAGCCACCGCTTACATTGAAGAAGGTGCCCAAATTGGCGATAATTGCATTTTGTATCCAGGCGTTTATGTTGGAAGAAATGTTGTACTTGGCGATAATACCCTACTCTACCCCAACGTTACTGTATATGCAGATTGCTTGATCGGCAAACATTGCATAATTCAAGCTGGCAGCGTTATTGGCGGAGATGGCTTTGGCTTTGCCCCGGTCAATGGCAAATACATGAAAATTCCACAAATTGGAAACGTTGTACTGGAAGATTGGGTTGAAATTGGGAGCAATTGCAGTATCGATCGTGCCACGATGGGCAGTACCGTGATAAAAACGGGTACCAAACTCGACAACCTTGTTCAAATTGCACACAATGTTGAAATTGGAGAACACACCGTTTTGGCCGCACAAACTGGAATCGCTGGAAGTACCAAGGTGGGTGCTTATGCACAATTTGGCGGACAAGTGGGCGTTGCCGGTCATTTGACCATTGCACCGCATACCAGTGTTGGCGGACAAGGGGGCATCACAGGAAATGTGACAGAACCCCATCAAAAGCTTACCGGTACACCGGCAACAGATGTGAGAACCTATTTAAAATCAGTGGCTAGTACCAGGAGAATCCCTGAGTTGCTAAAAGCCATCGAGGAGATAAAATCAGAAATAGCCCGTTTAAAATCAGAAGAATAATCAAATGAATCAACTTAATCCCAAACAGACCACATTGAAATCGCCCGTTCATATTTCGGGTGTTGGACTTCACACGGGGGCAAATGTCAATCTTACGTTGAACCCAGCACCAGAGAACCATGGTTATAAATTCAGACGTACCGATTTAGAAGGCTCGCCCATCATTGAAGCGGATTGCGATTTGGTCACCGATACGTCTCGTGGTACCACCCTAACCAAAAATGGTGCATCTGTGTCTACCGTGGAGCACGTTTTGGCGGCGCTGGTGGGTATGGAAGTTGACAATGTATTGATTGATATCGACGGGCCTGAAATGCCCATCATGGATGGCAGCAGTAGACCTTTTGTAGAGGTAATAGAAGCTTGTGAAATTTTGGAATTAGAGGCAGAACGCGAATATTTCGAAATCCCTTACAACATCAACTTTACCGACGAAGAAAACAAAGTAGAAATCATCGCTATGCCCGTAAATGATTATCGGCTAACGGTTATGGTTGATTATAACTCTGCAGTCTTGGGTAGTCAGCACGCAGCAATTACCAGTATGGCCGAATTCAAAAAGGAAATCAGTCCATGTCGCACATTCTGCTTTCTCCATGAACTCGAATATTTACTGAACAATAACCTGATCAAAGGCGGAGATTTGAACAACGCCATTGTGGTGGTGGATCGCGATGTTGAACAAATTGAATTAGACCGATTGGCTGAGGTTTTTAACAAACCCAAAGTGGAAGTAACTCAGCATGGCATCCTGAACAATTTGGAATTGCGTTTTCAGAATGAACCTGCGCGACACAAGCTGTTGGATATGATTGGGGATCTGGCACTGGTGGGTATGCCCATCAAAGGACAGATCATGGCCGCACGACCAGGACACGCTAGCAACGTGGCGTTTGCAAAAAAAATCAAACAAGTCATGAAAAAGGAATTGCGCAGAAAACAAGATGGGGTACCCAATTATAACCCCAACGAAAAACCTTTGTACGCAACCAAAGACATCATGAAAATATTGCCCCATGCCCATCCGTTTTTGTTGGTCGATAAAATCATCGCGAAATCAGAAACGTCGGTCGTGGGAATTAAAAATATCACGTATGACCAACCTTTTTTCAGCGGACATTTTCCCGGTGATCCTATCATGCCGGGCGTTTTGCAGTTAGAGGCCATGGCACAGTGCGGTGGTATTTTGGTACTGAGTACTGTTGAAGATCCCGAAAATTATGGTACTTATTTCTTGAAAATTGACAATGCAAAATTCAAGGACAAGGTAGTTCCAGGCGATACCTTGATAATGAAATTGGAACTTATGGAACCCGTTCGTCGTGGTTTGTGTATCATGAAAGGCCGTGCTTGGGTTGGTGAAAAATTGGTTTGTGAAGCAGAATTGATGGCCCAAATCGTAAAAATATCGTAATTCGTACTTTTTGTATTTTAAAAACAGAAGATAAAGACCAATGATACAACCATTAGCCTACGTTCATCCATCCGCCAAAATTTCAGACCACGTCATTATTGACCCTTTTGTGACCATTCATGCGGATGTAGAGATAGGCGAAGGCACTCACGTCATGTCTGGTGCCACAATCTTCAAAGGAACCCGAATCGGAAAAAGTTGTAGAATTTTCCCGGGAGCTTCCATCGGTGCAATCCCGCAGGATTTGAAATTTGATGGAGAGGAAACACTGACTGTAATTGGCAATAATACCACAATCAGGGAATATGTGACCATCAATAAAGGCACAAAAGCCTCGGGTGAAACGAAAGTTGGCAACAATGTATTGCTTATGGCTTATGTTCACTTGGCACACGACGTTGTTGTTGAGGACTATTGCATCTTGGCGAATAGTGTTCAGGTTGCGGGACACGTTACCATTGGTGAATGGGCTATTTTGGGTGGTGCAGCACTTGTACATCAATTTGTGAAGATTGGTCGTCATGCAATGATTAGCGGTGGATCCTTGGTAAGAAAAGATGTGCCTCCCTACACCAAAGCGGCTCGTGAGCCATTGAGTTACGAAGGTGTTAACAGCGTGGGATTGCGTCGCAGAGACTTTTCAACTGAGAAAATAGCCGAAATACAAGACATCTATCGCACCTTGTTTGTAAAGGGATTCAATACCGCCAAAGCCATCAAAATTGTTGAAACAGAATTCTCTCCTACCACAGAAAGAGATGAAATTTTGCAATTTAT
>DBCP01000015.1:2683-3666 GCA_002293105.1 Bacteroidetes bacterium UBA955 | reverse complement strand
AATCACTTTCCGCCTTCAGGGATTCCCAGCAACGGGGTTTTGCCATCGGTAATGATGACTTTGGTGTTACTGCTTTGCGATAGTGACTTAAATGCCTCGATTTGGTTGTTCTTTAGGATGTCGTTTGTGAGCGATTTGGTCAACATCTCGTTGCCTTTGGCCCGGGCTTCGGCTTCAATCTTGATGGCATTGGCTTGTCCCTCCGCCCTGATTTTTGCTACCTCCGCTTGTCCCTGTGCCCCAATTATGGCCGCTTGTTTATCACCTTCTGCTTGAATGGCTTTGCGTTCCGCTTCAAGTTTTTCCTTTTGTTTTGTGAATTCCATTCGCTGGGCTTCTTGTTCCGCACGCAATTTTTCTTCGATGGCAGCGGATAGACCTTGTGGAAGGGAGATTGATTTTAGCAGTACGTTTTCAACGATGAATCCCTTGGCACCGAGGATTTCCATCATGGTATCGCGGATGTTTCTTTCAATCAATGCGCGTTCACCACTGTGCATGTCTTTGGCATAGAATTTTGAGGTGACGTCGGCCGCTGCGGATCGGAATACTGGGAGAATCACTACATCTTCATAGTCCATTCCGATGTTCCGAATGACGTCGGGTGCTGATTGCTTTTCGATGCGGTAAAGTATGGAGATTTCGGATTGAATGGTTAATCCTTCCCTACTTGGAAGTGGGAGTTTCACCTCTAGATTCACGGTTCTAATGGGCACCATGAGAATGCGCGATAAAAATGGGTTGTAAAGGCGGATGCCTGGTTCGTAGGATTCGTTGCTAAGTTTACCCAATTTCCGCTTGACGCCAGTTTGCCCGGGTTTGATGATGGTACAAGCCTGTAGCATTAGGGCGGTGACGAAAAAGAAAGAACTGATTTTGAGGAGTTTGTTTGACATAATAGCAAATTACTTGATTTATTCTAAGCAATGTTCGATTATGGAAGTTAACCAATCACACTTCGTTGAACATGATTTTTTTTGGGA
>DBCP01000015.1:2094-2619 GCA_002293105.1 Bacteroidetes bacterium UBA955 | reverse complement strand
CGCTGCTGGAATCAATCAAAAAAGAAGAAGAAATACAATGCGGCGTGGGTTGGCTTTAGGCTTTCGAAATACCCGATGGTACTTCTTGAACTGTTCATCGCCCGGCCATCTTCCACATAACCGATCGTTGAGCGAGAACTATTCATGACCCTACCATCCTCAATGTAACCAATGGTTGAGCGAGAACTGTTCATGACCCGCCCGTTCTCTATGTAACCAATGGTTGAACGGGAACTGTTCATGATCCTTCCATCCTCAATGTAGCCAATGGTGCTTCGTGAGCTGTTCATTACCCGTCCTGATTCTATGTATCCAACAGTTGAACGAGAACTGTTCATCAAGCGTTGGGCCTGAGTGGTTACCCCGATGAAGAGGAGCACAGTAAACAACAAAATTCTTTTCATGATTTTTTGATCAAATATATACGGTTCTGTATTGAAATCGGTGGGTAGATGGAGATTTTTTGGAAATTAGGTCTTTGCGATTTTCCGTAAAATACGGTTTTGGATTTTGCGATTTTCCGTA
>DBCP01000015.1:0-2049 GCA_002293105.1 Bacteroidetes bacterium UBA955 | reverse complement strand
ATTGACCTGTTTATGTTAAACTATATAGCCCTCCTCATCCCACTATTCCTTGGTTTGATTGCACTTGAGTGGTGGTACAGTATCAAGCAAAACGACCGTCGTTATCATGCACCAAACACCGTTTTGAATATGGCTGTAGGTGCCATCGATCAATTTGGCGCACTATTGTATTTGCTCTTGTTGTATATGGCGTTGGTGTTTTCCCAAAAACATTTCCAATGGCTCATATTGCCTAACGATTGGCGACAGTGGTTGCTCGCTTTTCTCTCCGTTGATTTTGTCTCTTATTGGTATCACAGGTTCTCCCATCGCATCAATTTATTGTGGGCAGGACATGTTACGCATCATTCTTCCAGTTATTTTAATTTATCCAATGGATTTCGTACATCGCCATTTCAGGGCCTCTTTCGCATTCCATTTTGGATGATTTTACCCGTTTTCGGATTTGATCCGCTTGTTTTGGTCGTAACTTTCAAGGTGATTGGCCTCCATGATTTTTTTGTACATACATCGTACATTCCAAAGTTAGGCTGGCTAGAATGGGTCATTGTTACCCCCTCGCATCACCGTGTTCATCATGGGAAGAACGAAATGTATATCGATAAGAATTATGGATCTGCACTCATAGTTTGGGATCGGATGTTCGGAACCTATCAAGAAGAAACTGAGGCCGTTGAGTATGGTATTACCTCAAAATACGAGGATGACAGTCCTTTACATGCCATTGTGTTTCATTTTAAACAGATCATTGAACAAGTGCGCAAAACAAGGGGTTGGCTCAATAAATTAAAAGTGCTTTTGATGCCGCCGGGATGGGGAGTTGTCTATTTGGATGTTGCACACGTGGATATAAACGGAGAGAAATCCACGGAAAAAGGAGTGGTATACTATGCCATTTGGTTGCTAATTACGGGTGTTTTAGGATTTGTTGGGATTCTATTTTCTTATGCTATCTTACCACCATTTACTGTATCTTATTGCTTCTTGCTCGCAGTAGGAAATATTGTTCAGTCTGCCATTTTATTGAATCAGTCTGAAACAGCAAATTTTGGATTTTGGGAGTCGTTTCGATTGATGGGTTTTGGTCTTTTCGGATACTTTTTATTGGAAACACTAATCCCTCTTGGCTACCTTGTTATGGGGTGGATTTTTATAAGCGGTATCGGATTCGCCGTACTGAAGTCGCGATATTTTGGTAAAAAGTCTCAAAATAATTGATTGTTTCTCCTATTATTTGGGCAAAGAATTACGGATTATCGCAAAAAATCGTATGTCATTCTACGGAATATCGCAAATGCCAATCGGTGGATTTGGATAGCTTTGTTAGGATGAAATTTTTGGTTTTATTCCTTCTTGTCCTTGGCGGGTGTCAAATCACCCCGAGGTACCATAACCGGGGATTTCAGGTGTCGCTTAGGAATAATTATTCCGTGAATCCGTCATCAAAGGAGAGTGTTATACAGCGCAAACTTAATTTAGGTTCTCGCAAAATTCAATCAAGCATGTCTGTGGTTACAGATCGTTGTGCAGATACAGCTTGCGGAGGGATTCGTGCTTCTCACGTTATTCCGACGATTCAGTTGGAAACCAAAGTGTTAGCTCAGAGGAATAAAGGCGATCGCCCCGTGCGTCACTCGGATTTGCGGGTTGGTAAACAACTTTTAGCGACAGCGCATTTGCATCGTGTGCATTACAGTCTGCCTCCCAAAAAACACAGTGTTTTTAAGCCAACAGACCGCGAGGACTGGTTGGAATTGGGCTCAATCCTTTGTTACGCAGTGGGGTTGTTGTTGGTATTGCTTTCTTGGGCGATGGCAAGTGAAATTGTTTTTACCATTGGTGCATTTTTACTGGCCGGTGGCTTGGCGTTTTGTCTGGTGCTCGGATTCAATCAGATAACCCACACGTTCTCGGGTTATATGAGTGTTTTGACGATCCTTGGTGCGATTTATTTATTGGTGCGATTTGGATTTTTGGATGAGTTGCTGAGTGTTTTGAAAATCTAGTTACAGAGATTCCAAGTCACCCTTTTCCAAAGTGCTGATGTCG
>DBCP01000073.1:12916-31888 GCA_002293105.1 Bacteroidetes bacterium UBA955 | reverse complement strand
GCCCAAAACCACCTTGTTTAAACTACTTCGTTTAACGGGAACTACACAAGCGTCAATACCCATTTTTTGCCACAACAAACATTCCCTTTTTGCCAATTCCAACGTAATGTATGATCCACCCGTTACCGTGTATTTGCCTTTCATGTCCTTCAAGGCTTGAAGAGTTGACTCTATGCCTTCAATACCCACCCCAAAGTCAATATTGTGAGAGATGCTGCTGTCGCTCTTAGCCACTTCAGCGATGCTATGAACTTCTGCTGCCTTTGTTTGCTTGAGTGGCGCATTCATCGCTTGTGATTGCGTGTCTTGTGGCATCAAACTCGCGAGGTCTTGGCCTGAACTAACCGACCAAATCTGTGCCATGGTCATCAATATACCCGCACCGATGCTTATGATTGCGAAGGAAGCCGCGGCACGCCAAAGCAGTGGTTGTGTACGCTTGGTTATCGTAAACTCACTGTGATGTTCATCGTTCTTTTCTTCGATCGGTGATTCAATCTCAATGCCGGATGGAATTGTTTCAACAGCCGAAACTATGGCTGCGGGTTCCAGGAGTATTGGTTTTTCTGTGGATGCAACAGATTGCGCAGGAACATTGGTTATTGGTTGTGGAATGGTTGATTGTTTCCACTGCCAATGAATTACGGGCAATCCGTAACTTGATAAACTCAAATTTAGATTCACATCAGCCAAGAAGAACAATTCGCCAGATGGATTTTTATGAAACCCACCCAGTGGATTCATCTTGTAAGAACCGCCATGCCGACAAGTTTGATCTATTTCGTGTGCAAAATCAATCAATAATTGACCAGCTTGTTTGAAAGAATAGCCAAATTGTTCTTTGAGCGCATTGGCCACAAATCCGTCGTCTTCGATGATGTCAGCGTTGAAGTACACACTGTACGAAGCTGGTTTTATTTGACCTGAAAAGGGATTTGCAATGCCAAAATTCTTTCTCAGGATAAATGCCCCAAATCCAGGAACCACAGCACACTCATGCTCATGAAGAACATGTGTTATTGCCAATATCACTGGTTGAGGATTCATACTACAATATTACGCCTTTTTTACAAAACTTAGAGGATCGATATGGCGAGGCCGCCCATCAGTGTTAGGCCGTAGTTGCGATATCCATACCATTGCTGATATTGGTTGTTTAAAAGATTGCTTCCTTGAACCCAGATGCGTCCTTTACCAGAGAGGCGATAATCGATGCGTGCGTGTAAATCGAAGAACCCTGGCATCTCAGTAGTTTGTGGCTTACCCATTACATACACTTGGTTTCTGCGTTTGCTCATCCCGTCAAAACCCGCATTCAATTCGATGTTTTTACCGAGGTTGTAGTTCGCATTTAAACTGTAGGTAAGACCGGGTAAGTGCCAAGCATGGGCATTTCCATCAACAGTGTAATTGGTAACTTTGGCGTGTGCACTCACTTTCAACTGTTCACCAATGTGGTACTTTACGAATGTTCGGAAATACACACTGCTCAAATTGTTGGTGTAAATCATCTGCAAGCTACCCATGCTGTCATTGAACTCTCCACCGCCCATCGATCTCTTCTCTATGTTAGATACAACCAATCCATAATCGGCACTGCTGTTGCCCCCCATGTCCAAAGCGAATTCTGCGTTTTGGGTTATTTTGCCTTTGATTCCTAAAAACAAATTGAATTCGTCATATGTGTTCTTTACCGAAATAGAATCGCCAAAGAAAGGCATCGTTGCATTGAGTCTTCTGAAGCTATTCTTTTTCAAACCACCGTCTAAACCGCCGTAAATATTGAGGTTGAGTCCAGTCAAGGTCTTTTCAAAGTTCAAATAAGGATTGATTTTGAAATTATTTTCACTTGGCATGGAATCCAAGGTTGATACATTGTAGGTTGTAATAGCACCCACCTTCAAGTTGAGTTTGGTAGGAGCGTGGGTGAATTGAACGTAGGGAAATATATCCACGAACAACTGCTTATTTTGCGATTTGCCTTGGTATTTCAGCGTATCGAGCGACTGCGTCATGTCGATATAATTGCTGCTCAAATCCAAGCCCAACCGGGTGTTTTTTACATTCTGTTTGATGTTTACGTAGCCACTCAATTCTTGTTCGTCCTGTCCCATGTTGCTTTTGAAGGATTGCGCAGCAAGTCCCGTTCTAAAACTTGGCTTCTTTCCACTACCGATGTAATCGTAGTCTACACCCAATCCGTAATTTTCAGTGATCCGGCCGGTCGTTAAAATGCTCGCGTTCTTGTACGAAGAATCGGAAGCAAAGAAGTTTACCTTGTCGCGGTTGTAGAAAATTTTGGTTTCCAAACCACTGCTTTGGTAATATTTGGCACCTTGCAATTGGAATTTATTGGTTGAGAATTCGCGAAAGGAATTGGCGGGGTTGGCCGACAAATGCAATCCACTGAAGTTGTAGCTGTAATTGGCGCTGGGTTTACTGCTTATGTACAATTCGCCCAAGGCATGTCCGAAGTTACCGCCACCGATACGGGCATAATTGCTCAGATACACAGAGTCAGATACACGATCTTTTAATTTCTCAGGTTGCACTGGACGCGTAATCTTACGGGTATTCCAAGCAAATTCTGGCGTTTCAAACTTTACGTTGAGCTTTGGATTTTCGGACCGCGGTACGATGGGATCTAACAGCAATTTGGATGCTGGCATCAATTTGGGTTCGAATTTCGTGGTTACTTGTTTGGAGGAATTGTCGATTCCGCCTCTGCCAGGCTGGGCACTCAAAGTTGAAGCCAAGCCAAGGATTGCGCCTAATACAATTGCACTTTTCATGTATGTTACAAATATGTCCATTTCCAAATTGGGGTTAACCACCATTTTCTGCACTGTCTAATAAAAGAAACGAAAAAAGACCATCTTTCATATTTCTTGATTTTTATGATAAAATTCCAAGAATAGTTGTTGTGTTCACTGAATTTTGCTATCTTTGCAGCCCAAATCACGGATTATGTACGCCATTGTTGAAATAGCCGGAAGGCAATACAGGGTAGAAGAGAACAAGCATCTTGTTGTCAATCGCCTTCAAGCAGAAGCAGGCTCTACCATTGAGTTTAATAAAGTTTTATTGGTAGGCGGAGAGAAAATCAAAGTAGGAGCACCCACAGTTGCTGGAGCATCAGTTACCGCCACGGTAAAGGAGCACGGTAAGGGTGACAAAGTACTGGTTTTTAAGAAGAAGCGCAGAAAAGGTTACCAAAAAATGAACGGTTTTCGTCATTATTTGACATTGTTGAAAATAGAAAGCATCAAATCTTAATTAGTAAAACGTCATGGCACACAAAAAAGGTGCGGGTAGCACAAAAAACGGTAGAGAATCACACAGTAAACGCCTTGGAGTTAAAATCTTTGGTGGTCAGGCGGTGAAAGCAGGTAATATCATCGTACGTCAGCGTGGAACTAAACACCATGCAGATGTAAACGTAGGTATTGGAAAAGATCACACTTTGTTTGCATTGGCAGATGGTGTTGTTGTTTTCCGCAAAGGAAGAGAAGGTAGAAGCTATGTTTCTGTAGCAGGACAAGCTTAATACTATAAAAAATTTTAAGTTTAAAGGGGAAGGCAACTTCCCCTTTTTATTTTTGTACCCACTATGACATCTCTCGCACCCAAAACACCTTCCCATTCGTTCACATTGATGAATGAACTCGTACTTCCCAACGATACCAATACCTTGAACAATCTTATGGGGGGTCGTTTATTGCATTGGATGGACATCTGCGCCGCCATTGCCGCACAAAAACACAGTAACAATATCGTTGTTACGGCCGCTGTTGATAGTGTATCATTTAAAGAAAGCATCAGATTGGGTGATGTTGTAACGCTTAAGGCCTATGTTACCCGTGCTTTTAATTCAAGCATGGAAGTGTTTATTGAAGTCTTTGCAGAAAATCTCCCCAAAGGTGAGCGCCTAAAATCCAATGAGGCCTATTATACATTCGTGGCTTTGGATTCACGCCACCGTCCGGTGGCTGTTCCTCCGCTTGAGCCGGAAACAGAGATTGAGCATGAAAAATATGCGGGTGCTCTGCGACGTAGGCAAGTGCGATTGATTCTCGCTGGCAAAATGAAGCCAGAAGACGCACAGGAACTCAAAAACTTATTCTTATAACTACTTGATCAATCCGATTTCTCGCAATCGCTGAATCAAGAATTCCATCGCGCTGCAATCCTCATACTTTTTTGGGGATTCCTCACTGATACACTGAGGCAAACAGTCTAAACGAACCTCAGGCCTCGGATGTAAGAAAAAAGGAATGCTGTATCGCGGCGTTCCCCAAAGTTCTTGTGGAGGATTTACCACGCGATGGGTGGTACTCTTCAGTTGATCATTGGTTAATCGTTGTAGCATATCGCCCACATTTACAACAATGTGATCTTCCACTTCAGTAACACCAATCCAATCGCCATTTTTATTGAGCACTTCTAATCCATCTGCACTGGCTCCCACCAACAGTGTGATGAGATTGATATCTTCGTGTTCACCTGCGCGAATGGCATCCTTGGGGTCACCTGTAATGGGAGGGTAGTGAATGGCGCGCAGTATACTGTTTCCATATCGTACTTTGTCATCAAAATAATTCTCATCCAAAGCCAAATGCAACGCTATTGCACGCAACATTTGAATCCCAGTTTCTTCCAATGCTTTGTAAATGGTTTCACCCGCTTTATTGAAAGAGGGCAACTCCGCAACCACTTTGTTTACGGGATAACTTGGAACTTCTACTGTAGCTCCCTCCGTGTACTGACCAAAATGCCAAAATTCTTTGAGATCACCCGCATTCCGGTTCTTGGCATGTTCTTTACCGAAACCTGTATAGCCCCGCTGTCCGCCACCCATACTATCGTCGTACTGCATTTTTACTCTTTCCGACAAATCAAAGAAGTTCTTAACTTCACGATAAAGGTCGGTTAGAACCTCATTGGGAATACCATGATTGCGAATAGCTACAAAACCGATGTGTTCGTAGGCGTATCCCAGCTCATTGACAAAGTGGTGCTTCTGTGAATCAGAGCCATGGGTAAAATGCGATAAGTCCAGTTTGGGTATTGACTGCATAATGCGAAATTAATCAATCTCGCGCAGTTTGTTGTTAAATGGAATGGTAAAGCTTTGAGTCGCTTTCTTCCAGAATAATTGACAATGTTGTGGGGGCAGGGGAGATCATGAGGCGATCAAAGTCAGAAGTAGCCTCGTACAATTCATTCAAATAGTTCGACCAATCCGGGTTCTCAGCAATGTTGGCTTGGATAAAAGCAACAGTGTCAGCTTCCGCTTCACCATAAAAATACAACAATAAATCTGAGTGGGATAGTGGTTTTGCCATATTGTTCGCTTTAACAACAAACATATAACGCACCCTAAATCAGATTATTTTATCCGAACTACACTTTTTTGCATCTTTTTTCTCAAATTGAGAATTGCATAATGCATGCGACCAATACACGTATTGATGTTTGTTTCGGTCAATGCCGCGATTTCTTTGAAACTCAAATCAGCGTACTGACGTAAAATTAACACTTCACGCTGGTCTTCGGGGAGCTCCCAAATCCATTGTTTGAGAATTTCAATTTCGTCTTTAGCAACACGCTGGTCCTCTTGACTGCTTACGCTAATGCCCATGGCATCAAATACATCCCTGCCATCTGTATCAACAACAACTGGCATGCGCTTGCGAGAGCGAATGGAATCAATGCTCATGTTACGGGCTATACGCAAAGCCCATGGAAGGAACTTATCCTCGTGGTTGTACTTTCCGTGTTGAATACTGTGAATAACCTTAATGAACGTTTCCTGGAAAATGTCTTCTGCCAAGTAGCGATCACCCACAAGCAAGTAAATGCTCGAGAGAATCCGAGTTCTATGGCGTTTTAGAAGTGTTTCAAATGCTGCGTTGTTACCGTCGATGTAACGTTTAATCAGCACGCCGTCTGAGATCAATGGTGTAGTCATAATACCCTCCTTGCAGGTTAAAAAGTGGTTTTAATAAAGCAAGATTTTAGTTGAGTATTTTTCGACTTATAGGCGTTTTGTTTTGATTAACAGCCGTAAAAGAATACTATAAATTTGGTAAATGCAAATTTTTACCACATAAACAGCCAAAAAAATTATTTTTTCAATCCATTGATGAAATCTTTGGCCAACATTTTGGGTTTCCCCGCAGGTTGTAATTCCAATATTTCATAATCCCCATCATAGAGATGAACAATCAGTTTTTTCTGATTAATTTCAATTCCCGTGGCCTGGTTACTGTTCGATTTTTCCAAACGCCTACCTCTAAACAATTTCATATCGCCAAAGGTTGTTTTCATCCATGCCCCAGGACTTGGCGATAATCCACGAAGTTTGTTGTGAAACGCTTGCTGATTGAGATCGAAATTCAATTCACAGAAGTCTCTGTTTAGTTTCGGTGCAGATTTCACCACTGTGATGTTCGGCTGAGGGTGCGACTGATGCTCGTTATTTTGAATCTTTCGCAGCGTATCCACCATGAGTGTTGCGCCAATAACCATCATTCTATCATGCAATTCTCCTACGGTCTCTTCCTCACTCACAGCAATTTCCGTCGATGAGATAATATCGCCCGTATCGATTTCATGCTTCAAGAAAAAGGTTGTAACCCCAGTGGTCGATTCTCCATTAATAATGGCATGGTGAATGGGTGCAGCACCGCGGTAATTGGGCAAAAGAGATCCATGTAAGTTGATAGTCCCCAATCTCGGCATGCTCCAAACCACTTCTGGTAACATCCTGAAGGCAATAACAACGCCCAAATCAGCTTGGTAGTTACTCATTGTTTCAATAAAATCGGGTGCTTTTAAATTGGGTGGTTGCAATATGGGTATTTTCAATGCCAAAGCCGTTTTCTTTACCGCGCTTTCACTGATTTTTTGGCCACGTCCCGCAGGTTTGTCTGCGGCCGTTACTACACAGACAACACTTAGTCCAGCAGCCACTATCGCTTCCAAAGAGGCAGAGGCGAAATCAGGGGTTCCGAAGAAAATAATCCGAAATGGAGTGACCGACATGACACAAAGATAACATTACCCACGGCAACTTGAATGTTGTTATCCCCGTCTATTCATCGAACAAATTGCAGAAAGCTGCACGAAATCACCGAAATTTGTATTGGGTCCAAAATAACCTATGCCAAAACAATCAACCATACAAGCATTGTATCGTGACATCCTTATGTGTTTGGTATTTGCTTTGTTGGTTGTATCGGCTCATGCGGCAAGACAACCAGAGTCGAAAATTGGGGAGCCCGTATTTTTTGTTAATCAAGGACAATGGGAGCAGCAAGTACTGGCAAAAGCACCACTCAATGTGGGTGATTTATGGATTACCCAGCAAGGTTTTATCTTTAACTTACTCGATACTGCCGCTACAGAACGCGTTCATGATCGGTCAACTGCTATCACCCGTGTGCAAACGCATGCCGTGTTTTTGAAATTTGTAAATCCAAACAAAGGTTTAACCTGTGAATATGATGGCCAATTGTCTGAAGCATATTACAATTTCTACAAGGGAAACAAACGCAAGTCTGTTGTAAAGGCCCGAAAATACAGCACCATCCGCGTAAAGAACGTTTGGCCCGGAATCGACTTGGAAATCATGTCGCACCAAGGCACGATCAAATACAACTGGATATTATCGCCCAATGCAAATGCCGCACAGATTCAATGGCAATACCAAGGTCATAACCAAATAGAAATCACTGCAAACCACTGTGAAATTCAAACACCCTGGTTGTCATGGCAAGAATCAATCCCCGCGGTATACTGGCAAAACACCCAATCAAATGGAATTCAACCCAAAACAGAAGAATCGTTAAGTAATGTAGCCTTCGATGTTGTTTCCACTGTCTCTCAAGGCGATGGGCTAGGTTTTATCAATACCATTGCATTTAAAAACATTCCCGATGTCAGAAAGCAAACCTTGGTCATAGATCCCATTTTGGTTTTTAGCACCTACACAGGTTCTCGCGCTGATAATTTTGGATGCACAGGTACCTATGACGATTTGGGTAATGGATATGCGGGTGGTACCGTGTTTGATATCGGACTTCCAGTCACACCAGGGGCGGCACAATTTGATTTTGGGGGCGGGGTAGACGAAGACCTTGGCTATGGGGGCTCCCGTGATGCGGCCATTTTAAAGTTCAATAAAACCGGCGATAAGTTGCTGTACTGTACCTATTTGGGTGGCTCTAACAACGATCAGCCTCACTCTATGGTTACCGATTCTCTTGAAAATCTTTATGTTATGGGCTCTACCAGAAGCAGTGATTTTCCGGTGTCTCCCAATGCTTATGATATCACTTTCAATGGCGATTATGATTTTTTTGTCACAAAATTCAATGCGGCAGGCACCAGTATGGTTGGTACTTACGTGGGTGGTAGTGGTTTAGACGCAGTGGGTGCGGATCGAAGCAATACGCCGGTAGATGATTTTCCGCTGATCTACAATTATGCCGATGAGTTTCGCGGAGAAATTATCACTGATCAACAGAATGTGTACATTGCAGGCGTTACATATAGCCTAAATTTTCCCAAAACCGGCACCATGGTTTACAATGGAAAATCGGAAGGAGTGGTTTTCTCATTAAATAAGCAACTGTCAAGTTTGAATTGGTCTCACACGTTTGGTGGTGGTGGATATGACGCATTGTATGGCGTGGCCTTGGGTAAAGCTTCCGATGTTTATGTTAGTGGTGGATCTTCCAGTTTAGACCTTCAAGCCAAACTGGGAACAAATTGGTTAAATACCTACATAGGCGGGATTGCCGATGCCATATTGCTTCGCCTCGATAAATCGAATGGCTCACTCATTCAAGGGCGATACCATGGCACCAATTTGTATGAACAGGCACATTTTGTACAAACCGGACAGTCGGGTAGGCCATACATCTACGGCCAGACAGAAGCAAACATGCCCAATGTGAATGCGCGGTTTTATCAAGCGGGCGGTGGACAGTTTATCACGACCTACAGCAATGATTTACAGACTGTTGAAATGCAAACCACCTTTGGGTACAATGGCAACAATACCATCATGCCAAACATCAGTCCTAGCGCATTTTTGGTGGATCGATGCGAGCGCATTTTCGTATCTGGATGGGGTGGTGCAACAAACTCAGCGTTGTATGATGTAAATACATTTGCAACGAAGCAACACAGGAATAAAGGACGCACAACAGGTTTACAGACTACAACGGATGCGGCGCAAAAGAACACCGATGGCAGTGATTTTTACATCGCGGTGTTTTCAAAAAACTTTTATTCTTTGGCTTATGCAACCTTCTTTGGCGGGGTGTCAACCCCAGGAAAACCAGCAGAAGAGCATGTAGATGGCGGGACTTCACGATTCGATGCCAAAGGCATTATCTATCAATCGGTTTGTGCGGGTTGTCGGCGAAATGGTCTATTCCCAGTAACACCTACGGCATATAGTAGAACCATGAACAGCGATAACTGTAACAATGCGTTGTTTAAGATTGATTTTGAGAACTTGAATCTCAAACCACGCTTGAAGGACACATTTGTGCAGGTGATCGCTACGCAGCCCATTAGTTTTCAAATCAAGGGAACGGATCCCGATCCTTTTGATACCATGTATCTCAAAGTGAAATGGTTAAAGCGAGGCGGTATGTTGGGCAGTGATTCCGCTATTGTTACGTGCACTCCTGGTATCGGACAAGCAATTTTGGCATTGAATTGGCCAACCCGCTGTAGCAGTTTTTCTAAGGATACCGCGGATTTGTTGGTCTATGTAATGGATAGGGGCTGTCCGAAAGCCGATACCACATTCGCTCGAATAAGGATCCTGGTTACCGAACCTCCCAAAGTCATTCCACCTGAAGCGATTTGCGTGAGTTTTGACCGGCAAACGGCCAAGATGTCGATTGCTTGGGATAACATCACTGTGCCAACAGGCTTCTTTAAGTACTTCTTGTTGCGGAGAACCAATCCTGATGGTACAATCAAGATCCTGGATACCATCTGGGTGAATACCGCCAGCAGCTTTATTGATGCCAATGTGGTAAATCCCAGGGTGAATAATTATTGCTATGAACTCATTGGCGTAAATATCTGCGATGTACAAGTTTTTGCAAAGAATGTCTTTTGTACGGTGAAAGAATTGAATACCCCCATTAACGGTGTCCCTTTGTATACTACAACCATCGTGAATGACCGATATGCAGAGGTGCGATGGGCAAAAAGCGACGAGCCTGATTTTAAAGAATACGAATTATACCGTGTACCACGCGGCGGCAAATTTGGATCCGTACCATTAGCCATACTGACCGATACATTTTACCGCGACTCGAGCTTCGACGTCGACAATATTTCAAACTGTTACCAAATCATGGTGGTAGACCAATGCGGACATGTGAGTAAGGGAAGCAACGAAGGCTGTAATGTGGTTATTGGTGGTACGGCTACCGAAGCCCCGTATTATTATTTTGATTTGGATTGGCAGGATTATCAAGGTTGGAGCGATGGTGTAAAAGATTGGAAGTTGGAGCGGAGAGACGACGCGCATCCATTTCAAACCATTGCGCCATCGCTATTGGTACAGGGTTTTCGAGACAATCAACTCGATTATGATTGGGGTGGTTATTTGTATCGTGTGACCGCCACCAGAAATCAACTCAGCGCACCTGAACAATCACAGAGTGAAAGCAACTGGATCTATTTAATCCAACCGCCAGAAGTTTGGGTACCGAACGCGATTACCCGCAATGGTGATGGTAGAAATGATGTATGGGGCACATTCCCATTGTTCGTGAGAGAATACAATATGAAGGTTTTCAATCGTTATGGCGAGAAAATATGGGAGAGTTCCTATAAAAAGAATCAGTGGGACTGTATCTATCGCGCTGAAGAAATCCCCGATGGCGTGTACGCTTGGTATTTGCAATTTTCTGGATGGAATGAAAAGGAATACCGCAAGACTGGGGTAGTGCATGTATTGCACTGATGCGTAACTCCTAGTGTGATCGCCCTGAAAGGAAATCCAAAATTTCAGTCAATCCATCCGTTTTAACACCCTGTTCCGCCAATGCAGACAAAATTCTAAGTCCTTCTTGGTTGTATTCACGGGCTTTTTGCAGAATCAACTGATCCAATCCCATATTTATCCATTGCGATTTTACCGCGATAACGCGCTGTTCATGTTCATACTGCGCAAACCAAGACGGTGTTTCTGCATTGATTTCACACGATTTGATATACAACCAGGTTTTTTTGCCCTCCATGATATCACCACCAGATACTTTCCCTGTTTTTGAAGCATCTCCGAAAGCATCTAAATAATCATCCATCATTTGGAAGCTCATTCCTATGGCGATTGCAAAGTCATACAATCCCTGAACGATTTTATCTTCTGCATTCGCAACCAATGCTCCGGAAGCTAAGCTACAACCCAACAAAACGGCGGTTTTATTCTGGATCATTTGAAGGTATTCCGCCTCGCTCACTTCGTTCCGCTCGGCAAAATCCATATCGTCTTGCTGACCTTCACATACTTGGGCAGCCGTTCTAGAAAACAACCTCAAAATCGCATCTTTGCCCTCGCCCTGAAACGCCAATATGGATTCATAGGCCTTGACCAACAAATTGTCGCCGGCCAAAATCGCCGTGGGCTCATTCCATTTTTTATGAACCGTAGGCAACCCCCTACGCTGATCTGCCCTGTCCATGATATCGTCATGTACCAAACTAAAATTGTGAAAAACCTCCATCGCGTGGGCCACTTCAATCGCATGCTCAGCCTCGCTGCCACATGCCTCAGCACCCGTCATACACAAAATCGGACGTATTCGCTTGCCTCCCAATTCCATGATGTAACGCATGGGTTCATACAAGTTGTTTGGCGCACCCGAAAAAGCATTTTGATGCAAATAATCAACGTATAAGTTGTGTAGCTTGGCGATACTCATGTCAGTCTAACAAATTAAAATCAATAATTCTTTTCTGTGGATCTGTTTTTTTAACGGAAACCGTCACGGGATCACCCAAATGATAACTGCGCTTCGTTCTCTGTCCTACCAGTTTCTTTTCCGCTTCAAAATACGCAAAACGATCAGTCTTGATATCCGTAATTCGAATTAAGCCCTCGCAATGATACTCAGTAGCCATGGCATAAATACCCCATTCTGTAATGCCCGTAATAGTGGCTTCCATCACCTTGCCAATATGCTGCTCCATCATCAATGCCAACGTGTATTTCGTACTGGCACGCTCGGCCTCTGCAGCCTTCTGCTCCATGTTGCTGCTGTGTTTTGCAATCATCTCGATTTCAGATTCGCTCGTGCTTGGCTTGGGCGATAATAGATATTGTTGCAACAATCGGTGAACCAATAAATCTGGATAGCGACGGATGGGAGAGGTGAAGTGTGTGTAAAAATCAAATGCCAATCCAAAATGGTCTGATCGATAGGCTGTGTAAACTGCCTTCGACATGGTTCGGATAGCCATCTGTTGCAACATCTCCGCACTAGGGTCGTTTGCCGTACGCTCCATCAATTCATTGAAAGACTTACGCATCTGTACCTCATTGTCGATGTTGATCGGATATCCCATCAATTTGCAAAAACGTGCGAAGTCTAACAACTTATCCTGAGGCGGCAAATCGTGTGAACGATAAATGAATGGCAATTCTGGCTTCTTCAACAATTTCACATGCTTAGCAACGGCCTGGTTTGCCATGAGCATGAATGTTTCAATCAGTAAGTGAGCGTCAAAACGGGATTTGACGTAAGATTCTACGGGACGTTTATTCTCGTCGAATTTGAAACGAATTTCCTTGGATTCAAATCGCAATGCCCCATGTTCAAATCGTATGGCTTCAAAATGCTTTGCGATTTTATTCAATAGCAGCAATTCATCAATGAAATCACCTTGTTTCGTTTCAATAACGGCTTGGGCTTCCTCGTAGGCGAAACGACGTTTACTGTTGATGACGGTTTTGCCAAACCACTCGCCGATGATTTCATATTGAGCGTTTAATGTGAAAATCACACTAAAAGCCAATCGATCTACATGGGGTTTTAGTGAGCACAGGTCGTTACTTAATTTTTCTGGCAACATCGGAATTGTTCGATCAACCAAATAGACGCTCGTTCCACGCATCAAGGCCTCTTTGTCAATGGCCGTTCCCGGAGTGACAAAATGAGAAACATCGGCAATGTGTACACCCAACAATATATTGCCTTTGGCATCCTTGCCCAAAGAAATCGCATCGTCAAAGTCTTTCGCATCGGCAGGGTCAATGGTGATACAAAATGCATCGCGCATGTCCGTCCTTTCGCCCCAATCCTTCGATAAAATCTCATTGGGAATAAGATCTGTTTCTTCTAAAACTGCGTCGGGAAACTTTGTGCTAAAACCAAACTCCGCAACGATGGCATGCATTTCGGTATCTGCTTCGCCCACCACGCCCAGAATATCCACAATTCTACCCAGCGGATTGCGGCTATTGTGCGGGAAATCATATACTTCGATTATGGCTTTGTGTCCATCGTACTTGGGATCAACGCGATCAGTCAGCTTAATGTCCTTCAGCCCATTTTTCTGCAATAGTCCAAAGGCATTCTTTTCAAAAACATCCAATATGGCACTGTAGCGTTGGGGGATGCGCTCTAGTAAACCAATCGACTTCACATAGGTGCGTTTGCCTTTGGTTTTGATTTCGCAACGCACTTTATCGCCAGGGAGCAATTTGCCCACCATGTCGTTGTCCATGTACACCTGTTGTATTTCACCCTCAATATCCATCCGAACATAATAATCGCCCCGGTTGGAAAGTACGAGTTCGCCTTCTGATTGAACAGTGGGTTGGATGGGAGAGAAGATGCCTTTTGATGGTTCTCGAATCAAGCCGCGATTGGCAAGCTTGATAAGGGCTTGATGCACCATTTCCTTGGTGAAATTCGCTTCGATTGGAATGCGGGAATGTACTTGATTGGCATTGTAGGCACCCTTGCCTGCATTTTCTATTATGGCCAGAACTACGCGCTCTGGGAAGGTGATTTTACTGCGGTTCGACAATGGATTGATAAAAAAGTGTGTGTGAAATAAAGCGTAAAGTTACGCATTATTCTTGGCTTCTGTGGGATGGACGTCATCTTCGAAGTAATCCAAATCCTTGTGGAAGGCTTCCTCTACATTGTATGTACCCCAAAAAGCCAACACCAAGCATATCGCACCGATAATCAATGCTGCAACACTAAAATATCTTCCGTCAAAGGATTGACTTACTTGGAATTGATGCGAGAAATACTCGAATCCCATGGTGATCAACAACACACCCCCGCGAACAAAATTGGGAACGGTGGCGGCCACCGTGCTTCTAATGTTGGTGCCAAATTGCTCCGATGCATTGGTCACAAAGATGGCCCAGTAACCCGTTACAGCGCCTAGTGAAAAAGCGATGAAGCGATAATAATTCTGGTCTCCAGTAGGTCCGTATAAATACACCAAGGTCATTGCGGCAATGCCCATGAGATTGAGGTAAATTACTTTTTTACGACTCTTAAATAGTTGGCTCAATAGTCCGGATAGCAGATCGCCCGTACTTAAGCCTACATAACTCCACATGACCATTTCAGGAGTAGCTACGGAAAATGCTTTAACGGATTCCGCATCCACTTTCACGCCGCTACTGGCCAAAATTTCCGGGAAGAACTTGTGTGATAGGGCAATTAAAATGCCAACCACGAACCAAACAGGCAATCCAATCACAATACAAGCCAAATATTTGCGGAAGTGGGCTTTGCGAAATAGCATAAAGAAATTGCCGCGCTTCACATTGGTTGTTGTGGCATTCTCGAACAAAGCGCTTTCAAAGGTCCCAGCGCGCATGAGCAGCAGTAAAAGGCCCAAAACGCCCCCAACGATGTATGCGGTTTGCCAGTTCTCTAATTCTCTTCCCATGATTTGACTCACGATGGTGGTAATGCCTTCGCCATTTTTCGCCACAAAAAAAGCAAATACAGCGCCCAATGCGCCAAAGGTTACAATTATCATTGTTCCTATGCCTCGTTTTTCCTTGGGCATCAATTCACTGACAAGGGTAATCGCAGCGCCGAGTTCACCGGCCAATCCAATACCCGCAAGCAAACGCCAGAATTTGTAGGCCTCGACTGTTGTGACAAACGCATTGGCCACATTTGCCACACTGTAAAGAAGGATGGACCCAAACAAAACGCTCACACGTCCTTTCACATCGCCCAAAATACCCCAAATTAAGCCACCTATCAACATGCCCGCCATCTGCCAGCGAAACAAAACAGTTTCATACGTATTAACATCGATATTAAGCGATGAAAGACTGTCTTTCTTGATGATATTAAATAAAATTAGGTCGTATATATCCACGAAATACCCCAGCGAAGCCACAGTAATCAGTAGGGCGATGTTCTTTTTTTGTTTCATGATAGGATGATTTCCAAAGAACGACAAAATTTCTCTAATTCAATTTGATCCAAGGTATCGAAATGCGCCAAATGTTCACTGTCAACATCCAAAACACCCCAAAATGAACCATCTTTTCGCCACAATGGAACAACGATTTCACTTTTGCTCGCTGCGCTACAGGCAATGTGTCCGGGGAATGATTCTACATCCTCGACAAGCAAAGTGCGACTTTCTTTCCAACTCGTGCCGCAGACGCCTTTTCCATACCCGATGGTGGTGCAGGCCACAGGTCCTTGAAAAGGTCCCAGTACAAGAGAATCATTGATTTTTCGATAAAAGCCAATCCACCACCAACCAAAAGCCTCTTTGAGCAACGCGCAAGCATTGGCCAAATTGGCGACGGCATCTACCGATGGATCCATCAAGCCCGTCCATTGAGTATGTATTTTTTCGTATTTCTGCGCTTTGGAAAGTTCATCCCAGTGCATCGGGTTCATGTTAACACTCATGACTGCGAAATAAGCCGATTTATGGGATTTCTGCGCTAATGGCAAAGTATTTTTGGTTGGCCCTTGATTCCATTGTAAATTGCGGGTTTATTATATAAAAATTATCAATGGAGGTAATAAACACCAAGCCGTTTGAGGTAGTATTCACCTTCGTAAGACATGCTCATTTGGGCGTGTTGGTTGAGGCGAATGCAGTGCAGTTGTTGGAGAATGGCAATCCATCATTGACATATCAACGAATTAGAGAAAAGACCGCAGATTATTTTGGATTGAATCCAGAACAAAAAAAGGTCGTTGAGATATTGGAAGGCTTCGAAAATGAAGCCATCATGAAGCGATATTACAAGGGTACGCGCAAAATCAAGCCAGCCGATTTCTTCATCAAACAGTTCGATGAAGAAATGAAAAAGCAAATTTTGGCCTTTGTGGAAGCTGAATTGCTCAAAGTCATCAAGGAAGTTAAGAATTATCCCATGTATTGGTCCGGCAAAACGGGAGAGCCTATGGGGACGAAAATTGACTTTTTCAATGAGCCTGCCACGCCATTGTTTCATTTCCGTCGAGATGAAACTGGGATGAACTACTTTGTGACGATCAAACACCGTGGCGAAAAAGTTCATTTCTGTGACCCAGAAAGCGAATTGCTCATCGCCCAGCCTGCGTGGTTACTTACGCCGAATCAGCTGTTGTTTTTTGGCGCCAATGTGGAAGGTAAAAAAATCAAGCCCTTCTTGCGAAAGAAGTTCATCCACATCGACCCACACCAAGAAGCAACATACATGCAGAAATTCGTAGGTCCGCTGTTGGAAAACCATGATGTTTTTGCCTTAGGATTTGACATCGTAACGGATCAATTAGAGGTGCAACCACTGCTCAAATTGACATCCGCATGGGAAACGCCGCACCTTGTTCTGTATATGAAATACGGAAATTGGGTGTTCCCATACCATGTAAACAAGAAAGTTAATGTGCGCTTAGAGGAAACGGCCAATACTTATACCTTTCATCGAATTAAGCGATTGTATTCTGTTGAAAAACAGAAGATTGAAACTTTGAAAGAATTGGGTTTGCTACAGACAAATGGCAGTCTTTTCACCCTTGAAAATTCAGAAACGGATGCTTTGGATATTGTGGCTTGGGTTAATGAAAACCGTGGCACTTTGGAACGAGCGGGATTTGAACTGCAACAAGAGGAAGGACCAACCCAATTTTATTTGGGTAGTATCCAATTGCTTGTTACTGTTAAAAATGGCATTGACTGGTTTGATGTGCATGCTGTGGTTAAGTTGGAGGGATTTGAAATTCCATTCATCAAATTGCGCAAGCACATCATTGAAAAACGTCGGGAATATATATTGCCCAATGGGAAAGTTGTAATCTTACCGGCAGAGTGGTTTACACAGTTTGCGCAAATTGTAAACCTTGCCGATGTTCATGATGAGGCTTATCGCGTTCGAAATATCCATGTTTCATTGTTGGCTGACTTGGATGAATACCTCAACGAAGCACCACCAACACCAGACTGGACGGAAGCTTTGCATCGCGGAACTGTTCCTGGTGCTGAGTTACCCAAAGGATTTCATGGTGAACTAAGGAATTACCAAATGGAAGGGTTTAGTTGGATTCGATTCATGCAACAAAATCGATTTGGAGCCCTTTTGGCTGATGATATGGGACTTGGAAAAACCATTCAAACCCTTGCACAGCTTCAATGCTTGGCTATGGAGTATCGCCAAGAAAAAGAATTGAATCAGAAAGTAGGGATGACATCGAGCGGACAGGCCAATAGCGCGGCGGAATCAGCACCTATCGCTTCAGAAGGAAAGCCATTGCCTCCAGAACCCACACACAATGGTCCAATCCTCATCATTGCGCCCAAATCATTGTTGTACAACTGGATGTCGGAATCCGCCAAATTCTGTCCCGAATTAAAATCGGCTTTGTATTTGGGTTTAAGCCGTCAGAAACTCATACCATCATTTGGCAAACTCGATTTGGTTGTAATGTCGTACGGTACCATGCGAAACGATGTTGAATTATTGCGCAACTACCGATTCAATTGCATCGTATTAGACGAAAGTCAAGCCATCAAGAACCCATCATCTCAAACCTCGCGGGCTTTGTTGAAGTTGCAGTCAAGAAGTCGAGTGGCATTGACGGGTACTCCCATAGAAAACACCCTGCTCGACATTTGGAGTCAAATGAATTTCTTGAATCCAGGTTTATTGGGTAGTTACACCTACTTTGAAAAGCAATTCATCCGTCCGATAGAAAAAGGAGCCAACCCCCAGAAAACGGAGGAATTACGCAAACTGATCGATCCATTCGTACTTCGCCGTACCAAAAAGCAAGTGATGAAGGAATTGCCACCGAAAATTGAAAAGGTGCATTTCTGCGAAATGAGTGTTGAACAGGCTGAATTGTATGAATCGGTAAAGAACCAATACAGGAACGAGATCTTAAACCACGTTACAGAACTGGGCATTTCTAAGTCTCGCTTGAAAATCTTCAATGGTTTGATGCACTTGCGACAAATCGCCCTAAACCCCACACTCAAAGACGTGAATTATGATGGTGGGAGCGGTAAAGATGATGAAATTATGCGCATGTTGCTTCGGGCTGTGGCGAACGGACACAAAGTGTTGTTCTTCTCCCAATTCGTGGGCTATTTGAAGGTGTTTGAAGATATTTTTGAGCAACAAGGTGTTGAATATTGCTATTTGGATGGATCGATGGACGAGAAGGAGAGACAGGTCCAAATTGATTTATTCCAAAACGACGATAAAAAACGTGTTTTCCTGCTAAGTTTAAGGGCTGGAAACAGTGGATTGAACTTGACTGCGGCGGATTACGTGTTCTTGGCCGATCCATGGTGGAATCCATTTACCATGAAGCAAGCTGAAGATAGGGCCCACAGAATTGGTCAAGACAAGCCGGTGTTCTCTTATAAGTTCATCACGAAAGACACCATCGAAGAAAAGATTTTGGCCTTGCAAGCGAAAAAAGCCGCTTTGGCTGAAAG
>DBCP01000073.1:12380-12805 GCA_002293105.1 Bacteroidetes bacterium UBA955 | reverse complement strand
CGCAATTGTTGAATTCGGATTGGCTGATCCATCTTTCACCCTATTTTGATGGTCCTGATTACCAGCGGGTGATGGACCAAATTCGTGCCCACGAAATGGCCAATATTCGTGTGTTCCCCCTCGTTGCGGAGCGATATCGTGCCTTTGAGTTGACTCCCCTAGGAAAGGTTAAATGTGTGATTGTCGGCCAGGATCCATATCATGGTGAGGGTCAAGCCAACGGACTTGCATTTTCTGTTAACAAGGGCATGAAATTACCACCATCGCTGAACAACATTTTCAAAGAGCTTCAGTCTGATTACCCGAATCAAATGCCTGCTGCTATCGGTGAACAAGGCGATTTAAGCGTATGGGCCAAGCAAGGAGTTTTGTTACTCAATGCTGCGCTCACTGTGTGTGAATCGGCACCGTTGTCGCACCAGAAT
>DBCP01000073.1:3181-12295 GCA_002293105.1 Bacteroidetes bacterium UBA955 | reverse complement strand
TGGGGTAAATCGGCCCAACGATACAAGTCATTTGTGGATTCCAAGATACATGCTGTGATTGAAGGTGTTCACCCAAGTCCACTATCGGCTCATCGCGGATTTTTCGGATCAAAACCCTTTTCAACAGTCAATGAGTTGCTCAACAATCAGGGAAAATCGCCTATTGACTGGTGAGTGGGAAGTCCAATAAATCAAACAATCCAAAACTGTGTAAAACTGATTCGCACAAAAAAGTATCGCCTTGATAACTTTGGAGTGTGGAAAATCCCATCAGTATTACCAAGGCTATCATTCATCAGGGCACTACGGCTGTGCTACAGGACGTGAATCTTCAAGTGTCTGAAGGTGAATTTGTGTACTTGATCGGTCGCACCGGGTCTGGCAAATCCTCTTTGTTAAAAACATTGTATGGCGAGTTGCCCTTGCAAGAGGGCGAAGCCAATATTGCGGGTTATAATTTGAAAGGATTGCTGAAGAAAGATGTCCCTTTCTTGCGTCGTAAATTGGGGATTGTTTTTCAGGATTTTCAATTACTAACCGACCGCAATGTCTTAGAGAATTTGATGTTTGTTCTTAGGGCTACGGGGTGGACGAACAAGCACGAAATGTTGGATCGATGCAAAGCTGTTTTGGAAAAGGTAGGTTTACAAACCAAAGATTACAAAATACCCGCTGAATTGAGTGGTGGAGAGCAACAGCGGTTAGTTATTGCTCGCGCATTGCTGAATGAACCCAAAGTAATGCTTGCCGATGAACCAACGGGTAACTTAGATCCAGAGGTGAGTGACGAAATCATGGCTCTTTTGAAATCCATCGCCAGAGAAGGGACAGCAATATTGATGGCTACACACGATTATCGATTGATTCAGAAATTTGGTGGTAGTATTTACAAGTTAGAAAATCGCAGTTTGCGCGCGATTGAAGCCTACGAATTCAATCAATCACTTTCTTAGTCGCTCCAAGGATATTTCCCTCCTCGGTGATTCAATGTAGGTTGTTTGCCAAGGATCCCATTGTTGACTCTCTATCCAATGCAATGTAATCGGATTTCGCATGGCAGAAGCTCTGCTATGAATTGGGCTAACGATATAAATATTGTGAGTGAGTATCTGCACCTGTGAATCCTTGGACAGGATTTTAATTTCTTGAATGTCTTTTTCCGATGAACCCAGATTGAATATGATATTCTTTGGTGGTTCATTGCCATTCATTCTGGCTTGATACTCCCAAGCATTTTCAATTGCCTTGGCATCGTTTGATATCAATACAATTTTCTGGGTGTTGTTGGAGGGTATTTTTTTGTTTAGGATCTCTGCAATACGTTCCACATCGGAATTGGATCCAAGAAACATCGGTATCAAAACAAAAACCATGTGATAAACCCATGTCCCGATGGCCACACCCATCAGTGGCTTTGTGGATTTATCGTCAAACGAAAACAATCTTGCCTTCGCCATCAAAAGGGTAGCTACAGGTAGCAACATCGTCATGAATTCTGCATTTCCTACGCTGTAGAAGGCAAATCCCAAGTGAAGATAGAAAACCCAAGATAGGGTACCGCTAAAAATGCGAATTGTGGTGGTTTGTTTTTTTCGATTTGAAATGTATCGCCAAACAAAGGCCAAGGACGAGATTGCCAACAGCAACAATCCAACCAAACCAATGATCGAAAGCAAAGGCCAAGCGACGATGAGGAATAAAATAAAACCATGGATTTGGAATATGGTGCGAAAGAGGTTGACGGCTGTAAATAAAAAGTTATATAGACCTATTCGGGTCTCAACGAGCCCTTGGTTGACATCATGTAAGATAAAGTTAAAGATGCTTTCATTGCTTGCGTAAGCAGCCAACATATATGCAAATAGGATGAGGCCGCCCGACAAAATTGGGGCTACCCATTTCCCTTTCTTCATGGCCGCTACTGCGAAGGCTATGAACCAGAAAATATATGATTGATGAAACAATACGGCGAAGGCGAGCGACACCCAGCCGGCTGAAGCAACTCTTTGTAGTTTGTTTTCAATGAGATAACTCCCAAAAATGGCCAAAAACAGTGGCGCAATATAGGTTTCGTTATCGATGGCAAATCGTAAAATGCCGAACGAACCCAGTAGCAACCAAATAAGCCATTGTGCATTGGATTGGGTCGTATTTAATTTCAGCAGCCATGTGCGTAAAACCTCTAAGGTGAGTACACACAAACCGAGATTTAAAACAGTAAAACCAGCAATGGGATCGATATGAAGGAACTTGATTAAAGGTAGCCACAGGGAACACCATGGCATGTAAAGCAAGTGGTGCGGTGATAACATAGATTTGAAGTCGCCCTCAAATTCCAAAGTGTCTGCGGCATAACCCCAACCATCGCCTGAATGAGTGATTGGAAATAGCAAAATACTCACCATCAAAATGGCGATAAATGCAAAATAAAATCCGCGGTTTGCATTTATTGAAATTCGCATCGCAACAAATATAGGGTGTGCTATCTTTGTGCCGTGCAATCTCCCCTTGATAATCCCATTTTTGAACTCATTGGCAAAACAGCCGATGAAATGAAGCTCAAAGCGTGGGTGGTAGGTGGTTTTGTAAGAGATTCTATTCTCAAGCATGAAAACAAAGACATCGACATTGTGGTTGTTGGTAATGGTGTCGATTTTGCCCAAGCTGTCGCTAAGAATTTTAACAACGATTGCACGTTAAGTGTATTCCGGAATTTTGGAACGGCACAAATCAAATTCGATGATTGGATTATTGAATTTATCGGTGCAAGAAAAGAAAGTTATCGTCGTGATTCTCGGAAGCCCATGGTTGAAAATGGCACATTGGAAGATGATCAAAATAGGAGAGACTTTACCATTAATGCCATGTATCTATCGCTTAATAGCGATCATTTTGGAGAGTTATATGATCCCTTTAACGGGGTTCAAGATTTACAGAACGGGGTGATTAAAACTTGCAATAACCCTGACGTTACCTTCGATGATGATCCACTCCGCATGTTGCGTGGAATTCGTTTCGCTTCAAGGTTAAACTTTCGGATTGAATTAAAAACATTTGAAGCCATTAAACGGAATGTCAATCGGATTGAAATTGTATCTCAAGAGCGTATTACCGATGAAGTAAATGCCATGATCATGGCAGAAAAACCTAGTCGTGCCTTTGATATGATGTCGAAAACGGGTTTGCTTACATTGATCTTCCCTGAATTGATGGCACTACATGGGGTTGAAACCAGAAATGGCAAATCTCACAAAGACAATTTTTATCACACTTTACAGGTACTTGACAACATTTGTGAACTGACAGATAACCTATGGTTGAGATGGGCCGCTATTTTACATGATATCGCCAAACCAGCAACCAAGCGGTTTGATAACAAAGTTGGGTGGACATTTCACGGACACGAAGACAAAGGCTCACGGATGGTTAAAAGCATTTTCAAACGAATGCGATTGCCATTGGATGAAAAAATGCGCTATGTGAGTAAGCTGGTATTGCTCCACTTGCGTCCTATTGTACTTTCAAAAGAAACCGTTACAGATAGTGCGGTGCGACGTTTAATTGTGGATGCCGGTGAACATGTGACAGATTTGGTGACATTATGCAGGGCCGATATAACGAGTAAAAACGAAGCCAAAGTAGAGAAACACCTTAGAAACTTGGTTTTGGTTCAAGATAAAATCAATGAAGTGCTGGCAAAAGACGAATTGCGGAACTGGCAGCCTGTTTTAACCGGTAATCACATCAAGAATTACTTTGAAATCAAGGATCCCCAGGACATTGGGAAAATCAAAGAGGCGGTGAGAGAGTTGATTTTAGACGGACACATACCCAATGAATTGGACATTGCCTTAGAAAAAGCCCACGAGATTGCTCAATCTATGAACATATCGCCTCGCTAAGAAGTTGTAGTAAAATCAACCACGAATACCTCAAAATAAATCACGAAATTTGCCCATAGTTTATGTTACAGATTGCCAATATTAGAAAAAACGCCGCCGACTTGGCCTCACGACTAGCCATCAGAGGCTTGGATGGAAACGCCTTGATTGCTCAAGTGTTGGAGATGGATGAGAAAAATCGTGCCAAGAGAACTGAGATGGAAACGCTCCAATCTAAAGGCAACCAGCTCACAGCGCAGATTGGTGAAATGTACAAATCCGGACAACGTGAAGCGGGTGATGCTTTGAAAATTACATCGGCGGAAATTAAAGATCAGTTAAAGACATTGGAAGCCGATGTTGAAGCGGGCGACCAAGCCATGACTCAGCTTTTATTAACCATCCCCAATACACCATCGGTGGAAGTTCCCAAAGGGAAAACGCCGGAAGAGAACATAGAAGTTTTGCTATGGGGTAGCAAACCCGATTTGTCGGCCCAATGTATACCACACTGGGAGCTGACTGCCAAATACGACATCATTGATTTTGAATTGGGCGTTAAATTGACGGGTGCGGGATTCCCTGTTTACAAGGGCAAAGGGGCTATTTTCCAGCGAGCACTCATTCAATTCTTTTTGAATGAAGCAGGAAAGGCAGGCTATATGGAAGTACAACCGCCCCTTTTAGTAAATGCAGATAGTGGCTATGGAACAGGTCAGCTTCCTGACAAAGAAGGTCAAATGTACCACTGCGGAGTTGATGATTTGTATTTGATTCCAACCGCAGAAGTGCCCATCACCAACTTGTATCGCGATGTGATTTTGAATGAAGCACAATTGCCCGTCAAAAATGCCGGTTACACACCTTGTTTCCGTCGTGAAGCAGGTAGTTATGGTGCTCATGTTCGCGGTTTGAATCGTTTGCATCAGTTCGATAAAGTAGAAATTGTACAAATTGTTAAGCCTGAGAGTTCGTATGGTGTATTGGAAGATATGTCGAACTATGTGCAGGGCTTATTACAGAAATTGGGATTGCACTACCGCGTGCTGTTGCTTTGTGGGGGCGATATGGGCTTTACCAGTGCAAAAACCTACGACATGGAGGTTTGGTCTGCGGCCCAAGAAAAATGGTTGGAATGCAGCTCTGTTAGCAATTTTGAGACCTTTCAGACCAATCGTTTGAAATGTCGGTATCGCAATGCGGAAGGCAAGACCGAATTGGCGCACAGCCTGAATGGTTCAGCTTTGGCATTACCGCGTATTGTAGCCGCATTGCTTGAAAACAATCAAACGCCCAATGGCATCAAAGTGCCAGATGTTTTGGTTCCATATACTGGGTTTGAGTGGATCAATTGATATGTCGGAAGGATTAATATTGCCTGAATTTGATTGGGATGCATCCTGTTCCTTGGGTTCCCTGCTCAACGATGTGATGATAATACAGCAGTTTCCTACAGAGCTTGCCAAAGTGATTTCTGTTGTGAAAGAAGACCAATGGGAGATTGGATATAGAGAGGGTGGTTGGAATTTACGTCAAATCGTGCACCACCTGGCCGATGCGCATTTGAATGCCTACGTAAGAACGAAGCACATTCTTATCCAAGATCAAGACATGATACAACCTTGGGATGAAAACAAATGGAATGAAACGCCAGATGCACAATTTCATCAGGAAGCTAGTTACCTGATTTTGTTGGGTTTACATCAGAAGTGGTCATTGTTGTTGTTGGAATCCTTGAAAGATCCAGCGACCCATTTGGCCAAAACATTACTACATCCAGAATCGGGTAGGATGGTCAGTCTCAGTGATATTATTCGATTGTATGCTTGGCATGGTGAGCACCATTTGGCGCAAATGCGTTATGCTTTGTCGCTCTAACGACCAAAAAATACAATTCAATTATTTTTTATAGGCGCGGAATACCCGCCATATTTGATAGGGGACTTTGATAAAGTCTGACCAACCAATCTTTGATCCTGCTACGTCGGTCCAAGTGCGAATAGGGACCTCCAAAACCATGGATTCAGCGTTTTTACCAAAGTGCTGTTGCATGCGTAACAACATTTCAACATCAAACAACCATGAAGTATAGAATGGTTTGCTGAAGCAAACTGGAATCAATTCGGGCTGCATTAATTTGGCACCGCATTGTGTGTCGTGGACTTTCCAGCCAAGACCTTGACTGATCAAAGTGGCAAACAATCGTCCAGAATAATGTCGGAATAGGGTTCTCTGTATATTGGCACCCAATCGGGCTACTCTGGACCCTATGATTAATATCGGTTTGGTCTGAGAATTCTCTTTAAAACGATAAAACCATTCAACTTCACTAAATGGAGTTGCCAAATCCGCATCCCAAAATCCAAAGTAATCGGCTTGAATATTGTCGAAACCGACCATGTCAATTTCAGATTGATATTGGGTTGACGTTGAATGGCCAATCATGGTACTGTAGGCGATATTCAATCCCAATGAAACTGCGTTTGATTTGCCTTTATTGTTTTTATACGATAAAATATGAATCCGAGATTTTATTGGAGAATCTTGTGAATCACGCAACTGTTTCAGCACAGGAAATGTCTCGTCTTTGCTGCCATCATTGACAAAAACAAATTGCAAAAATGCATCTTGCTGCAAGGCATGGGTATATTCCGCTAAAGGAATTCGCGTTGCTTCGTTATAACAAGGGATGATTAAGCAGGTTTTCATCAGACGCAATCTATCGGCCAAATTACCACTCATTTCCTTGCCAACCTATTCATTGAAATCGATTCGCTCACAGAAATTTGGATTTTTCTAAAAAAGCCAACGGAGAAGGGTAAATTTGCATCCATATGCGGGTCTATCAGAACATTTTGGAAACCATTGGAAATACGCCAATGGTGAAACTCAATACCATCACCAAGGATTTGCCTTGTACGGTATATGCAAAGGTAGAAACCACCAATCCTGGTAACTCCATCAAAGATCGAATGGCATTGCAAATGATTAAGGATGCTGAGGCAAGCGGCTTGTTAAAGCCTGGAGGGGTGATTATTGAGGGAACCAGTGGTAATACCGGTATGGGTTTGGCCATTGCAGCGGTAATCAAAGGATATCGTTGTATTTTCACAACAACCGATAAACAAAGCAAAGAGAAAGTGGATGCTTTGAAGGCCTTCGGTGCGGAAGTTATCGTTTGTCCAACCGATGTTGACCCAGAAGACCCCCGTAGTTATTATAGTGTGAGTACCCGATTGGCCAATGAAATTCCAAATGCTTGGAAACCAAATCAATACGACAATCTGAGTAATTCTAAAGCCCATTATGAGCAAACAGGTCCTGAAATATGGGATCAAACCGAAGGTAAAATCACCCATTTGGTGGTTGGCGTTGGCACAGGTGGAACTATCTGCGGAACCGGTAAGTTTTTGAAAGAGCAGAACCCAGACATTCAAATTCTAGGGATTGATACCTATGGGTCTGTGTTTAAAAAGTACAAGGAGACAGGCATTTTTGATAAAAATGAGATTTATCCTTACATCACAGAAGGGATTGGTGAGGATTTTTTGCCTGCCAATGTGGACTTTGGCATCATCGACCATTTTGAAAAGGTTACGGATAAGGACGCAGCGGTGATGACCCGAAGAATCCCACGTGAAGAGGCCATTTTTGTTGGAAACAGTGCGGGGTCAGCCATTGCTGGGTTACTTCAAATGAAAGATCGCTTCAAGGCTTCGGATGTGGTTGTGGTGATTTTTCATGACCATGGAACCCGTTATTTGGGTAAAATGTACAACGAAGATTGGATGCGCGATCGCGGTTTTATCGCCCCTAAACCTTTAACCACGGCTTTGGATTTGATTGCCGGGCATGCACAATTGCCTCTATTGAGTGTAAAGCCCACAGATACCTGCGAACATGTAATTGGTTTGATGCAGAAATATAGCGTTTCTCAGTTGCCAGTAAAGGACGATTCCAATCAGTTTGTTGGTGCGGTTGAAGATGCGCAGCTGTACGCTGAATTGTTGAAAAACCGTGAACTTATGGAAAAGCCAGTGGCTGATATCATGGGAAAAGCCTATCCAATTGTATCTCATATGGCTACCATCGAAGAAGTATCCACAAAAATCAATCAAAGCAATGCAGCCGTTTTGATGATGGATATGGGCGGCAATTGGCATATTATCACCAAGCAAGACGTCATACAAGCCATTTCTAAAGGCAATTTATCATAATATCCGTGTCATCCATTGTTATTAAAACCGCTGAGCAGATAGAAGGCATTCGAAAGAGTGCTCATTTGGCTGCCGAAACATTAAAATACTTGGAACAGTTTGTTGTTCCAGGGATGAAAACCATCGATATCGATAAGAAGTGCGAAGAATTTGTGCGTGATCACGGCGCTATTCCGGCGACCAAAGGCTACCGTGGATACAAGTACTCCTGCTGTATTTCTCCCAACGATGTAATCTGTCACGGCGTACCCAACGATACCATCATTGAACATGGGGACATTGTAAATATTGACGTAACAACAATTTTGGGTGGATTCTATGGCGACACTTGCAAGATGTACTACGCAGGAGAGGTGAGTGATTATGCCAAGCGCTTGGTGGAAACCACCAGAGAATGCCTTCGAGTTGGCATGCAACAGTGTTTTCCCGGCAATCGCCTGAATAACATTGGTTACCACATAGCCCAACATGCCCAAAAGAATGGGTATTCAGTGGTGTATGAGTTCTGCGGTCACGGTGTGGGTTTGAAATTCCACGAAGCACCTGACGTAGCCCATATCGCAGATGCCAATACAGGTCCGATTTTGAAACCTGGTATGATTTTCACCATTGAGCCCATGATTAATGCAGGTAAGGCAAGGGCCAAGGTGGATCGCAAAGATGGGTGGACAGCTCGAACCATCGATGGCAAATTGAGTGCACAGTTTGAACATACCATTTTGATTACCGAGGAGGGACATGAAGCCCTAACCGATGTCTATCATGATTTCTAAGATGAAAATTCACGTAGTTCATAGCGGAAATTTCAAATTGGATGGCGGGGCGATGTTTGGGGTAGTTCCTAAAGTGCTTTGGCAAAAATGGGTGCCCGCGGATGATAATAACTTGTGCAATTGGGCGATGCGATGTCTGTTGGTTGAAACCCTTGATCGCAAAATCTTGATCGATACAGGAATAGGGGATAAGCAGAGTGAAAAGTTCTTCGGACATTATTATTTGAACGGCGATTATTCACT
>DBCP01000073.1:0-3100 GCA_002293105.1 Bacteroidetes bacterium UBA955 | reverse complement strand
TTGCATTTCGACCATTGTGGGGGTGCTGTGATTCGCAACGAAGCAGGGGCGTTGTTGCCCAAATTTCCCAATGCTCAATACCACGTAACGAAAGCACAATGGGAGCATGCGAATCACCCAAACGACAGAGAAAGACCTTCTTTTTTGACAGAAAACTTCTTGCCGCTAAAGGAGCATGGCGTTTTGAATTTCGTGGACGATGGTGACATTTTGTTTGATTGCATTGAAGTGAGAGTATTCAATGGACACACCTTGGGGATGATTGCGCCCGTAATACACGGTTCCAATTACACATTGATGTATATGGCGGATCTCATTCCAGCTGCAGCCCACGTCCCTGTGAATTATGTGATAGGCTACGATGTTCAGCCCTTAATTACGATGGAAGAGAAGAAACAGATTCTTCCGTGGCTCAAAGAAAAGGGTGCTTGGTTATTTTTTGAGCACGATGCAGCCTTTGCTGTGGCTCAATTGGATGTCAATGAAAAGGGACAATATTTGGCGGTGAATCGCACCAACGATTGGATATTTAACGATTGATTTCGTTCCTATTCCCCAATAAAAGCGTCTACAATTTCTTCTTTTTGCAAGGTTACCTCACCAGGTGCGGCATTCTTGGGCTTGGAAACAAACTTTCTCGCTACAACAATGACCGGAACCACTTGTTGCGTTTTGGCTTTGGAATTTTTCGCTGCCAAAGTAGCTGCATATTGGATAATGGCCTGAGGGAACTGTGCACCCTTCTTTTTAATAATCACGTGAGAACCAGCAACATCTTTTGCGTGCAACCACAGATCATTCTTTTGGCTCATTCTCAACATTTGATCATTTGACTTATTGTTTTTTCCTACCCAAATTTGGTGGCCTTGAAATTCGTGCAATCGATAGGGTAAGGTGTCTGACTGCGCTTGAACCACAGGCACAATCTTTTGATAGGACTTTAGCCCACGGAAATCCTCAGCTTTTAACACGCCATCCAGTTTTAATGAGGTTTCTTCTAAATTGGATTCGGTCAAAGCGAGTTGGTCTTGCAGTTTTTTCTGTTCAATGACTTCGTTTTTCGCTTTGCCATAGTATTTTTTGGCATTATCGGTGGCAGACAAGTCAGGATTGAGCTTAATCCAAATGCGTTGATCCGTGTAATAATCTGTTACAAGGGCCTTAGATAAACCGGGTTTAAGGGAATGTGCATGTGCGAGGATCAAGTCGCCAATCTCTTTATAACTCCGACGCTCAGCAATTTCTACCAGTCGACGTTTTGATTCAGAGAGTATTTTTTTTAGGTGCTTTGCCTTCCGCTCTAACTGATCCTTGAGCTGTGCTTTGTTTTTTTCAAAGAAGTACGTTCTCAGGAAATTGTGTTGGGCCGTCAATAAATCTGTTATACTGAAAGGTTGGCTCAAAAATCCCAAGACACTCCATTCTTCAATGGTTGGAACGATGCTTACCGCGGCAAGTTCATTCTCAATATTGATATCTGGATACTGAAAATCCCAATCGGACTTTAACGATAGTTTGAATATAGACAGTGTTTCCCCCGTATTGGTGTCGCGCAATAGAATGTTGCCGAATTTGCCAAACCCTTTGATCCAAAGTTGATGTTGCTGTCCTACAGATAAACAAATCCACCGATCCTTTGGATTGTAGTGCACCTGTCTGATAGATTGGTTTTCAATTTCCTTGAACTGCAAAATGCCCTTTTTATTGGCGCTGCTATCGAAAATTTTATCGCTAAGAAACAGAATCAAATGACCTTCAATGAATTTACATTCAATGGTATAGGTTTCTCCGTTCTGTTCAATAAACTGAAGGTAAAGCGTGTCTTTGTCAAAACTAATCGCACCTTGAAAACAACCACCGATCAACCGTTTACGGAATTCATCAGCCCACATGCCATATACCCAATTCACGCTAAACATCACGCAAATTTCGTCTATTAGGGTGATTTTGGACGCATCAATGTGAGAGAACTTCTCGCAAATCGTTTTGATTGCCTCAAGCTCTTGTATTCAAGGATAACAGCATATACGCCTTCGGGGCAATCTTGGTTGTTTTTGGTGCCATCCCAGAGGATTTTCTTGTCTTTCGATTCATACACAATTTCACCCCAGCGATTGAGAATCATCAGTCGATAATCGGAAGACCCATAAATGTCTGGTTGAAACGCATCATTAATACCGTCGCCATTGGGTGTAAATGCGGTTGGGAGATACAAGATCACCGTATCATGGTAGCAGATGTTTTTGATTACAGTGTCAGCACACCCACCTTCGTTCTGAATCGCCAACATGACTTTGTAATTGGGTAGCAATCCATTATACTGATGGGTGGGGTTGATACTGGGTGAGAATGGAGTTTGTGTTTCATCGCCCCAAAACCACTGTCCTTTAGTACCACCGCTGCTTTGATTAATGAACAGGGCAGTTTCGTCGAGCGGCGACAAACAATCACCTTGACTTTGTTTTTGAATGCTAAAACCCGCTTGAATGGCTTTGTAACCGGGGATTTCGATGGTGGTATCTGTCTGACAACCAGTAATTTCGTCTCGAATGGTCACCCGATATAGATTGTCGGCAAAGGCATGTAACGTATCTGCCATGTATCCAAGATCATGGGCCCAAGTGCGTTTCGCAGGGTTTCCATTTCCCAATTTTAGCAAAGCCCAACCCTTTAACCCCCTACAAACGGTATCGCTCACAGTTGTTATTGACCAAACACGCGGATGAACATAAATGTTGGCGGTATCTTGAGCGTCGTCTGAACATCCGTCACGCACTGTCCCAATCAATCTTCCGCCTTGATTGGCGATATAAAAGGTTTTATTGCCTGTCTGACCATGAGACCATTTTAAGGAATAATTGGCGATCAATCCCCCGTTCGCGATAGCGTCGAACGTCAATATTTTACCGTAGCACGCACTATCGCTTTTGGGCGATAGAATTATTTTTAGTCTGGAATTAACATCCATTGACTGACTGTCATTGTTTGTGCAGGCACCTTGTTGAACTTGGTAAAAAATTCGATGTCGACCTTCCCCTGCAACGGCTGGATTGAACGTTGAATCCACAATGCCATTACCAGACCAACTACCCTTGCTAGG
>DBCP01000064.1:5370-6731 GCA_002293105.1 Bacteroidetes bacterium UBA955 | reverse complement strand
TGACCGGTAAAGTCGATGAACAAAGGCTTTTTCAACTCTCTGGCTGCGGCAAGGGCTTCATCGTAGTCGTAATATCCCACCAATCCGTGGGGAATGTGCAGTTGATTTGCGTACGATGGGGTGGTGGTGATGTTGCCATCGCCATGGGCACCGCCTTTGATGTTGCTGTTAAAGTCTTGGGTGCTCAATGGGGGCAAGTATCCGGCCAAGCCTTTGAGTGGCGCGCCCCACATGCCCGGAATCATGTAGGCCACGAAGGTGAATGTGGCAATCACAAATCCCAATCTGGGTACACTCAAATATTGTACTTCACTGTCGTGCGAGAATTTGATTTTTCCCAACAAATACAGACCCAATAAGGAGAATATCACAATCCATATGGCCAAGTAAATTTCGCGATCCAAGATTCCCCAATGGTAGGTTTGATCCGGGATGCTTAAGAATTTCAGGGCGAAGGCCAATTCTACGAAGCCCAACACCACTTTTACGCTGTTCAACCATCCGCCGCTTTTGGGCAGGTTGTTCAACCATGAAGGGAATAAAGCCAACAACCCAAACGGCAAGGCGAAGGCCAATGAGAAGCCGAACATGCCCACAACAGGACGCAAGGTATCGCCATGAACCGCTTCCACGAGCACTGTGCCTACGATTGGGCCGGTGCAAGAAAACGAAACCAAAGCAATGGTAACTGCCATGAAAATCGCGCCGGTGATTCCGCCTTTATCGGCTTGTTGGTCTACCTTGTTCACAATCCAAGAGGGAAGGGTGATTTCAAAGGCGCCAAAGAAACTCGCGGCAAAAACGATAAAAATGAGGGTGAAGAAAATATTGGGAATCCAGTGTGTGCTCACGAAGTTGGCGGCGTTGGAGCCAAAACTGATGGCAACGATGGTTCCGATGATTGTATAAAAACCGATCAAGCTGACAGAGAAAATGGCTGCATCGCGCAATGCAATTTTGCGGTTGTTGTTTTTGATGAAAAACGAAACCGTCATGGGGATCATGGGGAATACGCAAGGGGTGAGCAAGGCGGTTAATCCACTCACGAACGCCAAAATGAACAATCCCAAGAATCCGCTGCTCTGTTCTTCGTTGGCTTGTCCGTTAAAGGTCTTCAAGGGCAACACTTTTGCTTGCTTGTAGGCCGGTGCTTCTGCACTCACGGCGATGGGGGCTTCGGTGACAGTGGTTGCTACTGTATCCAGGGCTTCGGGACCAGGAGCGATTGGCTGCGACAGGGTTTGGTCTGCTGCGGCGGTGCCGGTGACTTCGAGGGCTGGACTCGCAATTTTAACGTCTCTGATGTTATCGCATCCGCCTTCATTGCAAATCTGTCCGTTAAACAACATTTGTATGCCGCC
>DBCP01000064.1:3575-5233 GCA_002293105.1 Bacteroidetes bacterium UBA955 | reverse complement strand
TAGCTGGGGTTGGGCGTGAAATCGATGCTGGCGCGGATCGGGCCGTTGTCGTCACCACAATCGCTTTTTTCACTATACACGTGAAATCCTTTGGCCACATCGAACCGAATGATGATGTCAATTACATCGCCCGCTTTGGCTTGTGTTTTGGAGAAGCTGGGCTTGAAAACAGGTTTTGGGAAACCAAATTGTGACCAAGCGTTGCTGAAACTGATGAGGGCCAGAAGGGTAAACAGAATGCGTTTCATCATGATATGTACAAAAATCGGGATTTATTACGGATTTATCGCATGGTATTGCACATTCGTTGGATAAATTGATTGTTGGCTTTGCGATGCCAGGGCTAGGTTTGTAACAATGGAGATTCCTTTTCAGCAACATTTTGGCCGTAGGTATTGGGTGTTGTGTTTGAGTCTGTTTTTGTGCGTGGAGTTGTCGGCACAGTTGATGAGCACCCGTCAATACATTGACTCATTCAAGCTGGTGGCGATGCAAGAAATGCGTGCGTATGGGGTTCCCGCGAGTATTACGCTAGGGCAGGGGGTGTTGGAAAGCGCCAGTGGCAACAGCAAATTGGCGAAAAATTGCAACAATCATTTTGGGATCAAATGCAGAAGCAACTGGACGGGCAAGTTCTGTTTGGCCGATGACGATGCCAAAGATGAGTGTTTTCGGGGATACGAGACAGCCTTCGATAGCTATCGGGACCATTCGTTGTTTTTGAAAGGCGGCAAGCGATATTTCTTGTTGTTCGAACTCAGCGCCACCGATTACAAAGGCTGGGCCAACGGTTTGCGGGAGGCAGGTTATGCCACCAATCCCAACTACGGCAATATTTTGATCGGCGTGATTGAAAAGTATCGCCTCAGTCAGTACGATTCCATGGTGATTTTCGGGGAGGATTTTTATACTCCTGGAGCCGCAGCCAACAACGCACCAACAGAAGTAAACGGTATTCAAGCCATCATGGCCAAGCCCGGTGAAACGCCTGAACAAGTGGCTGATAGGTATAATATGTCGACCTGGCAGATTTACAAATACAACGACATTTCCAAAGGCGATATGTTGAGTCCGGGCGAAATCATTTACCTCAAACCCAAGCGCAGAAGGGCTGTTGAGAACAATCATACAGTGAAAAATGGAGAAACGATGCGCGAGATTTCCCAGAAATACGGGGTGAAAGTCAAGCATTTGTACAAGTTGAATCGCTTAGAACCTGGCCTGGAAGTGAGACCCGGTGAAGTGATCAACCTCAAGGAAAAACGAGAGTCATCGCCAGCAATTTTGGAGCGGAACGACAACCCCAATCAGGTGAATGCCGTTGATTTGATTTTGAATCAGCGATCCATCACCCAAGAGAATAAACCCAAAGGAACGGTATACGAAGTACAGGCAGGAGAAACGCTGCAGGACATCGCCCAGCGAATGAATGTTACGGCATTGGATTTGGCCCGATGGAATAATTTGGATGGTTATTCGGTGGCGGAAGGTCAGATTTTGGTGTTGCGCCCGAACGTGAAAATGAGTGAAGAAACGCAGGTGGATTATCGCAATTTTATGAGCAATACGGGTTCGAGCAATTCACCACGGACACACATTGTTATTCGTGGTGAAACCTTGTTCTCGATTGCGCGATTGTATCGTTTGTCGGTGGATTC
>DBCP01000064.1:0-3455 GCA_002293105.1 Bacteroidetes bacterium UBA955 | reverse complement strand
GCCTCAATACGATGCGTATCACTTTGTTCAGCCTGGAGAAACGTTGTATTCAATTTCGCGCAAGTACAATATCACCGTAGAGCAGGTGAAGTCTTGGAATCGACTGGAATCCAATCAAATAGAAGTGGGACAGCGACTCCAGGTTAGGCCGTAATCAGGTAGTGGGTTGAATTGCCCATGTTTTGTTGCAAAACAATGTTGTGGTTTCCAACATCGGTTTGTTTGTCGAAACTCCCTTGCGGGTGGTAAATGCTCAACAAATCCAGGTCTTGACGAATCGTAACGTCCAATCCCATGGCCTGAAGCGAATCCATTAACGGTTGATGTCGGTTCTCCTTATTGTCGATTACACATCGGAAATAAATCGCCGAATTTTGCATCAAGTTACAACGCACTTTGTTTTCGGAAAGTGATTGAAATATCTGTTTGAGGTGGTCTTCTGCGATGAATGTGAAGTCGCGGGTGCTAATTTCCAATAGTAGTTGTTGCGATTTATGGATTTTGCAGGGCACGGAGATGACACTACTATCGGCGCTGACCTTGGTGCCTGGGGCGTCTGGATTCAAGAACGATCGCACGTACAAGGGGATGCCATTGGCTTGGAGTGGTTGGATGGTTTTGGGGTGAATGACTGAAGCACCGTAATAAGCCAACTCAATGGCGTCGTTGTAGGTAAGCTCAGAAATCAAAACGGCGTGGTCGAATTTCTTGGGGTCGGCATTCATTACGCCGGCAACATCCTTCCAAATGGTGATGGATTCGGCGCCCATGAGGCTACCGAAAATGGCTGCGCTGTAATCGGATCCCTCACGTCCCAACGTGGTGGTTTCTCCTGAAAATCCCCGTCCAATAAACCCTTGTGTGATAACCAGGTTTTTTCTTGCGATTGGCAACAAACGATTCTTAATCACTTTCTCAGTTTCGGGCCATTGCACACGTGCATCGCGGTATCGGCTATCGGTCTGGATGAAGTTTCTCGCGTCAATCCACTGATTGTTGATTTTTTGCGACAATAGGTAGTTGCTGACGATTTTTGTGGCCATTAATTCGCCATATCCAATGATTTGATCGTATAAAAAGTCATAATCATCTTGCAAATTTGGGTTGTCTACAAAACATTCGAGCTCCAAATAAAGATTTCGGATGTCACTTACCCCGACCAAATCCTCCTCTCCAAACAGATCTTTGAGAATGCCATCGTGGTATTGGAAGACCGTTTGAAGGGCTTCATGTACCTTTCCCGTGTTGTGAAAACAATGGTGAATAACCTGTTCTAACGCATTGGTAGTCTTTCCCATAGCGCTTATGACAACCAGTAGGTTGCTGCTGCTGTGGCTTTGAAGAATTTGGGCTACATTTTTTACGCCTTGAGCATTTTGAACGGATGCGCCGCCGAACTTGAATATTTTCATTGAAGGATAGGGGAGTCGGTTAATTCAGGTTTTTGTTGTTGCTTTGCAAAATAAATACCAATTGTCCTCATTCTATATATGTCGTATTCTAAAGTTATCACCCTCGAACAGTACATCGTAGACCAACAGGCCTTATATAAGGATGCCCAAGGTTCATTGAGTAAGATTTTCCGCTCTTTGGAGTTGGCGGCGAAAATGGTGAATCGCGATGTACGCAAAGCAGGTTTAATTGATATTTTGGGAAATCAAGGTTCCACCAACATACAGGGTGAAGAGCAGAAAAAGTTGGATGTGATTGCGAACGATATATTTATTGCGGCATTGAGCAGGAGCGGCGAGGTTTGCATGATCATTTCAGAGGAGAACGATGATGTGTATTACGTGGAAGGCGCCGAGAACGAGAAATACATCGTAGCGATGGATCCCTTGGATGGTAGTTCTAACATTGATGTGAACGCGAGCATCGGAACCATTTTTAGTATCTATACCCGCAAAAATCCAATGGCGAAACCCACCGTGGAAGACTGTTTGCAAAAAGGTAAGCACCAGGTTGCAGCCGGATATTTCATTTATGGATCAAGCACCATGTTGGTATATTCTACCGGTGTAGGTGTGAACGGATTTACCCTTGACGATAGCATTCAGGAGTTCTGCCTGAGCCACCCCAATATTCAAACCCCCGCCGATGGCAAGATTTTCAGTGTGAACGAAGGCAATTTAGAAGATTTCCCACAGGGTGTTCAGGATTATGTGGCGTTTTGCAAAACCAAAGACAAAGGCACAAACCGACCTTATTCCGCACGTTACATTGGTTCTTTGATTGCCGATTTTCACCGCAATTTATTGAAGGGCGGGATTTTCATTTATCCCCCTACAGAGAAATCGCCCAATGGCAAGTTGCGATTGATGTACGAGTGCAATACCATGGCATTCATCGCTGAGCAGGCTGGTGGTGCCGCGAGTACGGGTACAGAGCGTGTATTGGATGTGAAACCCACAGAATTACACCAACGCGTCCCCATGTTTGTGGGGTCCAAGAACATGGTAGATCTGGCCGTAGCGATGCTCAACGATGAGGTTGCTACTGCGGTTCTTGCATAATCAACTGAAGAATTTCGAGCGATTGGATGGTTTTACCTGGGATCACATGGGTTTCTATGTAATCAACGAGTTTGCTTACCAACAATTTTCTGATTCCTGCCGGTGCACTTTTGATTTCTCCTGAAATGATTTGTGCCATTACTTCGCAGGCAGATGGATCGATGATGTTGGAAGGAATGCTGCGCGACGTGGCTGTACTTCCCGATAGGATGTCCAATCCCAAAGCAATACTCTCAGCATTCAATTGTAAGCCGTGTCCGGTTACCTCGCAAAATTCAAACAGAAATTGAACGGGTAAGATGGGTAACTCTTTACACCCATCGTTCAGTTTTTGAAAGGTTGCTTTGGACGTTTCAAATAGCAATTCTTCGGGCTGTTCTTCGTGCAATACATGGCTCAATAACTCCAAGAAAAACCATCGCACCTGATCGTGAATGGGATAGTGGCTGTAACCCCACCCTGAGACGAGCGAGACTTCTTTTGCCCGCATCATGCCCTTGTTTTGCTTATGAAAGACCACTTCCACCAATGTTCCCGGCTGAAACAACGAGTTTTTGTTGTGCTTGCCGTGCAGCCCTTGAATCAAAAAGGGCAATAGTCCGAATTCTCGGGTAAACAATTTTACCACCGCCGAATGATCGGTATAGGGTGTTCGCTTTACGACAATCGCTTCGGTTTTAACCAGCATCAGTCAACCCAATCTGCCAAGAATAAGTTGGTGTCGCGGGTGCCATGATTTCTGCGGTTAGAACTGAAAATGAGCTGTTTGCCGTCGGGTGAAAACATCGGGAAAGCGTTAAACATGCTTTCGTTGGTGATGCGCTCCAAGCCGGTGCCATCTTCGTTGATCATGTACAATTGAAAATCGTAGCCGCGTTTGCTGTGGTGGTTGCTTGAGAAAAGGATTTTCTTTCCGGCTGGGTGATAAAAGGGTGCCCAGTT
>DBCP01000020.1 GCA_002293105.1 Bacteroidetes bacterium UBA955 | reverse complement strand
GCCCATTTCTCTCTGGATTAATCAGGGTAAACAATCAACCACTTTACACTGGTGGATGCGCCCAACACACCATATCCTTTGGGGATGTTGGTTTGAACGGGACCAGGTAATTGGGTGATGGATTTTTGACTCCACAAGTGTTCTGCCCGTGAGTTGTAATATTGGTAGGTGGCAAAGGATATATTTTCTAACGTGACCAAAACCGACATCGTTTTTTCAGAAGTTGTATTCTGAAATGGCAACAAATTATGAAATCGAAAGGTTGAGAGAACACCGTTGAAAATTTCATCGGAAAATAGAATTTCTTGCTCCGTGTAGTTGTTAAAATTGTTTCGAACAAAAGGGGTTTCATTCCCATCAATTTTCATGGTTTGCCATTCTATAGCACTGTCGAGTTTTTGTCCGCTCGAACCCAAAACATATTTTTTCGTTTGGCGGGCCGCGGATAATCGATAGTAGTTTTCATCGATGGCACTGTCGCGAAATTGAATTGAAAATACTTGTGTGAGTCCGATGCCAGCGATGGCTTGCGTCAGCGTATCAGTTTTGGTGAGCACAATGTTCGATGGCATCACATCGCTGATTTTCACTGTGTCGTCCGGAGAGAACAACTGAAAATGAAAGCTATCTCTAGCCTTAACAAAGAAATCATCGATCATGAAATTCCCAGGAGAAATGTTTCTAGCTAGTTTGCTTTTGGCTCCGGAAATTTCTAATGTAACATGGGCTTGACTCGGCAGATTGAATGGTTCAGAGATGGGTACCACTCTAGAATATCTAACCAAATGTTGACTATCGGCTTCGATAATACATTCAACAACAGGTCCTTCTGCCATGATATCGGGTTGGGGAACTACAATATCTTGACTGCACGAAGCCAGCATCGCCATGACAACAAAAAGCCCAAATCGCTCTGTGGCAAATCGGTATCTAGATTGGCTAAACGCTTTGCGATATGTTGATGGGCGTGTCAAAAGGAAACTTGGTAATTGATGTGCGGTAAGATGGGAAGCAACGACAATTGCGTCAAACGTCTTTGTCCTTGATTGTCGTATGCAAAGGTGATGAAAAATGGGTTTTGGCGGTTGTATACATTATAGATTCCAAGCGACCAAGTCTCCGAAAATTTTTTGTGTTTCACGTTGTATTGCGCAGAAAGATCGAGGCGATGGTTGTCGCGGGTTCTGGCATTGTTGCGATCGCCATAAATAAACACCTCAGCATAGGGATCTTGGGGTGTAGGTGATTGATAAACACCAACAGGTAGCGTGTAAGCAAAACCAGAATTGTACGTCCAACTACCACTAATCATGACTTGTGAGGAAAGTCGATAGATACCAACCAAATAAAAATTGTGTCTGCGGTCGTATCGAGATGGGAATACATTGCCTTGGTTCAGTTCATTGAATTGGCGGTTGTTGTAGATGAGTGAATAGCTCGCCCAACCGGTTAATTTCCCCGTTCTTTTTTCAATTAAACACTCCAATCCTTCGGCTTCACCGATTCCTTGGGCGACGGTTTTTTCCCAGTTCTGTGCGCTGGTAATGTAGGCTGCATTATCACGGTATTCCAGTAGATTGGTGAACCTTTTTTGGAAGTATTCCACACTATATTGGAATTTGGGTTTGGTCAGTGTTGTTCCGAAAGACAGTTGTTTGGCTTGCGCTGGGGCATATTGGGCATTGGATGGCACCCATAAATCCGAGGGTAATCCCATGGTTAGGTTATTCAATTGATGGAAGAATTGAACATTCTGTGAAGCCGCTGCTTTTAACCACAATTGAGGCGTAATGCGATAGCGATAGTTGAAACGGGGCTCCGGGCGGATATAAAACTGGTTGTCCTCCAAGCCGAAGTAAGACACCCTGCTACCGACATCCAAAAATCCCCATTTTGGGTGATGAAATTCTATATTGGCATAGGTGAAAATCTCAGGTGTAATAACTTTTCTATCGTTGTATTGGTAAGTCCGGAAAACGGAATCAAATTGGGTTACCAATGTTCTATCGCCCGGTGTAAATGTGTGTTGAATATATCCACCGCCAAGTTTTAGGGCGAGGTATTTGCTCCATTGGATATCGAACTTGCCGTCGGCCGAAATATCGCGCAATCCGTTTTTGAGGTTATAATCGGTGTAGTTGTCCTTATTTTTGTTTGGGTCTAATTCGTTGCGAACACGATAATGAAAATCGTTATGCTGTGTGAATGAGTAATCGGTGTAATGGGCTTTTGCGGTGAAACGAATGCGTCGGTTGAAAAAGTATTGCCACTTCAAACTACCAAGTTGATTGCCCCATAGGTTGCCCTGTTCTCTTTTTTGATAGATGCTAATTTCATTGGCTTCTCCGTAGTCTTTGTCGATGAAAAATGCCCGATCTCTTCCGGTGTATAAAGTCAGTGAGAGGTTGCTTTTTTCGCTAAATCGGTGGTTTATTTTGGCGTTTACGTCCCAAAAATTGTATCGATTGATGTTGTTACTATCCTTGAATACTGCATTGGCAATGGATTGTGTGAGGAGGTCGAAGTTGGACCTTCTGAAGGCCAAAGCGATGGTGGTTCTTTTTTTCCAAATTGGACCTTGGAGAAAGGCTTTGCTCGTAAGTGCGCCCATGGTGATATTCCCCGCCCATTGATTTTCGTTTCCATCCATGGATTGAACGGATATTACACTGCTCAAACGTCCGCCATGCTCCGGTGAAAACGTACCGCGATTCATTTGGGCACTCTTTACAATATCGCCGTTGAAAATACCAAAAACGCCATACAAGTGGTATGCATTGAATACGGGCACATCGTCAATGAGAACCAAATTTTGGTCTGCCGCCCCGCCCCGCACATACATGCCCAACATTCCTTCAGAACCGCTTACGACACCTGGATTCATGCTGAGGGCTCGCATGACATCCCCCTCACCAAGCAATGCTGGGATCTGTTGTAACTTCGCTGAAGACAAACAAACCTGATCTGACTGGCCATGAATAACGGACAATCGACTTTGGGTTTTGCTCGCTTGTACCAATGTGGCTTCAATGCGCTCGAAATGGGGTTGTAATTTGGCGGTAATGAAGTAATCCCTCTGTCCGAAAAGTGTGTCTAAATACGGTTCGTAGCCTGGATAATAAACAGACAGTAAGAGTGTATCTATATTTCCATCAGGGTTTTGTGGCAATGCGATTTTAAACATGCCAAATTCATCGGTATAGGTATACTGATTGCGTTGGGGAATCTGAACTACGGCTTTCACCAAGCGCTCGCCGGTGGGTGCTTGTAATACGCGGCCGGTGAGAAAATAGTGTTTCAGGGGTTTACTGGGCGACCACTTTTTTAAGACAATGGTGGTATTAGAGACCTGAAAATCCAACCCATTTTGTTGTAAAAAATCACGCAGGGCTTTGTCGGCCCGTAAATTTTGATAATGGATATCATGTAGTTTTGAGAGGGGCAACAATTGGTTATTGTAGGCAAAATTGAAACCTGTTTGTTGGGTGAATAAATCCAACACAGCGGTAAATTGGCTACCGTGATATTGGATGTTTACGTATTTATTTAATCCATTTGACTGTGCACGCACCAATTTTGGCAAGATGCCAAGGAACAGAAAGAGTCCAATGATGCAGCAGCGTTTCAAATGATGGGG
>DBCP01000148.1:17539-33678 GCA_002293105.1 Bacteroidetes bacterium UBA955 | reverse complement strand
TCAACAATAACCTCCGTTCCACTAAAAATGGCACCTTGATTGTTTTTGTGGGCCAACGGAAAAATGGCTTTTGTTTGCTGTTTGTCGAGCAGCTGAAGTTTAGGACGGTGCGTAGATTCTCTCTCCAAAAATTCCTTGCCCATTTCAAATTCTAGTTCATTTGATAGGAGTTGTAAACTGCCCGTTTGCTTCGCCCAGATTTTTGCCGATTTACATAAATCAACCCATATCTCACGCGATTTCATTGCGCGGTTGAGCATTCTTCCGTGGGGTTGACCAATGGGCCAAACCATGCCGAAATTTCGGATGGAAGATCCACTCGCTTTTTCAGATCGTTCAAAAACATCTACGGAATATCCGCGCAAACTCAAAGATCTGGCATAAGCGAGGCCTAAAATACCGGCACCAACAACGATGGCTCTAGGCTGTGATAATTTCTGCATGATTGTGCGATTGTTTCTTTTTTTGCAATTGATATGGAATGCTGAGCGCCAATAGGAAGATTAAACAGGATCCCACGATGATTAAACCGAGGTAAAGGGAAGTCCATTTCATCGAGTCAATCTTGTTCAGCAGTGCAAATGAGCTAATGATCAACGAGAACAAATACCCCACGCTATCGGCGATGTAAATTAAAAATCCTGAATTTCCAGATACTCCAGAAAACCCAATAATTCTGTCCATCACACTGATATTAATCAAAATATATCCCAAATAAAATCCACCACCCGTGAACATCAAAAGTCCAATGATTGAAATTTGGTGTTGTATGAACAAAAATGTGGCTGCGAGACTCGTGAGTATACCTACAACGATCGAAAAGGTGGTGGTATTCAAAGCGGTTTGGTGGTTTTTGATCCAAGAAAACAAAGGCACCAAACAGAGCAGTACGAGGGATACTTTCAGTTCCATATTGATGAATACATCGCCGGAATAGGCACCGTTCTCGGTAAGCATTTCTGCCGAGAAATTGTCGCGGAAGTCGCGCATGATGGTGAAAATACCGTAAATAATTACGAAGGGTATTAAAATAGAGCCATGATCCCGAAGGAATCTGCGCTGTTCAATGGGATTGAGTGGTTTTCTATCATTTCGCAGCAATTTATCCTCAGAATTTGGTGGTGGCAGTTTTTCCAAAATGAATATCACGATAGCGGCAGCGATGAGTGCAATGATGGCGGTAAAAAAAGGCACTTGATTGATGTTGAGTTCTAAATTACGCTGTAGATAAAGACCAAATGATTTCACCCATCCCGAGGAGAAGACAAATGTGCAGGCCAACATTGCTCCAATGAGTTCAGTGTATTTTCTGCCCTCCACGTAGGAAAAAACGATACCCCAAACCAACCCAAGGGGGAACCCATTGAAAAACATCAACAAGGGCCATGTTGCGGTTGGTAAATGTTGAAGCAAGAAAAGGGGCACCGTTGCCAATGATAAAATGCAAACGAGGTAAATACTTCGATCTTCACGTTTGATTTTCCCTAGTAGGCGAATGCCATAGAATTTGCTCAAGGTGTAACCCAGAAGTTGGGCCAGAACCATCCAAATTTTTACATTGATGCCCCATACTAAGATGTTATCATATGTCAATGCGGAAAATGGTTTTCGCACTGCGTACATAAATGTATACAGGCAAAATGTGGTTAGTCCAAGTAGTATTGCGGTGATGATATGCTGACGGTGATTTATTTCTTTAACCATTTGTAGTTGAGATTTTTACTATTGACGTTGGTGAGAGATTCCAGCCTCTCTATGGTCTCTTTATACCCTGCGTTCAACTCTGATGGGTGGTGTGCATCGCTATTGAGAATCAGCGGAATCCTCTGCCCGGCGAGCAGCTCCAATAAGTCGTAGCGCGGATATGGCTGAGACAATCCTTTTTTATATAAAGCCCTGGTATTGATTTCAATTGAATGGTAATGATCCCTGTGCTGAAGTAAAATATTGAACAGCTCTTTGTAAAACCAATCGCTAAGGCCTTCAAATTCAGGTAGTTGTTGCGCGTTTAATACGATTTTGTCAACATGCCCAATGATTTTCACCATGCCAGCAGCAAGGGGTGTGAGGATCATTTGTTCGGTCGCGCTGAGGTAGTTGCTGAGGATTTTCTTGAGCGAGTATTCATGGCCCTTCAATGCCAGCATAAATTGTGCATAGGTTCCGTCAATCTCGGCAAACTTTGGTGATGTCATTGCCGATTGTGGCGTTTTTAGAAAGTGAATGCTACAAATCAAGTAGTCAGCCCTGCAAACTGCACCTTCCGATAAACAAGGAAATCCCATTCCTTCCAAGTAGTCGATTTCAAAACCATGGAGAATCCTTATTTTTTTTTGATAATGCGCTTTCAAATGTGAAATTTCATCACAGTATACATCTAAACGCTCAGCGGATAAACTCCAATCACAACGGAAAGGCAATGGCGCGTGGGCGCTAAATCCCAAATATTTGAACCCCAACGAAATGGCTTTTTTTACAAAGTCTTCGGGCGAGCCTTTGCCGTCGCAAAAGTCTGTATGTGTATGTAAATTCACAGTGAAATTATAAAGCGAAGTAATCGTTTCACTGTTTGATTAATGGGTGTTTGGTGTTAAGTAAAAGTTATTTCCCGCGTTTTCGATTTTTATTGTTTAAGATTTTGAAAAAGTCAGAACCTGCAGATTTACTCAGGATTTCAGCGGTTGCCTCTCTCAGTGATCCCACAATTGCCGTGTTAGGGTAGGCATTCCATCGCACATTTTCTTTATCCTCTGCGATAAGGATGTTCCATTTGCACTGTGCATGGTATCCGCGCAATGCATCATACTTGGTTTTACCCAAATTGGCTACGTGTTCGTTGTTTGAAATACCCATCTGTCTCATCAATGTGAAGATGATATCAGGGGATGTGCCATGATGGTAACCCGCGCTAAAGTGGCTGAAACAATCGATGCGATCTAGTAAATTCGCGGCTTTCAGCGCGATTTGGGTTGTCTCCTTGCTCAACCAGGAGGTGAGTCCAACTTTTATCCCTTTGCCTTGGAGTGAATGTAAGAATATATCTACTTCTTTGGAATATGCGGTATTCGTGACGGTGCCAAAGTAAGCGTTCAATTGATGCGTGATATTTTTTGTTAGTGTGAGGATTTTGTCTTCGCTGCAATTGGCTCGACTGCGATGACACATCGTGTGAATCACTTCCTGTATTGGCTTGCCAATCAATTCCCCTATCGCCCAATCATCGCAAGAAATTTGCTCGGATTTGAAGTTGCTTTGGAAAATTGACACAATGGGTTTTGCATCAGCGATAACCAAATCCACCAACGGAATTAAAACGAGTTTGGGAAGTAGATTTGACATGGCTTGAGCAATCGAACTAAAAGCGTGTTTGTTGTTTCTGCGTTATTTCAATGTTGTTTTTTGTGAATTTCACCCATTTATTGGTTTATAATCCGCAAATTCTCGCGACTTATCTGTACTGTAAATGCGTTGCCCCATCGAAATTAATCGCCGCATAAATTCACGCATCCCAATCTTGTGGGTTTTTAGGAGCCCCGGTAACATGCTTTTCGTAGGATGCATGTTGGGCATGGTGTTTACGTCCAAAATGAAAGCTGTGTCACCAACCAATCGCACATCGATCCTCGAAAAGAAAGTCAATCCTAGCGCGTTGTGTGCGGTGAGACATCCATCGATGATGTTGTTTTTTTCTATGGTTGTTAGGATGGGGTGGTAGTTTTTTCTTGTTTTGCCATGCGATTGCCCCGCCAAATAAATGGTTCTTTTCGGATAAGGGATAACTTCTAGCGGTGGCAAAGTTTCAAAGCCTGTTCCGGTCTCGTTGGGAATAATGGCAACACTAAATTCTCGCCCGATGAGATAAGGCTGTGTGAGCTTGCCTTCGGAACAATTTGATTCAAACTTTTCAAATGCTGTTTGCGCGTCGGTGATTTCAATACCGCGATGACATCCGCCTTTGCGTGGTTTTGAGATATACAAACCTTGACTGATTTCCGATAGTTGTTGAATGGACTTAGGAACAGCAACCTCGTGATCGATAAGTGCATTTTCTACAAACAACTTGTCCTGAGCCATTTGTTGCTGAATGCCACCGCTGCTCAAATGTTTGATGTTGTTTTGGTCTAGCCACTCTGCCACGTCAGCTTGTGATAAATGGGAATATCCATAACATAAGTTGATTACGAAGTCGAATTTCGATAGCAATTTACCCAATTCTTCGTTGGGCTTCGTCATGTGAATGATGGTACCCTCTGAGCTTTTGGGTAAGGATTTGTAAAGATGAATAACAGTTTTGGTGTCGATGTTTTCTCTCCAAGGTGTAAATCGACTTTCAGCGTATAAAATGGCGATCTTCATAAAGGACGCAATTACTCAACGTGATTTGGCCAGATTGTTACATCGATGTTACCCTTTTTCGTGATTGTTGTATTTAACAGAGATTTAATTTTAAGTTCTCAATTGCAGGGTTCCTTTGTACTCATGAAACCACAACTGGTAGTAATGGACATGGCGGGGACAACCGTGAATGATTTTGGATTGGTGCAACAAGCAGCAATTGATGCCATGAAATGGAAATTGAATATTGACATCACCATGGATCAAGCCAATAAAGTCATGGGTATTCCCAAGAAAACGGCTTTTGAACAGCTTTGTTCGTTGAACAAAACCATGGTTACGGCAGATATTATTGATGAGTTGGTGGCGTTTTTTAACCAACAGTTGATTGAGAAGTATGGCGTCAAAGGCAGTATCGAACTAATGCCTTATGCGGCAGAATTGTTCGAAGCCATCAGAAATAGTGGGGCCAAAGTATACTTGAATACTGGTTTTAATCGTGAAGTTGCCGACGTCATCGTGAGAAACTTGGCATTGGAAAATGTGATCCATGGCTACATCGGAAGCGATGAAGTGGATGCTGGTAGACCACAACCCGATATGATTCGATTGGCCATGAAGCGCTCAGGGGTGGAATATTCACACTTGGTCATGAAGGTTGGTGATACAATAAGCGATTTATATGAAGGTTTCTCAGCAGGTTGCGCCTGGAACATAGGCGTGCTTACGGGTGCCAATTCGTACGATGAACTTCGCACAGCACCTTATTCTCAGATACTGTCGAATTTACAGCCCTTGATTGCGTATTTTCCAAAAAGTTCAGGGCTAAGGAGATCCCTCAAATAAAAGTGTTACTGTTTGAGATCTGCGGGTGTCCGCAGTTCCACAGGCCATTGCTGTTGTAAATTGGCAGCAATGAAGTTTTCTGGGTGAGCGATGGTTAGGTTGATGGGTTTACCTGTTTTCTGTACGATGTGTAAGATGTATCGGCCACGTGTGGTGTAGGCTGTGCCGAGCTTTCCGTAACGAAGACCCCAACCCCCAAATTCCCTCAGGGGATTGATCCGCATAAGCTCAAGGGATTCAATGTCTTCCCAGATCATTCGTTTGGACTTGTTGTGAAAGGGTGGAAACCGATAGTCGATGCCTTCCGAATGGATGTTCACGCTGAGTTTGATGACATATAACAACCATCCAACGGCAGCAATGATGATCAATCCAATCCAATCAAAGGGCTCTGCGTATTTCATGATGAATCGCTGATACAGAAAAATAGAAACGGGTAGGAGGGCAATAAGCCAAAAAACCCAGCCGGGAAAGCCTGATTTTTCTGAATATTGCGGTGGGTTTTTCATCGAGTTCAAAGATAGTACCGCATAAAGAAAAAAAAAGAGCGTGTTGTTGCAAAGTAATTTGAATCCTTGTATATTTGCAGCCCTTTTAAGCATTTTCAATCATGACTAAACGCACCTACCAACCCTCTACAAGAAAACGTAAAAACCGTCACGGATTCCGTGAGCGCATGGCTACAAGCAACGGCCGTAGGGTTTTGGCTGCTCGCCGCAAACGCGGTCGTGCTAGTCTAACTGTATCTCACGAGCGCAGTCACAAGGGCTAATCGCCTTTGTCTGTGCAAGCAAGGCAATGACTTCAGAAGTGTTGCCATATCGTTTGGGACAGGCTTTCGGTAAGACCGAAAAACTCAATAGTGAAAAAATTATCGCCGGACTGTTTCAGTCTGGCGTTTTTGTTTCCAAATATCCGTTGAGGGCCAATTTGTTGATTACGGAATTGCCCGTGCCTGGGGTTCCTGTACAAGTGGTGTTTACCGCAAGCAAACGGAAGTTTAAGCGGGCTGTGGATCGGAATTTTGTGAAGCGACGTTTGCGAGAAATCTATCGCCAAAACAAATTGCCACTGTATCAAGCCATTGAGTTGAAAGGCATCACGCTGGCTATAGCCTTGATGTACACAGGTAGCGAACTTCCCGAAATGAAACAGTTGGAAAAGTCGTACCAAGTAATTTTGAAAAAGATTTACGATGTGCTCGAAATGCCAAATCCCTGAGTCAACACAGTCAACCGGAGGTCAAAAAAGGTCTTTCATCGGTAAGATGGTCAGCGGTTTGTTGATGGCCCTCATTCGGGGATATCAATATTTGCTTTCACCCCTGTTGCCGAATAGCTGTCGGTTCGTCCCTACCTGCAGTCAGTACGGTGTAGAAGCCTTAAAGAAACATGGTCCTGCCAAAGGTTTTTGGCTCACAGCGAAACGAATATTCCGTTGTCATCCATGGGGTGGGAGCGGGTATGATCCCGTTCCTTGATAGATGTGAGAATCGTCGGATGGGCCAAAGGTGAGTGGTTGCGATTGTAAAATGCGACAATACTTGTTAATAAAGGTAGAAATCACTATATTTGCAGCCCTAAATTTATAGCCAAATGAATACCAACCAGTACGAGACCGTGATCATTTTGACACCCGTGCTCTCTGAACAACAGATGAAAGATGCTGTTGCAGGCTACAGAGAGTTGATCACCGGCAATGGAGGGAAGTTAGTCCACGAAGAAAATTGGGGACTGACCAAACTAGCCTACCCTATCCAGAAAAAAGGCACGGGATTTTATCACTTGTTCGAATTTACTGCTAACCCAGAATTCATCAAGTCTTTCGAATTGGCTTTCCGTCGTGACGAGCGCGTTTTGCGTTACCTCACAGTGAAGTTGGATCGTTGGGGCGTGGATTTCAACCAGCGCAAGCGCAATGGTGAACTTCGCACCGTAACTCCACAAGGCGAGAAAGTTGTTGTTAAAAAGAAAGTTGTTATCGAGGAGGAAGAATTATGAGCAAAGAAACAAACTTCATCTTCAACCAAACCCCTCAGGTTTTGCAAAAGAAGAAATACTGTCGCTTCAAAAAGCATGGTATTCGCTACATCGATCACAAAGACGCTGAGTTTTTGTTGAAGTTCGTGAATGAGCAAGGGAAAATCTTGCCACGTCGTATCACCGGTACTTCTTTGAAGTATCAACGTAAAATTTCTGTAGCCATCAAAAGAGCACGTCACCTGGCGTTGTTGCCTTTCTTGGCCGACGGTTTAAAATAAGAAGGAGATAGACACATGAAAATCATTCTCACCCAAGACGTGAAAAATCTCGGTCACAAAGACGATGTTGTGAACGTGAAAGATGGATATGCAAGAAACTTCTTGATCCCAACTGGCAAAGCCAAATTGGCCAACGAAGGTGCATTGAAAATGTTGGCAGAAGACATGCGTCAGCGTGCGTTCAAAATGGACAAGTTGCGCAAAGACGCCGAAGCCTTGGCAGAAAAGTTGAACGGTACTACCATCAACTTGGTTGCTAAAGCTGGTGCCTCTGGTAAAATCTTCGGATCAGTTACCAGTTTGCAAGTTGCCAATGTATTGAAAGACAAAGGATTCGACGTTGACCGTCGCAAGATTGTTTTCGATGACATCAAGAATGTAGGTTCTTACGAGGCCAACATCAACTTGTTCAAAGATATCAATGCCAGCATTACCCTCGAAGTAATTGCTGAGTAATATTCTGAACACCTTATGCAAAGGTCGCCCCATGGGGCGACCTTTGTCTTTTTATAAGTACCTTTGCCAACATCATGTGGGATAAAATAGCCACCTTCATTTTAAAACAACGCACCCTGTTCCTCATTGCCATCTTGGCATTCACAGGCGTCATGGGTTACTATGCAACCAAAGTTCAGTTGGAATATCAGCTGCAGCGACTTGCACCCAAAAACGATCCAGACCTTATCGCTTATAACAAGTTCCAAAAAACCTTTGGAATGGACCACAATAAAGTGGTCATCGGATTTTCTACCGATAAGTTGTTTGAGCTGAAGCATTTCAATCAATACAAGCAAATGTGTGATTCTATCGCCAAAATTCATGGCGTTAAATCACTGTTGTCGCCCACGCAGCTCTACAATTTGGCTCTTGATACCGCTGGGAAATTTACCATGAACCGCTTCGCGGCACAGGCCCCCACCACCCAAGCCGAGGTGGATAGCCTGGAAGCGATGTTCCTTGACATGAAGTTCTACCAAGGACTTCTCTATAATGCCAATACCCATTCATCGCTCATGGTGGTTGCGCTCGACGACAAAGTCATGGATTCTGAGCAGCGTATCACCCTCATCAAGGATATTCAACGCAGGGCAGAGCAATTTGGCGAAGAAGTTGGAGCGGAAGCCCACATCGGTGGCTTACCCTTCGTTCGTACAGAAATGGCCACCAGTGTGAAAGCTGAATTGGTGATGTTTACCGTTGTGGCTTTCTTGGTTACCGCCATCCTGATCTTGGTCTTCTTCCGCAGTTTTAGTACCCTCGCCATCGCCATTCTATTCATTGCTATTGGGGTAATCGTGATGTTTGGTGTGAGTGGATTTTTGGGCTATAAAATCAACTTGCTCACCGGTACCTTGCCCCCATTGCTGGTGGTGATAGGGGTGCAAAATGCTGTTTACCTCATCAATAAATACCACGAAGAATATCGCAAACACCGCAATAAAGCCAAAGCGCTGTCGCGCATCATTTCTCGTGTGGGTGTGGCTACTTTCCTGATCAACTTTACCACCGCCGTTGGTTTCGGAACCTTCTACTTTACCAAAACCCAAATTTTGGAGCAATATGGTGTGGTGTCGTTCATTACCATTAACCTTGTATTCTTCATTAATATCATCGGTATACCAGCGCTGTATAGTTTCCTGCCGGTACCATCCGATAAACAGGTCGCGCACCTGGATAATGGTGGCATCAATAAGTTTTTGAGCTGGGTGAAGTTTCTCGTGTTCAACCGCAAGCGTCGCATTTATTTTTGGTTCATCGCCATCACGGTATTGGCCACCACCTTCGTGTTTAAGTTGCATCCCCTGGCGTTTATGGTCGATGATGTACCAAAGAGTTCGAAGATGTACAAAGACATGCAGTACTTCCAAGACAACTTCAAAGGCATTCTTCCTTATGAAATCTTGATTCGTACGCATGATGAGAGTGAAGTAACCAATTTCGATGTGCTAGATAAGGCCAATCGCTTGCAAAAGGCGTTGAAGAAGTTCCCTGAGTTTGCAAAGCCAACGTCGTTGGTAGAAGTGCTGTGCTACGGAAACCAAGTGGTGAATGACGGCGATCCTGCATTTTATCGTTTGCCAAATGCACTCAATATGAGCGACATCGCCGGAAGGATGCCTGAAGCCAATGCGAAAGCGGGCAGTATGCAAAACACCATCGTTCGCGGTTTGATGGATAGTACTCGTACAACCTTGCGTATCAGTTATCAAGTGCGCGATGTAGGCTCTATTCGCATGGATAGCATCAACAAAGAAGTGTACAAAATCCTTGACCGTGTGTTCCCTCCCGAAGAATTCACCACCGAAATCACAGGTTCTGTCCCCGTCTTCTTGAAGGGCAACTCATACCTTTATGGTAGTTTGGGTAGTGCTACCTTTTGGTCGCTGTTGATCATTACAATCACCATGGGATTCTTGTTCCCCTCTATCCGTATGATTTTGATCGCGGTGATTCCCAACATCATTCCTCTGTTGGTTACGGCCGGAACGATGGGTTACTTTGATGTTCCTCTGAAGCCATCAACCATCTTGGTGTTTAGCATCGCCTTTGGTATTACCGTAGACGCTACCATTCACTTCATAATTACCTTCCGTAGAGAACTCGTCAAGAATAACCGTCCGGTACGCGAAGCCCTCAACGAAACCATTGTAGAGGTGGGCGTGTCGATGATTTACAGCATGGTAGCCATTTGTGCGGGCTTTATGATTTTCACTTTCTCAAGCTTCCAAGGTACCCAAGCGTTGGGGTGGCTCACAGGCCTCACATTGCTTACGGGTATGGCGGCGAATTTGTTCCTATTGCCAGCGCTCATTTTGTCTTTGGAAAAATCCTTGAACCCCAAAGAAGAATTGTCTGAGCAAGTATTGGAACTGCCCGACGAAAACGAAGATTAATCGACTGATTTTAAATCACCAATTGGTTACAGCCTCTCAGGTCTGTGAAATCCAATCGGCCCATTACCTCAAAACTGCCATCATCGAACCGTTTGGCTAAATCATCCGTTGCAATAAAACTGCAGCTGTCGATGTTGGCAAGGTCAATCACACACAATCGTCCGGTTTTTCCATTCGGTAGCCAATGCTTTGGATCGCCCGGATCTTGGATATAGACTTTCATCCATGGCGGACAGCCAAATCGATGTCCGTTCGTTGCATAGGCCTGACTTAATAATTCCGTCATCCCATATTCTGAATGGATGTTAGCGCCATTGAATTTATTCAACAAACGATCATGCAATTCATCCCGCGTAATCTCCGGTCCCCGTCCTTTCATGCCGCCCGTTTCCATGATAATTGTTTGGTTCCACTGTTGTACGGGTAAAAATTCGGCCATGGCCAATAAGGCAAAGGTGACACCAAACAATAGGGTAGGGATCCCGTTTTTTTCGTTTTGCTTGATGATGTGCGCCACTTCTTCGTATTGGTTGAGATAGAAACCACTGCCTGGCTTCCCACGCTGTATCATGTAATCGACCATATAGATGAGCGATGAACCGGTTCGTTCCAAATAACTCGGTAAGAGGCCTATCACACAATATTGATCCATTCGGCCGTATTGAAGTTCAAAGCCCGACACAAAACTCTGTTTGTAAAGGGCGATGTTTGACACAATATGTTGAGAGGGGGTTTGCTGACTGGTGCCCGAACTGGTGAAAATTGTTGGTGAATCAGTGGTAGACTGTTGGGGCGTTTCGGGGTTTTGGGTGACCACACGATGGCTTTTGAAAAAGGAAATCGGCAAGAAATTGAACCCCTCTGTGGGAAACTGCGCACACCATTGGTCAAAAACAGGATTGTTTTTTCGCTGATAGTCGTGGATGGTAGTGGCCCATTCCGTAAATTTGGCATTGGAGATGCGGAACAAATCACTGATATCGGGCCTATTCATGGTGAGTGTTTTGGGGTTGATGCTATCCTGTAACGGGGGCAAAGATACAATTCCTTCTCCGCCCACGTTGGATTTGAAAGGGATTTACCCGTTTAATAGTGGTTTTGGGTACGACAGTTTTGTGGAGGTAGAGGTGGCGTTTTCTGATGCAGATGGCGATATTGGACTGGAGGATTCGGATACATTGTTTCCATTCGGCACGCGTGATCCGGCGCATTACAATTTGTTGGTGTATTATCAGGATAAGAAAAATGGCCTTTGGCGATACCCCATGAATCCGTTGTTGGGTGCAACAGATACTTTGGTACTGCATCAAAGACTGAAAAATATGACGCCCTCGGGCAGAAATAAAGGCATTCACGGAAATCTTACGGTCGTGATTCCAGCGCGGCCGTATCAATATCGCGGCGATTCGGTTCGGTATGAGATTCAACTGATGGACAGGGCCCTTCATCGAAGCAACAAAATCATAACACCGGCAATTTTTTTGCAACACCCATAAATCCAATTTAATTTGATATTTTCGTGGTTCGAAGGTTTTTGGCATGCAGTTTGACAATCCCCTACAAATGATGAAACGAATTTTAATATTGTGCTGTGCGATGATGGTGGGCGCCTTGGGTGCTCAGAAGTCGAAGGATATTGGATTCGTGGATTCGGATGTGATTTTGGCCAAAATGCCAGAGTACAGAGCGGCTCAAAAAGATTTGGATGATTTGGGTGCGAAGTATCAGGGCGAGGCACAGCAACTGCAGACCGCTTTGGATCAAATGATTCGCGATTTTCAAAGCGAAGAAATTTTGTTGACCACCGACCAACGCCGTCAGAAAAAGGAGGCCATCGCTGCAAAAGAAGCCGAACTCATTCAATACAGAGAAGCCAAATTCGGTCCCACCGGAGAATTATACCAAGAACGTGCACGTTTGATTAAGCCATTGCAAGACAAGGTCTATGATGCCGTTCAAAATGTGGCGAAGAAAGAGGGATATGCGTATATTTTTGACAAAAGTGGCGGCGCATTGATGTTGTACGCTGACCAGAAGTACGATAAAACCTTGGAGGTAATGGAAGCATTGGGTATCCCAACGGAGGATATGCCTGGGGCTCCGCAGACCCCTGCCAAGCCCAATACCCAAAATAGGGGAGCCTCGCCAATGCCCAATGTTGGAAACAATGGCGGTGACGCTGAAACCCCTGGCGGGAACTAATCAAACAAATAATAATTACAGGATACATGAAAAAAACCATTCTTTTTATCGCCATGACCATGCTTGTTGCGTTGGGCTCTGTGGCTCAGGCACAAAAAATCGCTACCATCAACACTGCCAAGGTGGTAGATACACTTCCTGAAAAGGATTCAGCATTGGCACAGTTGGCCAGAATCGAGCAGGGCTATGCCATGCGTTTGCAGGATTTGGAAATGGAAATGCAGAACAAGGAAAAAGACTATCAGGCCAAATTGGCGATGAAAGCTTCTCCTGCGCAGTTGGAGTTGATCCAAAAGAGTTTCCAACGTTTGCAACAAGAGGCTACTGAAACCCAAGAGGCGTACAAGTCTGAGATTCAATCAGAGCAAGCCAAGTTGTATCAACCCATTTTGGATGCGGTGAAAAAGGCAACCGGTGAAGTAGCCAAGGCGAAGGGTTATGCCCACGTGATCGACAATTCAACAGGTTCTGTTGTTTGGAGTGCGAATGCGGCCGATGATCTTACCGGTGCAGTAATTGCTGCTATGTTGAAGAAATAATTCAGAACATCTTATATTTGAGGACTGCCGTGAAAACGGCAGTCCTTTTATTTTGTAGGCATTGGTAGATCAAACAAGCACAGCAGGCATGGATTTAGCGCAGGGCAAAATCGGAATTTTTGATTCGGGTTATGGCGGACTAACCGTTATGCGGAGTATCGTTGATGCGCTGCCCCAATATGATTATTTGTATTTGGGCGATAATGCCCGGGCGCCGTATGGCAATCGTTCTTTTGATACGGTATATCAGTACACGTTGGAGTGTGTGAATTGGTTGTTTGACGAGGGTTGTGATTTGGTCATTTTGGCTTGTAATACAGCATCTGCCAAGGCTTTGCGACAGATTCAGCAGGTGGATTTACCCAAGCGTGGCGATCACAAACGGGTTTTGGGGGTGATACGTCCAACCACCGAGCAAGTAGGGAGTTTAACGGAAACGGGTGTGGTTGGTGTGATGGGCACGGAGGGCACGGTGAAGTCGGGGTCGTATCCGATAGAGATTGCGAAATTTTTCCCGGCGGTAGTGGTGGAGCAAGAGGCCTGTCCGATGTGGGTTTATTTGGTAGAGCACAATCAACGCAGGGGCGAGGGGGCAGATTATTTTGTGAAGCAGCATTTGGATCGAATTTTTTCGCGCAACGGAAAGATTGATACATTGTTATTGGCTTGTACGCATTATCCATTGTTGCGGGAGACGATTGAGAAGTTTTTGCCCAAGGGGGTGAAATTGATTTCACAGGGGGGATTGGTAGCGGAGCGTTTGGTGGATTATTTGGGTCGTCATACCGAGATGGAGGCGCGCCTTCGGCGCGCCGGTTCCCGGAAATTTGCCACCACCGATGATGCCCCAACCTTTGAAATCCAAGCCTCGCTTTTTTTCGGTGAACCCGTTCATGCCGAACATGTGGAAATTGGTCACCTTTGATTGGCCTTTCCCCCTTAATTTTGTTGAATGCAGCCCGCACATCTTACCGATGTATTGAAATCGCTTCCGCACAAACCTGGAGTATACAAATACTTCGATTCGGAAGAGGTGATTATCTATGTGGGTAAGGCCAAAAACCTCAAAAAACGCGTCAGCAGTTACTTCTCTAAGCAACATCACGAAAACCGCAAAACGGCCATCCTCGTGAGCAAAATTCAACGGATTGAATTCACGGTGGTGGATACCGAGATGGATGCCTTGCTCTTGGAAAACAGTTTGATCAAGGAGTTTCAGCCTCGGTACAACATCTCCCTCAAAGACGATAAAACCTATCCGTATATTCGGGTTACAGCCGAGCGCTTCCCCAAAGTGTTTCCTACCCGAAATCCTGTGCGCGATGGCTCCGAGTATTTCGGTCCCTACGCCAACGTGAAAATCATGCATACGGTGTTGGATTTGGTCAAGAAGTTGTATCCCACCCGCAATTGTAATTTGGTGATGTCGCCGGCGAGCGTAGCCGCCGGCAAACACAAAATTTGCATGGAATACCAACTCGGCAACTGTAAAGGACCCTGTGAAGGCTATCAATCAGAATCGGCCTACAATGAAGATATTGCCCATATCAAATATTTACTCAGAGGACATCTGGGCGAGGTAAAGCAGCACCTCAAAGGGATGATGATGCGGGCCGCCAACGACCTGCTTTTTGAAGAAGCCCAAGATTACAAAGAGAAACTGGATTCCCTTGAGCGATATCAATCGAAAAGTACCGTGGTTAGCACCACACTCGGCGATTTGGAAGTGTACAGTATCAGCAGTACCGAAAAAGTGGCCTTTGTGAACTTCCTGCGCGTGAGTCAAGGACTTATCGTAGTGAGTAGGAATGTGGAAATTCGCAAGAAATTGGATGAGTCAGACGCCGAACTCCTCGAAGCCGCTGTGGCGGAAATGCGCGCCCAGTATGGCGATAATTGCAAAGAAATCGTACTGAGTCAACCCCTCGAATTAGAACTCGATGGCGTGGGTATCACCGTCCCCAAACTGGGCGATAAGCGACGTTTGCTTGAACTAAGCATGAAAAACACCCTCTTGTTCAAACAAGAAAAACTATCGCAATACGAAAAACTCAATCCCGAACTTCGAGTCGATCGACTCATGGAGCAGATGAAGAAAGACCTTCGGTTGAGTGAGATGCCCAAACATATCGAGTGTTTCGATAACTCGAATTTTCAAGGAACCTATCCAGTGAGTGCCTGCGTGGTGTTTAAAAATGGCAAGCCAGCCAAAAACGAGTACCGACATTTCAATGTGCGCACCGTGGAAGGTCCCGATGATTTTGCCACGATGAAAGAAGCCCTCACCCGCAGGTATACCCGATTGCTGGAAGAGAAAAAGCCCTTGCCACAGCTCATCGTGGTGGATGGGGGTAAAGGACAGCTCAGCGCCGCCGTTGAAGCACTCAAAGCCATCGGTGTATACGGGAAATTGGCCGTGGTGGGTATCGCCAAGCGATTGGAAGAAATTTATTATCCGGGCGATCCTCTGCCGATGTATATCGATAAGAAGTCGGAAACGTTAAAAGTGATTCAACACATGCGCGATGAAGCACACCGTTTTGGTATTACGCATCACAGAAGTCGGCGCGATAAAGGCACACTGAGAACCGCGCTCACCGAAGTGCCTGGTGTAGGAGAGGAAACGGCACGTGCTCTGCTGAAGCATTTTAAAAGCGTTACCAGGGTAAAAGAAGCCAGTGTAGATACCCTCGCGGGCGTGGTTGGTCGTGCCAAAGCCAAAATAATTGTGGATTTTTATCAAGGGATCGCTACGGAAAGTGATGATCAAGTAGTTTTATGATGATTGATTGATATGCAAAAAGATACAGCCACATACATACTATCATGTTTGCTTGAAAAGGCCCGAAAAGAGTCATTTTCTTGTGTCTGTTTGAGCAATGATTTCAATGATCCCCACGGAAGGTGGCAGTATTTGGTAGGGTATGGCATCGCGGCAACAACCCATGACCTTTCTGACGTGGATTTGATGTCGGATACCCCCTGGTTCGGCTATCTTTCTTATGACTATAAGAATTTCGTGGAGCCAATGTTGCAGACACAACATGAGGCATTGTCTAAGTT
>DBCP01000148.1:358-17336 GCA_002293105.1 Bacteroidetes bacterium UBA955 | reverse complement strand
GGATTATTTGCAGCACATCGCCCAAATCCAAAACCACATCAAAGAGGGTGATTTTTACGAAATGAATCACTGTATTGCGTTTTCTGCACAAGCGGAAATCGACCCTTACCAAACATTTGCTGCGTTAAACCGAAGGGCGCCAGCGCCTTTTGCTTGTTTTGTTAAGGATATCGACCAATACCTGTTGTGTGCAAGCCCTGAACGGTATATGTGCCTCCGAGACAAAGTCCTGATTTCTCAACCCATCAAGGGGACGCGGAAGCGACAGGAAATATCACAATCAGTGCAAACGCAAATGGATGCCCAGGCGGTGTTGTCGTTGAAGAATTCGGAAAAGGATCGCGCAGAAAATATCATGATTGTTGATTTGGTGCGCAATGATTTGTCAAGGTTGTGTGTGCCTGGTAGTGTGCATGTGCCTGAACTCTGCGAAGTGTACACATACTCACATGTTCACCAAATGATTTCCACCGTGGTGGGTCAACCCAAGGCTGGAGTAGGTCTTAAGGAGATCGTACACGCGACTTTTCCAATGGGAAGCATGACAGGGGCTCCGAAAATTGCAGTGATGCAGCATACAGAGCAATTGGAGAATTTTTCCCGTGGATTGTATTCAGGCAGTGTGGGATATGTTTATCAGGGTGAAATGGACATGAATGTGGTGATCCGTTCCCTCGTGTACGATGCAACCAAGCAACGATTGTCTTACGCAGTGGGTGGGGCGATCACCATTGATAGCGACGCTGTTGAGGAATACCAAGAATGTCAAGATAAAGCAGCAACGGTGCTGTCGATCTTCGGCTGATCAAGGCTCGAATTTGTAGCCCACGCCTTTTACGGTGTAGATGAATTTGTCATCGAGCTTTTCGCGGATCTTGCGAACGTGCACATCGATGGTGCGGTCTACTACCAACACCTCGTTGCCCCATACATTCTCGAGGATTTCGTCGCGACTAAATACTCTGCCGGGTCGAGAAGCTAAGAAGGCCAACAATTCAAATTCTTTGCGGGGTAATTGTAAGGCTTTTCCATTGTATTCAACCACGAAACGCTCGCGGTCAATTTTGATGGTAGCAAAGTCGTATTTTTCGGGCTCAGGAGTTTGAATGGCATTACCGCGGCGTAGTATGGCTTTTACACGACTCAATAACACGCGGTTTCTTACCGGCTTGGCGATATAATCATCGGCGCCTGCCTCAAATCCCGCCAATTCAGCGAATTCTTCTGATCGGGCTGTAAGAAAGATTACAGGGATGTTTTTGGTTTCGGGATTGTCTTTGAGCTGTCGGCATGCTTCCATACCATCCATGACCGGCATCATGACATCCATGATGATGATCTCAGGCTTTACTTTTCTCGCTTGCTCAAGGGCTTGCGCACCATTTGCGGCAACGTGAACTTCAAATCCCTCTTTTGCCAGTGAATGCCGAATGAGCTCAAGGATATCTTGCTCATCATCAACTACTAAAACTTTAGGCATTCCTTTAATCATGATGTTACAAAGGAATTGATTTGATGTTAATTATCAACTTCCTTTGTATTAAGTTTCTATTAACTAAACCCTAACATAAGGTTTGGTGACAGCGTGTTATTTGTTAAAGATCTCAGCAAGCTTGGCCTCGAGTTCTTCACCACGCAATCCTTTGGCGATAATTTTGCCTGCAGGATCTAGCAAAACGGTGGCTGGAATACTTTTGATATTGTAGGTCTGTCCAGCAGAACTACTCCATCCTTTCAAATCACTCACATGTCTCCAAGTGAGTCCATCTGCCTCAATGGCCTTTTTCCAACGCAATGGATCTTGATCCAAGGAAACGGCATAAATCTCAAATCCTTTGTCCTTGTACTTGTTGTACATGATCACATTGTTGGGGTTTTCTTTTCTGCATGGACCGCACCAGCTAGCCCAAAAATCGATCAATACATATTTGCCTCTCAATGAGCTTAATGCGAGGTTTCCTCCTTCGGGCTGTGCCAAGTTGATTTCTGGAGCCATGCCACCAATCATCAAGCGGGCTTCTTCGTTGAATCGTTGGATAATGGCCTCGGTGTATTTGCTGTTGGGGTTGGCTTTTGTGGCAGCGTCTTTCGCCACAGTTAACAACTCGATGGTGGGCTCTTGTACCACGTTGAACTGCAAGATGAAAAATGGAATAAAGCTCGCTGTTTTTGATTGTGCGAATTTCAAAATATCTGCATTTCTGGCAGTCATGGTTGCATAGTAGTCGTTTTGCAACTGAGACATTCTCTGAAATCCAGCATCGGTGTTGGGGTTTAAGCTGCTCGCTTCGGTTTCCAACGACTTGATTTTGTTGATATAGCCCTCGTTCAATTTGAGCAAGTCTTTCAAGGCCACACTCTCTTCGATATTTTTTCCCGAGAGTGAATAACTCAAACTACTCGCTGTGGCATCGGCCATCACATTGATTTCGGTGCTGTTGTCAAGCGCCAAGTAAATCATCTGTTTTTCGCTAACAGATAGCGCACAGAAAATAAGTTCTTTCGTGCTTCCTTTGAGTGTGAAATCGCCTTTTTTATCGGTCAATACGCTGTCGATGAAAATCAAGTTTTCCGGCGTCATTTCGTACAAAGCCAATTTGTGGTTGGGTTTGTTTTTCAAGTTGCCTTTTACGGTATACCCTTCATTCGCCAATTCAAGTGAAGAGGAGCGGGGGGTGATTAGGTCCGTGAACCACGTATTTACATCTTTTTTAACCTTTTCTGCGTTCAAATCAGAACATTGAACCAATACCAAAGAGAGGACCAACAGTCCCATTGAGCGTAGAGTACTTTTCATCGTGCGCATGTTTTCCAAAGGTAGCAAAAATCGGCCCAAATTTTTAAAGGCCTTCGTTACTCGCCTTCTGGCCTTGGATTTTTTGCTTTCCACTGTATTTCAAATTCGTTGGGAGGTACCGCATTCTCCAAGTGGTGTTCGCCAATTTTCGTTCGGACCAATCTCGATAAATACCCGCCAGCGTTCAGCGCCTTTCCGAAATCAAAGGCCAAAGAGCGGATATACGTTCCTTTGCTGCAACGAACCCTGAAATCAATCTCAGGCATTTCGATGCGGGTGATTTCAAAATCGTAAATGGTGATGTTTCGCGATTTTAGTACCGTAGTATCACCCTGTCTTGCGAGTGTATAAGCCCTTTTTCCATCAACTTTTAAGGCTGAAAACAAGGGTGGGATTTGTGAAATTTCACCCAAAAACTGTTGGGTGGTTGCGTAAATGAGCTCGTGGGTTATGTGTTCCGTTGGGAAATGGGCATTGGGCTCCGTTTCCATGTCGTAACTCGGCGTAGTTGCTCCCAAAGTAATTGTGCCTTCGTACTCTTTTTCGGCATCCTGAATCGCTTGAATCCCTTTGGTTTGTTGTTCGGTACAAATAATGAGTAGGCCGCTGGCCAATGGATCTAAGGTTCCTGCATGCCCCACTTTTTTTGCCCGCGTAACATATCGAACCTTTTTTACTGCCTGAAACGAGGACCAGCCATAGGGCTTGTTGATCAGTAAAATTTCGCCTTTCGGTCGTGCATTGGGGTTGGTGTTTTCCTTCATCAGTCGGTTATTGAACGACGAATTTGAACGTTTGCGAATCTGACTCCGCACCCCAACTGCCCGCTGTTAGATCCAAGCGCAAGATATAAATGCCTTTGGGTAAGCCTAATGTATGCAATGCATAGCGATGGGTCCCAGGTTCTAGCGATAGGCTGAAACTTTCATCGCCCGGAATGGCCAAGGTTTGATTTGTACTCGGCGATTTGGCTGCAACCAATTTCCCATCCATCGTATAAATCTGTCCTGTGATGCTCGCATAGGTGCCGTTCTGAATTTCAATTTGCAAATTCTCAGTGGTGGGCACAGGAAATACGCGCACTTCGGCAATTGGGTTGTCGTATACAGTATCTTTCACCTTCACTCTCGCCACATAGGCAAACATGCTGTTGGTTTTGCCCCAAGACCCCACCAAGTAGAATACGCCTTTTTCATTGAATTTGGCTTGGATTCCCTCGTAATCACCCCAACGCTGTTCCGCCGGTTTGATGAATGTGTAATTGATGATCGACTGTCCCTTTTTCAAAATCTGGTAATCGCTGTACTCACCATAGCGGTTGATGTAAAACGCACCTGTTCCGGGGAAATGCTTGCGTCCTGAAAATACCGATGTAACCATCATCGAAGGGTCGAGAGGGTCACTTTCGCTGTTGGGTTCCATGCCAGCAGCTGCCACTGCAGGGTATCCAAAGTCTAAACTATCGTTGGTGTATAAATGGGCTTTGATCGATGCGCCGCCCTCGTTCCATCTTTTTGGCGCCGTGGCATGCATTCCTATTTTGCCTTTCTCCTTCAGTGCACCAAATGAGGCCATTTTTCCACTGGGTAGGGTTAAGTTGTAAATGCTTCCATGCATAATATGCGCCTGCATTGTGTTAAAATTCATGCAGTTTTGAAAATAATGGATTTGTGACCCCATCCTCACACCACTTAATACACGCGCGTCATTGGTCCGCAACCGAAATGCGGTATCGGGGACCAAAGCGCTGGAAGGGAAGCCGTATTTGATTGGACTTTTGAATACCCCCAATTCGTAATTTGCCTGACCGCTTCGCAATGTGTTGGTGATTCGATGCACAAATACAGTGTCGTTCTGTTGGGCATAAGGACGTACACTCAAGAAGTAGTTATCAACCCCACCGGGCATCGGACCATTTTGAATCGCGCAAATACTCCAAATGGAAACGCCATCGTATTTGATGTTGTGAAAGAAGTTCTTGTTCAGCGTATCGCCACGGTATCCATCGTCTTTGTTCAATTGCCAAATTACAGCCTCCACGAATCCTTCTTCCCAAGAACTGCCATTGTGCAGCAAGTTTACGGTGAAAAATAGGTCTTCTTTGGTTTGACTCACAATCGGGTAATCGCTCCAAACGGTGTCCTGAATGGGTGTACCAGGGACTTTGTAAACATACCATGGCTTTGTGGGGTCGTTGCTGCTGGAAAATCCTACGACAATGAAACTCGTCTTGTCTGTGGTTCCATGCATATACAATACGATATAGCGATCCGTGTAGGGGTCATAGACTACCCGTGGGTCATAAGTGCGATTAAGGGTAGGGATGGGGTCTTTTTTGATGTTGGGGTTCAGTGCGAAATTCTCCAACGTAAATGCTTTGATGACTTTGCCGGTGTCGTTGTGTACGCGAATGACGGTATTCATCACACTCACAATTTTTCCGTCGTTTCCTACCGCAATGTGGTTGTCGTTGGGAGTGCCTGCCCCTGGAGGAACATCTGTGCCGCGTTGAGAAAGGGTGGTTATGTCACCCCCAGGAGTGGGGTTGTCGTTGATGATGCCTCTATTTTCGAGGGTTTTCTGATTGAGCTTTGCAGTGCGCGCCGCATCCACTTGTTTGCGAAGTGTTTCGTTGATGCCCGTGGGCATGGGCATTTCGCCGGCTTTATCGATAGGAAGTAAAAAAGCGTCCGCTGCGGTGGCCGGATCAAAAATGTGCGACAGCATCGTTTTGTGGTTACGGATGATATCTACAGTAGGACCATTCTGCGCAAAGATGCAGGGGGAAAGTATGGCCGAAGCCAAAAAAACGAGAAGGCGTTTCATTGAGTGCAATTTACGGAAAAAATGGGAATGCCGATGCTTGAAAACTACCACGCATTGACTTCCATCTCCAATTCGATGCCGAACTTTTGGAAGATGTCTGCCTGAATTTCCTTCGCCAAAGCGATGATTTCTGCGCCTGTGCCACCGCCATAATTCACCAATACGAGGGCTTGTTTGGCATGAACGCCAATTTGATTTCGTTTGAAACCTTTCCAGCCGGCCTTTTCGATAAGCCATCCTGCGGGCACTTTTGTGAGTCCTTCACCTGCCGGGAAAGTTTTGATATCGGGGTATTGGACGGTCAATGCGGGGATGATTTGGCTATCAACCACGGGGTTTTTGAAAAAGCTGCCGCAATTGCCAATTTCTGCGGGGTTGGGCAGTTTGCTTTGTCTGATGTGAATCACGGCATTGCTGATGTCGCGGATGCTGGGCTCGGAAATACCCCAACCATCTAGGGTGGCCTGAATATCGCCGTATTGGGTTTTGATCACCGGTTGTTTGCTCAATTTGAATTGAACCGCCGTGATAAAATACTGTCCTTTTTTCTCGCTTTTGAATACACTGTCGCGATAGCCGAATGCACAATCTGAGTGATACAGTGTGTGAAAGGTACCCGTGGGGATGTGAAACGCGGTGAGGGCATGAAAGGTGTCCTTGATTTCAACGCCGTACGCGCCGATGTTTTGAATGGGCGATGCACCCACTGTGCCGGGAATCAGACTGAGATTTTCCAATCCGCCCCAACCTTTTTCAAGGGTGTACAAAACCGTTTCGTGCCAATTTTCGCCACCGCCAAATTCCACGATAACATGGTCTGAGTTCTCCTCAATGATGGTGTGGCCTTGAATGCGATTGTGCAACAGCAATCCCGAGAAATCTTGCGTGAATGTAATGTTACTGCCGCCGCCCAAAATGCCAAATGGCTGCTTCTCGAACGCATGTTTTTGAAACAGTGCGGTTAGGTCTTCGGGTGATTCGATGGGTAAATATTGGTGCGCAACGACATCAAATCCAAAGGTATTGAACGCCTTTAACGATTGGTTTTGTGTGTGGAATGGTTGAGTCACGGTCCGCAAATGTTGGTGTATTGGTATTGGTTTTGTCCAATAGAAACGCAAATTACGATGGTTTTGGATTAACTTTGACAGAACTTATCATTTTATGAAATTAAGAAGTTTCTTGGTTGCTTCCTTTTTGGTTTTGGGTGTTTCCAATGCAAAAGCGCAAGGCTGTGTGGCTGTGCGTGGGTTTGGCGGTTGCGGTGTTGCGGGAGGCTCGGGCCTTGCCCTCGCCCCAAAACAATGGCAAGTAGGTGCCAATTATAGATATTTTGAATCGTTCCGTCATTTCAAAGGCGATGAAGAACAATACGATCGCTTGGTAAAACAAACCCAAGTAATCAATTATTCTAATACCATTGATATTTCTGCTTCTATGGGTTTGACCCTCCGCACCCAGCTGAATGTAAATTTGCCCGTATCGTATACGGATCGGTCGAGCTATTATGAGCATGGCGGACAAACAACCACATTCCCCGGTGCGAGAAAAACCTCTACATCGGCCGGTATTGGCGATGCGAGAATTGGCATAAGTAAATGGCTGTGGAATCCAGTTTCACACACAAAAAGCAATTTGATGTTGGGGGTAGGGCTGAAATTGCCCACCGGTAATTGGAATGTGCAAGATAGTTTTTACAATGTGATGGTGACAGATCCGGTGACAGGTAGTTCATCGCGTAAGACCGTTTACCGTCCGGTTGACCAAAGTATCCAGTTGGGCGATGGTGGCCTTGGCTTGTCGTTGGAAATGCAAGGTTTTTGGGAAATGGCTGATGGGTTGTTTGCCTACGGAAATGCCTTTTATATTTTGAATCCTCGCGGTGTGAATGGTACGATGACCAACCGACGTACAACCATCGTTGTGAATGGAGTTTCTCAAGTTTTTACCAATGAATACATGTGTTCAGTGGCCGATCAATATGCGGCACGACTTGGATTTTTATCACAATCGCAGTTGCATGGATTATCGTTTTCGTGGGGTGCCCGATTGGAAGGAGTGCCAGTGAGGGATCTTGTGGGTGAGAGTTACGGCTTCCGCAGACCCGGTTATACCATTGCTGCAGAGCCCGGTGTAACCTATATGAAAGGCAAAACCACGGTGAATTTCAATATGCCTATTGCTTTGTATCGCATTCGCAAACAATCTGTTACCGATAAAGAGGTGCAGGATGCCACAGGTGTCGCCCGAAACGGTGATGCTGCATTTGCGGATTACCTCATCTCGTTGGGTGTAACGTATCGGTTGGATGCACCCAAACCCAAAGGCATATTACCAAAATGATAAGAAACGTTTTGTTTAATCTTTTTTATCGAAAAAATCATTTATTTACACAAAACCTTTATTATGTTGGCGTGTTAAAATATGAATCGTCAACAATATGGTTAATACCTTCATAGTACTTCTATTTTTCTTTTTCATGGAATTTGTGGCTTGGTTTTCCCACAAATACGTGATGCATGGCTTTATGTGGTTTTGGCATGAGAGTCACCACAAACCCCGAAAAGGCACCTTCGAACTGAACGATTTGTTCGGTTTCATGTTTGCCATTCCCTCGGCGTGGTTGATTATCTTAGGTGCGGCTAATTACGATTGGCGGTTTTTTGCGGGAATTGGCATCGCCTTGTATGGCTTAGCCTATTTCCTCGTACACGATGTGTTTGTTCACCAACGCGTAAAATGGTTGCGTGTGGCCCGCTCTCGCTACTTCAAGGCGATGCGCAGAACCCATCATTTACACCATGAAGTACATACCAAAGAAGGTGCAGAGGCCTTCGGATTCTTGTTTGTTCCAAAAAAATATCTAAATAAATACGGTCGTGACTAAGTCAGTAATTGTAGTGGGTGCAGGATTGGGTGGCTTGTCAACGGCCCTTCGATTGAGTTACAAGGGTTACCAAGTAACCATGATTGAAAAGCAGGATATCCCTGGCGGACGGCTTCATTTATTGAAGAAAGATGGCTTCACCTTTGATGTGGGTCCTTCGTTCTTTTCGATGAGCTACGAATTCAAGGAATTGTTTGATTCTATTGGTGAACCCATTCCGTTTGAATTGAATGAGTTGAATCCTCTTTATACCGTGAACATGGCGGGCAGCGATCGCGTGTTTCAAATTTACAAGGATTTGGATCGCTTGGCAGAAGAGTTTAAAGGCATCGAAAGCGATTTTGAAACCAAAGTGCGCGGGTACCTCAAAGGAGCCAAAGAGATTTTTCACGATACCGAATACAAAATCATCAAGCGCAACTTCGATAACATTGTATCATATGCATTGAGTATGGCCACGGTGCCGTTCAAACACTTGCCAAAGATGTTTAGGACGTTTTGGGAGGAGTTGGAGCGACATTTCGAAAGCGAAGAGGTGAAAATCATTTTCTCATTGGTGGCGTTTTTCTTGGGTGCAACACCGTTTAACACCCCCAGCGTGTACAATTTGTTGAATTACACAGAATTGGAGCACGATGGGTATTGGAACGTGAAAGGCGGCATGTACAAAATCGTGGAAGGTATCATGGGATTGCTCGAGAAAAAGGGCGTGAAAATGATCTACAACACAGAAATCATGTCGGTTCAGCACAGCGCAGGCAAAATGGTGTCGGTGACGGATGCGAACGGACAAGTTTATCGCGCAGATTTGTTTGTGATCAATGCCGATGCGGCTTGGTTCCGTGGTAAATTCTTGAATCGCGCGAAGTATACTGAGGAGAAACTCGATAAGATGGAGTGGACCTTGGCACCCTTTACCATATATTTGGGTGTGAAAGGCACAATTCCGGGTATCCACCACCACAATTATTATTTGGGCGATAATTTCCGTGCGTATGCCGATACCATCTTTAGAAGTACGGTGGCCCCAGAAAAGCCATACTATTATGTGAACGTGGCAAGCAAAAGCAACCCCAATTGTGCACCCGAAGGTTGTGAGAATTTGTTTATACTATGTCCGGTTCCCGATATGCGTGTGAAACCAGATTGGAGTGATTCCGGTAAGTTGGTGGATGAGATCATTGAGGACTTGGGTAAGCGTGTAAATTTTGATATCAAAAACAATATTCTTACGCAAGTTGTTTATACACCCATCGAATGGCAGAAGATGTTTAACTTGTACAAGGGCAGTGGGTTAGGTCTTGCCCACGGACTGAATCAAATTGGTGCATTGAGGCCTGCCAACAAAGATGAAAAGCTCAGTAACGTGTATTACGTTGGAGCGAGTACCCACCCAGGAACCGGTTTGCCCATTGTGGTCATCGGTTCGCGCTTAGTAACAGAAAGGATTGTAAATGAGCATTAAATTGTTTGATGATACCTCCATCGCGATGAGTCGCAAATTGGCGCTGAATTACAGCACCAGTTTCTCCTTGGGGATTCGATTGTTGTCGAAAGACAACCGTTGGGCTGTGTTTTCGATTTACGGTTTGGTGCGTGTAGCAGATGAAATTGTTGACACCTTTCACGGATTCAACAAAGAGCGTCTTCTATCCGATTTTAAAGCACAAACATACCAAGCCATCGAAGAGGGTATCAGTACCAATCCCGTTTTGCATGCCTTTCAATTGGCAGCGAATCAGTTTGGCATTGGCAAAGATTTGATTGAGCCGTTTTTCAATTCCATGGAGGAAGATTTGGACACCAGCAGCCACAATGCGGTGAGTTATTCAGAGTATATTTATGGCAGTGCCGAAGTTGTGGGTTTGATGTGTTTGAAGGTGTTTTGCAACGGCGACGAAGCCCAATACAACCACTTGGTGCCATTTGCACGTAGTTTGGGAGCTGCATTCCAAAAGGTAAATTTCTTGCGCGACATTCGTTCGGATGTAGATGAGCGAGGACGCGTGTACTTCCCTGGTGTAGATTTTAATCACTTCACGGATGCCGATAAGTATGACATCATCCAAGATGTGAAGCAAGATTTTGCCCACGCATACCAAGGCATCGTTCAGTTGCCCGTGGCGTGCAGATTGGGTGTTTATACTGCCTACATCTACTACCTGAAGTTGTTGGAGAAGATTGAACGCACCACAGCGGTAGATATTTTGGAAAGCCGCGTGCGTATCCCCAATTCTCAAAAAATCGCCCTGCTGGCGAAGAGTTTCGTTCGCGAAAAGTGGATGAGCGCTTAACCAAACAGCCAACTGAAAATTTCGTCGATCCTACCAAAGCTATGCACCTTGATTTTGCCGGTGTGTTCTTGGTTGAATTTGTTGTATTTTGAAATGACGATATCGGTGAAACCCAGTTTTTCTGCCTCTGCGATGCGTTGTTCCACCCGCTGAACCGCCCTTACTTCACCGCTCAATCCAACTTCAGCCGAGAAAACGCATTTCGTTGGAAGTGGTTCGGAATAGAAACTGCTCATGATTGCCGCCATCAAAGCAAGGTCCAATGCGGGGTCTTCCAAGCGCAGTCCGCCAGCTAGATTCACAAACACATCTTGCTGACCCAATTTGAAACCACATCGCTTTTCTAACACGGCCAATAACATATTGAGCCTGCGCAAGTCGTAACCCGTAGCTGAGCGCTGGGGTGTGCCGTATACCGCGGTGCTCACGAGTGCTTGGGTTTCTAATAGCAAAGGACGAACGCCCTCTAACACGGCCGCTATTCCGATGCCCGATAGCACCTCTTCACGTTGTGCCAGCCAAATTTCGGAAGGGTTTTTCACGCCCTTGAGTCCGCCGCCATGCATTTCATAGATGCCCAATTCTTGGGTGCTGCCAAATCGGTTTTTCAAAGTGCGGATGATTCGGTATGCATGGTGTCGATCGCCCTCGAATTGTAGCACTGTGTCTACCATGTGTTCCAAGATTTTTGGGCCAGCGAGGTTGCCATCTTTGGTGATATGTCCGACCAAAAACACCGGTACATCATGTTCTTTGGCAAATTGCAACAACTGCCCAGCACATTCCCGGATTTGTGAAACGCTGCCGGGTGTGGCATCGAGCTGGTCTGTGTACAGGGTTTGTATGGAATCGATGATGAGCAGCTCGGGGGTGTCGTTGTCGAGCACGTTTTTGATGTTTTCCAGCAGGGTTTCGGTGAGGACTTCACAATCGCTATCGCCAAGGCCTAGTCGCTCTGCCCGAAGTTTGATTTGGGTTTCGCTTTCTTCACCAGAGACGTACAATGTTTTTGCGCTGGTTTGTAGGGCGATTTGCAGCAAAAGTGTACTCTTGCCGATGCCAGGTTCGCCGCCAAGCAAGATGACAGCGCCAGGGACCAATCCGCCACCCAAAACCAAGTTTAGTTCGTCGTCTGGTAAGATCAATCTCGCCGATTCGCTGGCTTCAATGGCCCGCATGGCTTTGGGTTCAGCGATTTTCCGACCGCTTTTTTTCCATGCTGTGGTCTGCTTGGTGGGCTTAATTTCTTCGATGAAGGTGTTCCATTCGCTACAGCCCGGACATTTGCCGATCCATTTGGGACTTTCGAATCCGCAAGATTTACAGAAAAAGGTGGTTTTGGCTTTTGTCATGGTAGTTGGATGTAACGATTGGGTAATTTACAAAGATGCGGCAAGGCAATGAAATTTCTTTTAGAAACAATCTAAATAAGGTGGGAAATTCGGTGAAAGTTTTGTTAATTTTGTGGTGTTATGGAAAAAAGCTTGAACGACATCGTCACCATCTATGCGGAAGCTACGCCCAACCCTGAAAGCATGAAGTTTGTGTCAAACAAAATGTTGTTACCAAACGACAGTGCAGATTTCAGAAATGCTGAAAAAGCCGAAGAAGGCGGGGCATTGGTGAAAGCGTTGTTTGAGATGCCATTTGTGAAAGGGGTATTTATCATGAATAATTTCGTGAGTATCACCAAGAATGAGGATTACGAATGGTTTGATTTGATTCCTGATTTACGCAATTTCTTTACAGAATGGATTGAACAGGGCAAAGAAATCGTATCGCCCAAGACCCAACTTACCCCCGAGCAAGAAACGGAAATCGAACGTAAGATTCGTCAGCTCCTTGAAGATCACGTGCGACCTGCAGTAGAAATGGACGGCGGTGCCATTGATTTCAAAAGTTTTGTGGATGGCGTTGTTACAGTTCAGATGAAAGGAAGCTGCAGTGGCTGTCCAAGTAGTACCATGACTTTGAAGGCGGGCATTGAGAATTTGTTGAAGCGTATGGTGCCAGAAGTGGTGGCTGTTGAGGCTGAAGCGGTCTAATGTGATCATTGCCAAACAGGTTCTAGTACATTGAATTTTTGCAAAGTACTTGGGAATCACACAATTTTCGGACATATTTGCTTTTAACGTTTGAAAGCAACACTGACTATGTCTCAAGTAATACAAAAAAAGGATCCCAATTTCCAATCCCTCCACGAATTTTATGTAAACGCAGCCACCAAAATCCATTCTTTGGATCACCCGGTGATGTTCGCCAAGGAAAAGGGCGTTTGGGAGAAATATACCTATCAAGATGTTTTAGATGCTGTGGCCCAGATTGGTTCATGGCTCATGGAGTTGGGGCTAGAAAAAGGCGATCGCGTGGCGATGGTGCTTGACAATTGTCCGGAATACTATTTTATCGATCAAACCATACAGAAGCTTGGTCTTGTAAACGTATCCATTTACCCTACACTGACCCATGAGGAAACCGCATATATTTTGAATGATAGCGGCTCCAAAGTATTGTTCGTGGGGAATGCGTTCTTACTCAAGAAGTTTAAAAAAGTACAATCGGACTGTAATACAGTCACGAAGGTGGTTTGTATGCCATCAGATTTGGAGAGTGGTGCATTATATACCGATTTTTCATCGGTGCGCGTAGAAGGACAGGCCCTTCGTGAAAAGCATGCCGAGGCCATTGAAGCGCGGTTTGCAGCGGTTGAGAAAACAGACCTCTCTACATTCATCTACACAAGCGGAACTACAGGTATGCCCAAAGGGGTTATGCTAACGCATTACAATTTTATGAGCAACTGTTATGATGCCAAAGAATTGTGTCCCACAATTACATCTGATGATTTGTATTTGAGTTTCTTGCCGCTGAGTCACGTGTTTGAGCGATTGGCTACCATGTATTTGAGTACGTATATTGGTGCGCAGGTGGCATTTGCTGAGAACATCGACAAGGTGGCTCAGAATATCCAAGAGATGCGGCCTACCTTAATGGCTGCGGTGCCACGTTTGTTGGAGCGGGTGCATGATAAGGTCTACAAGAGCGCGACCGAGAAGGGTGGTATTAGTGCCAAGATATTCTTGTGGGCATTGAAAGTGGGTGGAGAAGCCCGAGTTCGAAGGGATCAAGGCAAGATGGTGGGTCCGTTGTTGGCCATGCAGGTGGGTGTTGCTGAGAAATTGGTGTATTCGAAAATCAAGGCGAAAATGGGTGGCCGACTGAAGATGTTTGTAAGTGGTGCGGGTGCGTTACCTGTGCATGTGGGTGAGTTTTTTGCCAATTTGGGTATGCGAGTGCAAGAGGGTTATGGTTTGAGCGAAACCAGTCCGTTGGTTACTGTAAACGAATTCGAACGCCAAGTATACGGTACAGTGGGTAGGGTTGCGCCCAGACAGCAGGTGGCGATTCAGGACATTGAGACCAAGAAGATTTTGGCGTTGCAAACCTATGATTCATTTGACGCAGAATATGCGAGTGAAGAGGGTGAGATTTTGGTGAAAGGTCCGAACGTAATGCAAGGATATTGGAACAGGCCTGAGGCAACCGCTGAGGTGTTTGATGAAGAGGGTTGGTTCCACACTGGCGATATTGGAAGATTTGATCGCGGCTATTTGAAGATCACAGATCGCTTGAAGAATATGTTGAAGACTTCTTTGGGCAAGAACATTTATCCAACGCAAATTGAGAATGTTTTGTTGAGAAGCCCCAGGTTGGAGCAGGTTTTCATCATCGGTGACAAGAAAGAATATTTAACAGCGATCATTCACCCAAACATGGATGAGTTGAAATCGGCGTTTGGTGGCAGAAAAGACTATTTCGAAGTAGGCGATCCTTTCATTCAGGATGAAGAAATTAAGAAGTGGATGCAAGAGGATGTGAAGAAGTTGAGTGAGAATTTGGCGAAGTTTGAGCGCGTGAAGGATTTTATCGTGAAGCGCGAGCCATTTAGTGTGGAGGCGGGCGACATGACCATTACGCTAAAAGTGAAGCGCAAGGTGGTGATGGAAAAATACAACGACGAAATCGAAGCGATGTACGCTTAAAAGATTCGGATATACACGTACAGGATCAAGAAAAACCCCAGCTGGATAAAGTACATGGCCCCGGCCATTTTATTTCGCTGGGGTTTTGTGTTTAGGTGAAGTAATAGTTGAAAGAGGAATGCCGCAATGAACCATGCGATGTAGTTTTGTGTAGGAATGATTCCGCGATGCCAATGCCAGAAATCGTAACGCATGGCTACGGGTTCCAAGAAGAAATCGTAAAGGGTCATGAGGCAGGCGCCGAGGAACGAGGCGCCATAAGGGTTGTTGACTTTGCCGGCCAATAGACTCGAGGTGAAAAAGATCAATGCGGCCCAGTTCAGGCCAATGAGGTAGGGGACACCCTGCCATCCAGCACCAAGGGTGCGACCATAGTGATAACTGCCGAAAATCTTGCCTGTAGTGACGCCTGCATATTCCAAGAAAAATCCCAACACACCCACGGTGACAATCAAGGCAACATGTTTGGCTTCCCATTTTTTATGGAAAATCCAAGCAAAAATAAATGCAGCAATGATGTTGTAGGGGGTGAGCCAAATGAAGGTAGCATTGAGTGATGGAATCATGAATCCAGCAATGCCTACACAGTAAATAATAGCGACCAGGGTGATAAAACGATTTTCTACGTTATTCATACAGCACTACAAATGTACCCTTCGAGGATGATAAATTTACCCAAAATCAGTGTAACATACCTTTCGGTATGGCGTTTTTTACGATTGTTTTCTAACATGGCCCTAACATTCAACATAATATGGTGCAGGATTTAGACGGGTTGTTCCATCGCTTTTTGGGGATGAATTTACTGTTAAGAAATTATTTTTTTTGGTCATTTATGTGTAAAAAATCTCACATTTTGGCCCGAATGTTAGGTTTTTAAAATCGTAAATAATTGAAATACAACATCTTAAACATTTTCAATCTTTTTTTACATTTTTTTTCAATTTTTCTTTGTGGTTTGTGAATTCACTTCTATTTTTGCATCACACATCATAAGAAATAAACAAAATGAAAAAAATCACTTTCGCCGTTGCCGCTTGCGCTATGTTCGCATTTGCTGCTTGTTCTAACTCAGCTGAAACTGCTGCTACTGATTCAACTGCTACTGATTCTACCGCTGTTGTAGATTCAACTGCTACTGATTCAACTGCTGCTGATTCAACTGCTACTGATTCAACTGCTGCACCTGCAGAAGCTGCTCACTAATCAGTTCTTAAAAAAGAAATTTAAAAAGGTGTTTGGAAACAAACACCTTTTTTTTTAACTTTGTTCCTATGAACCGCATTTTGGCACTAGTTATTTTGTTTTTTGCACTCGCTACGAGCAGTGTAGAGGCAAATGCTCGTCCTGATGTGCCCCCTGCCGAGGTTGCTGGTCAAGGTCCGATATTTACCCTAAACCCCAACCCAGTAACAGGTTCTTACTTTTACGTAAACTTGCAATTCACCGAAGCCCAATACCCCGATGCTGTTATTGTGGTAAATGATGTTTTGGGTAAAGTGGTTTATTCTTACCCCATTCGTAAATCGGATTATACAACCGGTCAGGTAAGAATTGATTTGGGAGACGCCATGCTTGATAAAGGCGTTTACTTCCTACAGATTAAAAGTGGTGATTCCACCAAAACATTGAAATTGGCTATTCGCTAATCAGTGTCGTTTCACATCCGTCCTTCCATACCCGCTGATGTCGCTGCAATGATGCAGTTGATTCATGAGTTGGCTGTATTCGAAAAAGCACCCAACGAAGTTGTCGCTAACGCCGAAACATTGTTGCAAAGCGGTTTTCAGGAACACCCGTTGTTTGTTGCTTGGGTGGCTGAGAAAGACGGTTTAATCGTAGGGATGGCGCTTTGTTATATCCGCTATTCTACTTGGAAAGGACCTGTTCTGTACTTGGAAGATTTGATTGTAACTGAATCGTTTCGTGGCAATGGCATCGGAAAGGCACTGTTTGAAAAGTGTATAGCTCATGCAAAGCACAACAACTACCGCAGAATGGTTTGGCAAGTCCTAGATTGGAATACGCCAGCCATCGATTTTTATAAGGGTTACGGCGCTCAAATTGAAGATGGTTGGCTGAATGCGTCCATCGATTTTTAATACCATCATACCATGTTGAATCGCAGGTC
>DBCP01000148.1:0-166 GCA_002293105.1 Bacteroidetes bacterium UBA955 | reverse complement strand
TGCCCTTGCCATTTTTTCAGCCCTTTTCCTGATACAATTTCCCAAGCAGTGGCTTAGATTCTGGGTTATGCAGCACCTATTGGCTTCCCTGTTGTTATGGCTCATTGGGAATGTGGGCATGGATGCTCAGCACACTGGCACCGCTCACATTGGCGCATCCATTTGG
>DBCP01000098.1:456-3844 GCA_002293105.1 Bacteroidetes bacterium UBA955 | reverse complement strand
TGGGGTTGGACTTTGGCTGATGGTATTCACGCGAACGTGTTTTTTCTTGCCGTAGTGGTAACCGAAAGAGCGCGCGAAGCTTTCCAACAACGATTTGGCATCGGCCATTTCACCGTAATCAGGGAAGGTGCGTTGCGCAGCGATATAACTCAAGGCCACAATGCTACCCCATTCGTTCATGGCGTCTTTTTTGATCAAAGTTTGCATCAAACGATGGAACGACATCGCACTGATATCGAGGGTTTGGTGCATATACTCGTAGTTAGAGTCGGTATAAGGGTTTTTCTTGCGCACATTCAAGCTCATACCCACGCTGTGAAGCACGAAATCCAACGGTCCACCCAAAGCCTCAGTAGCACCCGCCACCAAGTTTTCGAGGTCTTCCATCTTGGTGACATCGGCATAAATCAAGGGGGCGTTCAACGCTTTCGCTAGTTCTTCGGTTTGTCCGATTTTCGCAGCCACAGGCGCATTGGTTAATACGATTTGGGCGCCTTCGGCGTGACAAAGTTCAGCGACTTTCCAAGCGATGGAATTGGCGTTAAGAGCACCGAAAATGATGCCTTTTTTTCCTTTTAAAATGTTGTTTGACATAGTATTTGGGTTACGCAAAATTAGGCCATTTCTCGCAAATGCATTGAAATCCTCCATAATTTCCTTTGGCCGTCATGGATATCACATATTTTCGGCTTCCTTGGAGTGCGATACTTGTTTAATTCCAAAGGATTGATTTAATTCCCTTTACAATGAGAATGAGAACATTACTATTGATCATTTTTGGCGCTTGGTTATTGCCAACGCAAGCACAGTTTGTAGACGCGGGGAAGACCATCATCGACGATGTACACTCAGCCAATGCGAAGAGCAAATTGCAGCATAGAAGTGTTACCAAACCCACTCAGTGCGATGGTGATACGAGTATGTTTCCAAGTTACGGGAGCACGGCTTACAACAGCGTTACGATAAGAAAAGGCAGTTCTTTGGGACAGTTTTTTGATGCCCCACAGACGATGACGGTAAGTGGATTTAGGTTTTATGGATTTTCAGTGACGCCCACACCGGCGAAATCGGTGAAAATCAACCTGATTTGCAATCTTTACAAGGCGGGGGCCGATTCATTGCCTTCGGGCACACCCATCGCGAGCGATACCATTTTGGTGGATACGGTGATGGGCAGTAGCATACCGTTGAGCAGGATCACGCTGAATGCCGATTTTGGCAAGGCGGTGACCGTTTCTGGGGGATATATCATTTGTGTGGAATCGGACAGTGTGAATGCATTGGCGGCTGTGGTTTGTAACTCATACACCAATGGCGATGGCAAAAAGCGAAACTTGGGCGTTGGTTCAGTGAGTGGTAAATGGTACCGTTGTATGAGTTTGAATATTGGCGGAACGGTCTTCAACAGCCACATGCAGATGTATCCGTTTGTGGGTTATAAGTTGGGTATTGATTACACCACCAATCAGCAGTGTTATCCCAATTTGGATACCCTATATTTCCAAAATCAAAGTAAGAAAACCGTGGTGTCGAGCATTTTTTATAACTACTACGTGTATTATAACATCGAGCGTTCTAGTCACCGATGGAATTTTGATAATCGATTGTTTCAATACGCGATTGACGGCAAATACAAGCCAACATCGCGCAACAATTTGAATGTACAGTTGATTTCAACTGTTTATCCTTACAGCGGAAACATGTGCTCTGATACAGTTTCGAAGATTATTTATTTTAAGCCAGGCACCCCAAGCCTTTATAAAGTGGCCCAAGGATGTAGTGGCGATACGGTGACAATTTCAGTGGCGTCAGACGCCCAAACCACGGTACAATGGTTTAAAAAGACAACCGATTCCAAGCCCTTCTTTGAGGGCAACAAATACGTGGTCAACAATGTACAAACCACGGATACTTTCTTTGTGAAGGCGGTAAACAATACTTGCGAATCCAATTGGTTGATGATTCCGTTTGAAGTGAACCAATATCCCACCAAGTTGACCGTGAAAAACGATTCGATTTGCGCTGGGGCAACGGCGAATTTACAGGCATTTACGGATTTTGGAGATTTGTATTGGTACGACAAGTCAACTGGCGGAACTTTGATGTACACAGGACAGGTATTACAAACGGGTAAATTGAGTCAAGATACTCAGTTTTACGTGGTGGCCAACAATAAAGGCTGTTTGTTTGCTGGCGGAAGCAAGTTGGTGAAAGCCTTTGTGGGCAGCAGTTTTGCACCGTCGGCTCCATCGGTTCCAGCCGACACTTTCGTGTGTGCACGTGGCGTTAATTCAGTAACATTGAAAGCGACGAGCAATAGTAGTACTGATACGTTGCGTTGGTTCGAGGACGCTACTGGGGGAAGTCCCGTGGCCATCGGCAGCACCTATACATTCAAGGGCACAAAGCGTGGCGATGGCTATGCGTATGTGGAATCTTGGAACGGTATCTGTGGTAGCGGTCGTTCAGCCGTGAAAATTGCCATCCAAGATTATCCAGCGGTATTCGGTGCTGCGGGCGATGAAACCTGTTCCAATGATTCGGCGCGGTTGTTTGGTTCAACCCCTTGGGGACAGTTGAATTGGTATATGAAGCGCAGCGATGTTACGCCTTTTTATATAGGGAAAACGCCTGCTGTATATGGTTTAAGCGGTAAAAATCAGGTGTATTTCAAAGCATCAGAAGGGGCTTGTTTTGCGCCCAACTTTGATAGTGTGGAGGTGATAGTGAACGACATTCCCAAGCCAAGTAAGGTGGAGGCGTTGAGTGTTTGCGCGAAGTCGTTGGGTAAAATGAGTGTGATCATCCCTATAGGTAAAGTAAATTGGTTCGAGGATACCACCACCACGGATATTTTGTTTACTGGTAGCACCTATGATTTGGGGTTGATGTTGAGCAGCAGAACCCTTTACTACGAAACCGAAAATAAGGGTTGCAAGAGCGAGCGCACACCCATTACCTTGGTGGTGAAGCCACGGCCTGCGGCCGGGTTCACTTGGAACCTTCTTTGGCAGCACAAACTCAACTGTGTACCGATCAACACTGCTGGTTTGAGCTTTGAATGGCATTGGGGTGATGGTACCAAAAAAACGGGATTGCCCGGCGTACACCAATATGCTGGACCCGGAAATTATACCGTACGTTTGGTGGTGACGAACAACGCCAATGGCTGCAAAGACACTGCCGATATTCCTGTGCTGGTGGATCATACCAATGTGAAAAACATCGCCAAGCAACACTTTAACGCATATCCCAATCCGGTGGGTTCCGGTGATATACTTGACTTGCAAGGTTTGATGGATGCCCAGGTGGTGTGGGTGGATCCTGCAGGACGTACAGTGGCCGAGAGCAAAGTGGTGGATGGCAAAACCACGGTGCCAGCGGGCAT
>DBCP01000098.1:0-238 GCA_002293105.1 Bacteroidetes bacterium UBA955 | reverse complement strand
AGGGCTACAGGTAAACACAAGCCCAATTCGGATCTCGATATAGCGCTTTACGGCGATGGGGTGGGTTTCGGGGCGATTTTCGACCTGGAAGATGCCTTGGAGGCACAAGGTTTTGCGCACGAATTGGATATTCTACTGGTTTCGATCATCCAAGATGATCGACTCAAAGCCGCCATCGATCGCACCGCAGTGGTTGTGGCGTAGACGTATAAATACCTTACTGTTGATTGTACGGATC
>DBCP01000031.1 GCA_002293105.1 Bacteroidetes bacterium UBA955 | reverse complement strand
CTCTTTTCGTAGTCTAGCTACCGGAATACCGAGTTGTTCGCGGTATTTGGCTACGGTGCGTCTTGCGATGTTGTAGCCTTTTTCTTTGAGCAGGTCCATCAAGGCTTCATCGGTGAGGGGCTTTACTTTGTCCTCTTGTCCGATGGCGTCACTCAAGATTTTCTTGATTTCACGATTGCTTACTTCTTCACCTTCTTCGTTGGTCAATCCCTCGGAAAAGAAATATTTTAAGGGAAAAATACCAAAATCAGTTTCCACATATTTGCTGTTTGCTACCCTAGAGATTGTAGAGATGTCAAGTTCTACTTGAGTGGCAATATCCTTCAAAATCATGGGCTTGAGTTTTGTTTCATCACCGCCTTCAATGAAGAATTCACTTTGTCGCTGAACGATGGCCTTCATGGTCTTCATTAGGGTGTTTTGGCGTTGTTTAACGCTATCTATAAACCATTTTGCCCCGTCTACCTTTTGTTTGATGTATTGAACAGCATCACGCAATTGTTTTTCTTTGTGCGCACTCGATTCATAGGCTTTTAACGTTTCGACATAAGAAGCGCTTAGGCGAAGTTCGGGTGCGTTTCGACCATTCAAGCGAACTTGTAAAATACCATCGTCATTACCCACTGAAAAATCAGGCACGATGTATTGGGTTTTTACATTTACGCTGCCTGTTTCGCCCGGCTTTGGGTTTAACTTTAAAATTTCACCCATCGCTGCTTTCAGCTGTTCATCGTTGATTTTAAGGCTTTTCTTGATTTTATCGTAGTGTTTTTTGGTAAAAGCATCAAACTGTTCCGATAGTAATTTCTCAGCGATGTCAATGGCTGGGTTGTCGCCGTAATCCTTTTTGTAAAGCTGTAGTAACAAACACTCTTGAAGGTCGCGGGCAGCAATTCCTGGCGGGTCGAAATTTTGAATCTTAATCAACAATCGCTCCAACTTAGCCTCTGTGGTCATGATGTTCTCGTTGAATGCCAAGTCGTTGACAATACTGCGTAATTCACGCCTGAGATAACCATCGTCTTCAATGCTACCAATGAGGTGATAGACAAGTTCCAATTCCTGATCTTCAAAAATGGCCCTGGCTTGCTCATACAAATATTCGTGGAAAGTACTTTGCGCCGCCATGGGCATGTCGCGCTGCTCTTCATTGTTGTAATCCTCTCCCATACGAAAACTGCCATAGTCGTCATCGCCGCCAGCGCGCAACAACTCATCTACATTGATATCTTGACTGTATTCGTCAAAATCGCTGTTCACATTTAGGTCGTCTGAATCGTAGGATTCTTTGGGATCGTCCGATTTTTCGGCGCGAGTTTCAGCGGGGCGATCCTCATTCGCACGAAAGTCGATACTATCATCGGCACCCTCCATATTTTCCAATGCGGGATTGTCGAGCAGTTCCTGACTCACCTTTTCCTCAAAATCTTGGGTGTTGAGTTGCAGCAATTTGATAAACTGAATCTGTTGGGGACTCAGTTTCTGTAAAAACTTCTGCGATAACTCTTGTTTGAGGGCCATAACACAAATATAAAAAATTCGTGCCAAATAACAAATATCGTGCCAAATTTTTTGAAGCCCTTTTCTTATCTTTGTGCTAATCGTATTTTACAAGCAGTTACAAACCTACATTTATCATGAGCAAACCCGATTTATCATCGCCTTCTGTGGTTATCCAAGATTTAAAAAATCACATCGGACAGTCAATCATATTACGCGGTTGGGTGGCCAATAAGCGCGAAGGCAAAGGCATCGCTTTTGTGATCGTTCGCGACGGTACTGGATTTTGTCAGTGTGTTGTTACACCCGAAACAGCCAATGAGGATTATTTGTTGGTGGCGCAAGGGTTGACATTGGAAACCAGTGTTGTGTTACATGGTGTGGTAAAAGCCGACGAAAAGCAGGTGGGTGGTATTGAAATCCAAGTATCAAAATTGGATGTAGTGGGAACTTCTGAAAATTATCCCATCGCCAAGAAAGAACATGGCATTGAGTTTTTGATGGATCAGCGTCATTTATGGTTGCGCAGTACACGTCAGTGGGCCATTATGCGGATTCGTAACACCATCATTTTTGCGATACATGAATATTTTCAGGGACAGGGTTTTGTGCAGATGGACGCCCCCATTTTTACGGGCAACGCGTGTGAGGGTACCAGCACTTTGTTTGAAACGGATTTTTATGGTGAGACGGCCTATTTGAGTCAGAGCGGACAGCTTTATGGTGAGGCGATGGCCATGGCCATGGGTAGGATTTATACTTTCGGACCAACATTCCGCGCTGAAAAATCGAAGACGAGACGACATCTTTCAGAATTTTGGATGATTGAGCCAGAGATGGCATTCTATGATATTTTTCAGAACATGGATTGTATTGAAGGATTTTTGCAGTTTGTTGTTGGAAAGGTATTGGCGCAGTGCAGTGCTGAGTTGGAGACCATCGGTCGCGATACTTCAGTATTGAAGAGCAGTTTGGGTAGTTTTCCCCGCATGACGTACGATCAAGCGGTGCGAATTATCAAAGGTGAAGAGGATGTTAATGGGGTAAATAGCATTAAAAGTTTGGAAGATGAATTGGTTGCGTGCGAGGCCAAACTGCAACAAATTGATGCAGAAATTGCCGATCGTGAGCAGAAGATGGCGGCACCGGGCACCAAAAAAGGAGAAATTAACTTCCATCAAACCAAGATTACTCAACTGAAACAGGAAAAGGCGGATATAGAAGAGGACTTGAGGAATATTCCTCAGTGGATTGCGAGTGCGAAGAACTTTGAATATGGCAATGACTTCGGAGGGTCTGATGAAACAGTGTTGACGCGCTTGTTTGATCGCCCTGTGATGGTATACGATTGGCCACATGAGGTGAAGGCGTTTTACTTGAAGAGAAACCCAACAGACGATCGATTTGCCCGTGGCGTAGACGTGTTGGCACCAGAAGGCTATGGCGAAATTGTAGGTGGTGGAGAGCGTGAAACAGATTTGGCATTGCTCACGGCGAAAATTGAAGAGCATCAGTTGCCTATGGAGGCATTTGAATGGTACTTGGATTTGCGCAAATACGGTTCGGTTCCCCATTCTGGGTTTGGCTTGGGATTGGAGCGATTGGTAACCTGGGTCTGCAAATTGAAGCATGTGCGTGAGAGTATACCGTTCCCAAGAATGTACGGAAGACTTACGCCGTAATTTTCGGGAAAAATCACCCGATTTTAGGTCGATTTGATCCCTTTTCGAGCGATTTATCGTGATCCAAAGTGTTGACTATCAGGGCCAAAAGAAAAATTTTTGTGTTTTCCACACTTTGTTAACATTTAAACAAACTTGTTGGTATATTTGCTCCCCCTATGAGCACATCTACACGACAAATGATCTTACAACGTTGCTTTGAAGCGATTCAATCCAAGGGATTCGAGACCTTGCGTACGGATAAAGAAATAGCCCGTTTGAAAATCACCAAAGGTGCGTTTTACCACTATTTTCCCAACAAGGCCGAATTAGGATATGCCGTTGTTGATGAGGTGATGATGCCATATTACGAGCAAAAATGGGCGAGTTTGGCGAACATCGAATCGGGTGTTGCTGATGCTTTGCTTGCGGTATTGGAGCAGGAGAAAAACAAAGCCACAGAAACCAGCATCAAGCGCGGGGATGTATTGACCAATATGATCTTGGAAATGAGTCATTCGGATGATTTATTCCGTCAAAAGCTGGAAGCTGTGAATGAGGTTCAAGTGAAAATCATTCAAAGGGCGATTATGACAGGTCGTGTGGCTGGGGAGTTGAAGAATCAAACCGATGCCCGCTCCATGGCGTTGTTTATAGTAGGTCAGTTGATGGGTTGCTATACGATTTCTAAAGTGCGTGCGTCGAAGGAGACTTTTGTAAGTATGGTGGGAAATATGCAAAAGCAATTGAAAGATGCATTGGTGATTGAAACTTCACCGAGCAAATCCTCCGATTCGGTTGCGAGTACTTCAATGGCATCAAATTCAATGAGAACAGAAAGAACAGAACCCGCGGTAGTAAATCCATTTACACGCACAGAAGATAAGACGGAAGAGAAATCCAACAAAGGTGGTTGGTTTTCAAGGAACCGGTAATAAACAAGGATTCAAGGATGCTGTGGGTGTTGTTAGTTGCTCCCCACAGTAAAGTCTAAGAAACAAATAGCTCAAACAAAAAGGGCTTCCGCGAGGAAGCCCTTTTTTATGTTACAGAGGGTTGTTTGAATTATTTCACAATGGTCATCTCGTCGATCAGGTGCTTGGCGCCGCCCAATTTTTCTACGATGAACAAGGTGTAGCGAACATCCAAGCTGATGGTGCGCTGAACTTTTGGCAAGAACGCGAAATCAGAGCTGATGGCTTCCCAGTTGCCATCGAACGCAGTACCAATCAATTCGCCTTTGGCGTTCATTACAGGACTTCCGCTGTTACCACCAGTGATGTCGTTGTCTGACAGAAAGCAAGTGTGCAACTCACCGTCTTTATCGGCATACTGACCAAAATCGCGGGCGCGAATCAAGGCCAACAACTGTTGGGGGGCGTCGAACTCAAAATCTGCGGCTTTGTATTTTTCCAAAATGCCTTTGGCAGTAGTGAAATAAGAATAGCTCACGGCATCACGGGCGTCGTAGGCCTTCACGGTTCCGTAGGTCAAACGCATGGTACCGTTGGCATCGGGGGCCAAGATCTTTTTGCTAACTACACTGTACTCTACAAGGTTATTTCCAAGGTCTTTGGATGTTATTGAACCTTCAGACATTTCCAACTGGGCTGATAAGAACAAGCGGTTGGCGCGATCG
>DBCP01000041.1 GCA_002293105.1 Bacteroidetes bacterium UBA955 | reverse complement strand
ACCATCGATTCGTTGAAGCTGACCAAGGTAATTGGCTTGCCAACCGGCATGGGATATGTGTGTTACGAGCCACGTTGTATCTATTTGCCGTCGGCCGTACGTTGTATCAAGCTCAATGGAACGCCTAATCAAGCGGGATTGTTTCCTTTGAAGTTCGCCGTTACAGCTTATGCCAAACTCAATGGCTTTTTCCCTGTTGCGCAACCCGATACAATCAAGAATTTCAGTTTGCTCATCACCGGTACCAGCGATGTAGCCACAATCCAGTCAATGGATCAATTGGCTGTATTTCCAAACCCGGTAAAAGATGTTTTGCACGTAGCCCATCATAGCGGAAAGCAACCTCAAATCATTTCGTTGACAGGTGCCATTATCACTGCTAGTTGGGAGCAAGAAAATGGTTTGTGGTCTGCAAACACATCGGCTATACCCTCTGGTGTTTACGCTTTGAAAGTGGCTGGAATTAACCGAATTTGGATCAAGGAATAATGACTAAGTTTTACGTTGAAATCCCCAAGCAAAAAGCAGAATTGCCTGCCATCATTGTATTGGGTGTAGTTTGTTTTGTGGGATGGGCTTTTCACTTCGGTATTTGGGGCGCGATTGGTGGTTTTATTTGGCTAGGATTGTCAGTGCCAGCAGTTTATTGGCTATATAGAAAGAGAACAGGAACCTATTTCATTCAAGCCGATGAGATTGGAATTTCCTTCCGCATACACTTTTTCTCTCAGTTTAAGTCAATCCCTTGGAAGTACTTACAGCGAATCGATTATCTTTTGTATGAAATCAATTTTATGCTGAAAGAAACGGCCCAAGTGGTTTCGTTGGCTACGAGCAGTATGGAAGATGAAGACACGGAGGCCTTGAAGCAGTACATCTCAGACGCCATCGCCAAACGAGAGGAATAATTTTCCTTTACCTTTGTAGGTATGTCGTTTCAACCCCATTTTGATTTTGTAGAAGAACTTCGTTGGAGGGGCTTACTCCACGATGCTATGCCCGGAACCCAAGAAATGCTCAATACTGAGCAAGTAACTGGGTATGTGGGATTCGACCCAACCGCTGATTCTTTGCACATTGGAAACTTGGTTCCCATTATGCAATTGGTTCATTTTCAGCGGGCAGGACATAAACCGATTGCCTTGGTGGGTGGTGCCACTGGTATGGTTGGTGATCCGAGTGGAAAGAGCGATGAGCGCAAGTTGTTGGATATTGCCACCATTGATCACAATATCGCGTGCCAAAAAAAGCAACTTCAAAAGTTCATTGACTTTGGTGATACTGGCAATCAGGCCAAAATGGTCAATAATTACGATTGGTTTAAAAACTGGTCGTTTTTGGACTTCATTCGCGACGTGGGTAAGCACATCACTGTGAGTTATATGATGGGCAAAGACAGCGTTCGCAATCGCTTGGAAGCCGGTGGTATCTCTTTCACGGAATTCTCTTACCAATTGGTACAGGGCTACGACTTTATGCATCTTTACAAGCATGAAGGTTGCAAATTGCAGATGGGTGGCAGCGATCAGTGGGGAAACATCACAACCGGTACTGAGTTAATCCGGAGAATGGCTGGTGGCGAGGGTTTTGCATTAACTGCGCCCTTGATTACCAAATCGGACGGTACCAAATTTGGCAAATCGGAAGGTGGAAATGTTTGGTTGGATCCCACCAAAACATCGCCCTACAAATTTTACCAATTTTGGTTGAATGTGGCCGATGAAGACGCCATTCGATTCATCAAAATATATTCATTGAAGGGCAAAGCCGAAATCGAGCAACTTATAGCCAACCACACGGGACAAGAGCATTTGCGTTCGTTGCAGAAAGAGCTGGCCGCAGAAATGACGGTTCGCGTGCATTCGGAGGCAGACTTGGCGATGGCGCTCAAAGCCACCCAAATTTTCTTTGGCAATGGTTCAGCAGATGATTTAAAGGCACTTGACGAAGCTACATTGGCGGCCGCGTCTGAAGGTATGGAGCGATTTGAAGTATCGCGGGAGGCTCTGCAAACTGGCATCCATGTTATGGATTTATTGGCGACACATACCCAAATTTTCCCTTCGAAGTCTGAAGCGCGCAAAATGCTACAAGCGAATGGGTTTGCCTTTAATAAGGACAAATACACCGATGTAGATGGCGCGATAAATACAGATTTGTTGATGCACAACCGCTACCTCATCGCCCAGAAAGGCAAAAAGCAATACTTTTTGATTGAGGCGGTCTGATTGGGAATATCGGTAAACCCGAACCGATTACAACTTTTGCGTTACCATTTTCTCTAAGTACACGCCGTAACCACTCTTTTTCAAGGGCTGTGCAATGGCCAGCAATTGGTCGGATGTAATAAAGCCTTGACGCCATGCAATCTCTTCGATACAGCCAATTTTTAGGCCCTGACGATCTTCAATCACCTGAACATACTGTCCGGCTTGCATGAGCGATGTAAATGTTCCTGTATCCAACCATGCGGTTCCGCGCTCGATGATTCTTACCTGCAATGCATTCTTTTCTAAATAAATGCGGTTAACATCGGTAATTTCTAGTTCACCCCTTGGCGATGGTTTCAGGTTGCAAGCGATATCAACCACTTGGTTATC
>DBCP01000053.1:24188-31564 GCA_002293105.1 Bacteroidetes bacterium UBA955 | reverse complement strand
AGTTTGTCGGTAAACTTCCCATAAACCGCCGTCTTGAAATAGCGGTTATAGGTCAACGCGGCAGAATCTACGCTGTAGGTATTTACATCTAAGTTCAACCTGTATTGATTGAAACGTACGTAGGCTGATTCATCGGGCAAGCAGCGTTGAAAATCGGCAGAACCATACTCCCCAATCCAGATGTTTTTGGCGGGTTTGTAGATGCCTTTGGTGCCTTTTACCACCATTTTGTCCATGAATCCTTGACAGGTTAAATCAACCTCACCAAAGTGGATTTCGATTTCTCCTTTATAAAACATGTCGAAGTCGAGCGTATCCACCTTCCAAACCGTGGTTCCCGACTGATAAATGGATTTATTGGCAAATAGATTGGCCGTTGTTTGCAAAAAATCGAGGTATTCTTTGTTGCTATTGCCGAGCAGTGATTTTGTGATATTTTGCCACTGCACCAACACTTTATCGGGCAACTGGTTCTCCAGAAACGCGGCAACAGTAGTCATAAACAACTGAAAATGAGGCTGCAAAGCCATTTTCTCTGCCAGCATTTGATTGCTGATATCTATGATGAATTTTTGTTGACTGGGCGAGAATTTGCCCAATTCCCAATTTTCTTTGAAAACCGCAAAGTTTCTGGTCAGGTTCTTGTCGTTCGCCTTGGCGATAAACGCTTCAAATTCCGCAATAAAGGTGGCTGGAACTGGACTAAAACTACCGCTTTGGGCCGACAATCTAGACCCAATGGCAAACAAAAGAATCGTACAAAGGGTTCTAAGCATCATCATGAGTTATCAAATAACGCACCAAGATGCGTTTCCATTGTGAAAATTAGCGCATCGCCTTCACAATATCGATGAAATCGCGGGCCTTTAAACTGGCACCACCGATCAAACCACCATCGATATCGGCTTGCAAAAACAAAGCAGCTGCATTTTCGGGCTTAACACTGCCTCCGTACAAAATCGACGTTGATGCAGCCAGTTCTTCATTGAATTGATTGGCAATGAGCTTACGGATATAGGCATGAATCTCTTGTGCTTGTTCAGGAGAGGCATTCAATCCCGTACCGATGGCCCAAACGGGCTCATAAGCAACCACCACTTGCGAAAACTCTTTGCGATCCAAGTGAAACAACCCTTGAACAATCTGTTCTTCAATGGCACGGAAATATTGTTTGCTTTCACGCTGTTCCAACGTTTCACCCACACAAAAAATGGGCTTCATACCATGGCGAACTACCGACTTTACTTTGGCTGCGCAAACTTCATTTGTCTCACCAAAGTACTGGCGACGCTCACTATGTCCTACCAAGCAATACTCAACCCCAATCGACTTAAGCATGCTCGAAGAAATCTCACCGGTAAATGCGCCACTGTCTTCTTGATGGGCATTTTGTGCACCCACCTGCAATCCACTTCCTTCCAACAATCTCACCGCCGTTGGCAATGCCAAAAAGGTCGGAATCAACACCACTTTCCCATCTCCGCGATATTCATCTCTTACAATTCCTCTAACTTCAGTAATCAACGCTTGGCTCTCTTCCAAGGTTTTGTGCATCTTCCAATTACCCGCAACAATTTTCTGCCTATTCATACTGCTACAAAAATACGATACCTAAAAGAAAGGTTATTCGCAAGATATCAACCAAACAAAGGCATCAAACGCCCTGAATCGCTGTTTCCACCCAATCCATCGCCAAAGCAAATTGCGCGTCTCGATCAAGGTGAGAATTGTCCAAAACCCGATAATCAGACGTCATAGTGAGCGGACTATTTTCCCTGTTTGCATCAATGGTATCGCGGTGTTCTAGATTCTTGGCGATATCCTCCAAAGTCACATCATCCCCTTTGGCCAACAACTCTGCAAAACGACGTTGCGCCCTCACATCTTGACTCGCAGTCATAAAGATTTTCAACTCTGCATCCGGAAAAACAACTGTTCCAATATCCCTACCATCCATCACCACCCCTTTATTTAATCCGATGGCTTGCTGCAAAGCCACCATTTTAGTCCTTACCACAGCAATTTTTGCCACTTCACTCACTTTTGAGGCCACTTCAATATTTCGAATTTCAGACTCAACAGAAACCCCATTCAATGTCACCTCCGACTGTTGCTCTGCATTCTTCTCAAACCCCACGACCACCCGCTCCATCGCTAAAGAAACGGCGTCTTCATCGTTCACGTCAACCCCTTCACGCAGCATAAACAGTGTCACTGCGCGATACATCGCCCCGCTATCAATAAACACATATCCCAACGACTTCGCCAATGCTTTCGCCAACGTTCCCTTGCCACAGCTGCTATAGCCATCAATGGCGATATTGATTTTCTTTTGCATGAATCAGTTAAATTTCTGGTGTCCCTCTGCTAATCGTATGGGCGATGGCACGCTTTTTAGAAAATCGCGACGGATCCAACACCAACGAAAACTGATTCGAGTTTTGCCCTGGAAAATACGATGCACTGCCATAAGTAATATCGATTTTCGCCATGCGAAATTTCATCCCCCAACCAAAACCTGACGTCCCACGACGCTCAGACGTAGTCATCTCCATCCTTCTTTGGTGACTGTACCCAATCAACATACTGAGATTCTGTCCCAACGCCAACTCTGTTCCAACGGCCATATGACGCATCAACTTTGCTCCGAAACCTGCCTCTTCTGGCACGATTGGCTGTCCATTCAAATCAATCTGTCCGCCATTATCCAAGTATTGATCGTACGTCAAATCCCATTTCTGCAAACTGTGGGCGGTAATGTGGAACCGCAAGGGCATATGTTTTGGACTGATCGAAACAGCGGCCTGGAGATTCAGAGGAAGTGGCTCTCTCCCTGCATCGCGGTACGAAATGATTTGCGCTCCAATATTTTTTAGAAGCACACCCCAACTCAGCACAGAATCACGCTTCACGTAATTGCAGCCCAGGTTCATAAAAACACCATTGGAGACATAAGGACCCAAAATACTGTATACCATGCCCACCTGCGCACCCACACGAAACCGAGGCTTGAGCAAATAACTAGCACCCAATCCCAATTGCGTTTCATTGGCCGATATGGTTCCTTGGGGATTTCCTCCCGCATCAAAGGCATCCATTGTACCATAGTCAATGTATTGCGCAAATCCTGACCACATCAAATGTTTGCCTTTCCAGGCGCCCACGGCATTGGCCGACATCACTGTGGGTAAAATTGATCCAGCGCTGAGCGCAAATTTTTTCTGATGTGTTTCGTTGAGCAACGCCGGGTTATTCACCGACTGTAAAACATCGCCAAAAGGTTGAGTAACCAGATAGCCACTCCAAGCCATGGCGCGGCTGTGCATGGGAACATCCAGAATACGAAAAACGCCACTCCCACCGCTCTGAGCCATCAGAGATTGCATGCCCAAGGCCAAACAAATCATCCACGTGCGTTTTTGCATCTGCAACAAATTTACAGCACAACACGTATTTGACACAGTTATTTTCACGAAATTTGCACTCGCTGAGATGAAACAACCCTATCACAATCCTGCCGACATCCCCACCCAGCAACCGCTGGTCATCACTCAGGGCACGTTCGACGGTGTACATTTGGGCCATCAAAAGGTGTTAAAGCAGGTGGTAGCGCTGGCAAAATCTAAAAATACCCAGAGCTTACTCATCACCTATCATCCCCATCCGCGGCTAGTGATCGACCCAAACAACCAAGAACTTCGCATGCTGAGTAGCATAGAAGAAAAAGCCGCTGCCGTCTACGCTCTGGGGGTAGATTACGTCCTCGTTTTACCATTTACCCAAGAATTCGCTCAATTATCACCCCGCGATTTCGTAGAAACAATCTTGGTAAAGCAGCTCCATGTAGACACAATTGTTATTGGGTACGACCATCGTTTCGGAAAGAACCGAGCTGGCGATTTTCACAGTTTGGTGGCACTGTCTAATGAATACAATTTCCAAGTACAAGAAATCCCAGCCTCTGAGATTGATGCCATAGCCATTAGCAGTACACGGATTCGCAAAGCACTATCAAACAAACAATTAAGCGAAGCAAACACGCTACTTGGAAAGCCATACATACTCACCGGTATTGTTGTAGAAGGACAGAAACTGGGCAGAACCATCGGGTTTCCAACGGCAAATTTGCGCATTGAAGACCCATTCAAATTGATCCCGCCCACGGGGGTTTATGCCGGCTACTGCGAATTGGAAAATGACCGTTACAAAATGGTATGCAACATCGGAACACGCCCTACGGTAGAAGGCAACTCCCTGAGTATCGAAGCCCATATTTTTGATTTCAATAAAAACATCTACAACCAATCGATTTCCCTGTTTTTGGTACAGTATTTGAGAAATGAGCAGAAGTTTGATTCTCTAGAATCGCTCAAAACCCAAATTCTTATCGATGCACAACAGGCCCAATCTTTGGTTACATTGGATTAAGTCAACACTATTGTTGTCCTTCCTGGTCTTGTGTGCACCGGTGTTTGCACAAGAGGAGGATGAGGATTATGGCGATGAAGAGGGTGATTACATTGTAGAAGACTCTGCATGGATGCTCACCGCTGATACCGCAGCATTCTATTACGAAGAAGGAGAATTTGTCATTCCCGGCATGTTGCCTGAATATGATTTCTATGCGTTTTGGGACACGATGCATGTAGATGCCTATCGTTTCGACCTCAGAAAATTACAAGAGACCATCCCGCTCATTGTGTTGGAAATGGATTGTGATTTTGCGATGCCCATTTATGGAAAAACCAACTCCCCATTTGGATGGAGACACGGTCGCCCTCACACCGGCATCGATTTACAACTCCGCACCGGTGATTCTGTGTATGCCATGTTCGATGGCGTGGTGCGCATGAGCAAATACTATAACGGTTACGGAAATTGCGTGGTCGTGCGTCACTACAATGGACTCGAAACCCTTTATGCCCACTTGAGCAAGCTCGATGTAAGACCAGGCAACTTGGTCAATGCAGGACAATTACTGGGCTTGGGCGGATCCACAGGCCACAGTACTGGTCCACATTTACACTTTGAAATTCGCTTTTTGGGCAGGCCATTGAACCCTTCGATGGTGGTTGATTTTCCCAACGAAACCGTCAAGATTGACACCCTGAATATCGAATCAAAGATTTTCCAAATGCCCGCGGGAACCTATCGCTACAAGAAAAGAAGAAGTCGCTACAGGGGCAGCAAAAGTCGCAAACGCAGATATTCGTACGAGATTAGAATAGAAGAAGTGTATCAATCGTTATACAGGGTATAAAAGGTTGAACCGATTCAACTATTTTTGTATTTTCTGTGAGCATTCAAGTTAAACATTTATCAAAACGCTACGGCAACCAGTGGGCGGTCAACGATTTGTCGTTCGATATCCCCACGGGCGAAATCGTGGGTTTTTTGGGTCCGAACGGCGCCGGGAAATCCACCACCATGAAAATACTCACTGGCTACATCCCCGCAACCAGTGGCGATGCAGTTGTTTGTGGCTTCAATCTGAACACAGATAGTTTGGCGGTGCGCAAACGCGTGGGCTATCTCCCAGAACACAATCCCTTGTACCTCGACATGTACGTCACCGAGTACTTGCAATTTTCAGCAGGAATGGCCGGGGTATCCAAAGTAAAGTCGGCCGTGGAAAATGCCATTGAATTGACCCAATTATTGCCTGAAAGGAATAAGAAAATCGGACAGTTATCGAAGGGGTACCGTCAGCGTGTAGGATTGGCGCAAGCATTGATTCACGATCCTGAAGTACTCATCCTGGATGAACCCACATCGGGATTAGACCCAAACCAAGTGGTGGAGATGCGCAATGTGATTAAGAACTTGGGCAAGAACAAAACCGTGTTGCTCAGTACGCACATCATGCAAGAGGTAGAAGCGATGTGCAACCGCGTCATCTTATTGAATCACGGAAAAATCGTGGCCGACAACACCCTTGACGGACTCAAAAAGACTTCACCAAACGACTCATTGGAAACCATATTCAGAAATTTAACCAGCCATGTGGGTAGTATTTAAAAAAGAAATTCGCAGTTTTCTGGGATCTTTCATCGCCTATATCGTGATGGGGGTCTTTTTGATCATCACCGGCATATTCATGTGGATCATCCAAGAAAACAATGTGTTGGACTTGGGAATTGCTAGCTTGCAAGTGATGTTCAACATCGCTCCATACATTCTCATCTTCTTGGTATCCGCCATCACTATGCGGAGTTTGAGCGAAGAACGCAGATTGGGTACCATTGAGATTTTAACCACCCGCCCTGTGAGCGACACTTCAATTTTGTTGGGTAAGTATTTTGCGGCAGTGGGCTTGATCGTATTCACGCTATTGCCTACCCTATTTTACTATTATACCATTCAACAATTGGCCGATCCATTGCAGGGCATCGACAACGGAGCCACTTGGGGTTCGTATTTGGGGCTGATTTTATTGGCTGCGAGCTATGCCAGCATCGGACTATTTGCGTCTTCACTTACCGACAACCAAATTGTTTCATTGATCATTTCGATGGTATTGTGCTTCTTTTGGTTTGGAGTACTCAGCTTATTGGGCGATGTAAAAGCGCTCGATGTCATTGGCAAAAGCTTGGAATGGTTTAGCCTTGATTTTCATTATCAATCAATTAGTCGCGGCGTGCTCGACACCCGAGACATTGTATACTTTTTGGGTTTCATTGCTTCCTTTTTGGGTGGCACTAAGTTGGTCTTCGAAAGCAGAAAATGGTGATGAAAAAGTACAGCAATCGAATCCAATCGCTGCTTGAGTTCATCACCCTATTGGTGATAGTTGTGGTCGGAAACATTTTGGCCAACGTCTATTATCAGCGTGTAGATTTAACCAATGAACAGCGATATACACTTTCGGAGACAAGCAAAAAATTGTCGAAAGGACTGAAAGAAAAATTGTATTTCCGATTGTACTTGGATGGGGAAATGTCGGCCCGCTTCAAAAACCTTCGCAACGAAATCCGCGACATGGCCTATGAATTCCGGGAAATCAGCGGACGCAAAATCGAAATTGAAATTATCGACCCATTCGAAGGCAAATTGACATCAGAAATCAGCGGTATTTTGGAAGACTTTCAATCGCGGGGGGTACTTCACCAGCGCGATATCGATGATGAGGGAAGCAATTCTACCGTCATTAAAAATATCATTCCCGGTGCCGAAATGAGTTATGCCGGCAAAACTGTCGCAATCAATTTCTATGAACACGATGTGGCCATGGATGCGGACAACAACATCAAAAGGGCGATCGACAATGTAGAGTATGAAATCGCCAATGGATTGAGGCAGTGCATTTTGCAAAAGTCAAAAAATATCACTGTTGCCGATGGCTCAGGTGAGATGATTGACAACCGCGTGGCTGATTT
>DBCP01000053.1:11503-24104 GCA_002293105.1 Bacteroidetes bacterium UBA955 | reverse complement strand
GACCCACAAAGTGCAGAACCTTTCGTCGAGAAACTAAAAGCAGCACCCAACCCCGAGGCCATGGGTAGTTTGTTGGTTGAAAGTCTTCAGAAACGATTGAACAACAGTGATTTGTTACTGGTTATCAAACCGGCCAAGGATTATACCCCTGCCGAATTATACCTGATTGATCAGTTTGTTCTAAAAGGTGGCAAAGTAATATGGATGATCGATCCTGTGCACGCGGAAATCGATAGTTTTGAGAGTAATTCGCAGATCATCGCGATGGACAACCAACTGGAGAACATCTCGGCCTCACTGTTTCATTACGGGGTAAAATTGGAGTCTACTTTATTGATGGATGCCAATTGCAATGCCATCCCAATTCCTGTGGGTGGACGACCTGAAATGATCGACTTTTACTATTTCCCAGTTTTCATGTCGTCGACTTCGCCCCACATCATCAACCGAAACGTAGGACCAATTTGGGGACAGTTCCCAGCAACCATAACTGCAAAGTCTAAAACAACGTTGAATGTAACACCTTTACTGAGCAGCTCTCCCTATACGAAAACCATTCAAGCGCCTGCAACCGTAGATTTGGAAACGGCTTATATGCAATCGCGTGATGACCGTTACAGAAGTACCTTGCGCGGGGGCAGCAAGCTGTCAGCCGTGCTTTTAGAGGGAAAATTCGAATCTCCATTTATCTACCAAAAGCACTATGATGGTGTTCCATTCCTACCCAATGGCAACAGTAAAATGATTGTGATTGCCGATGGCGATATCATGAGAAATGGCATTAGCGGTCGGGGCGGCATTTACCCCACCGGATTCGATCGTTTCACCAAAACCACTTTTGCCAACAAAAAATTCTTGTTGAATTGCATAGACTACCTAATCGATGACAACGGGCTTATCGAAATTCGGGCCAAAGAAAAGACTTTGCGCTTGTTAGATACCGAGAAAACCCGCATTGAGCGGAGTTACTGGCAGTGGTTCAACATCATTGCGCCCTTGTTGAGCATGCTCATTTTTGGCGTCGCAAACCACATTTATCGCAAACGCAAATACCAAACAAACTAACCCATGTACGACTTCATTGAAGGCAATATAGAATCGCTCAACCCCACACACGTGGTCATTTCAAACCAAGGATTGGGCTATATCGCAGCGATTAGTTTAACAACCTACGAGAAGATCAAAGGACACAAAAACGCCCGGTTGTTCGTTGACTTGTTGTTCAAGGTAGAAAACCAAAGTCCGGTTTCGATGAATTTGTATGCGTTTTCTGATCCTGATGAGCGCCACATGTTCCGTATGCTCACCAGCGTTTCTGGCGTTGGCAACAATACTGCAATGCTCATGCTGAGCAGCCTAGCTCCAGACGACTTGGCATCGGCCATTTTGAACGGCAATGTTGGCTTATTGAAAAGCATCAAAGGCATTGGAGAAAAGGGTGCGCAGCGCATCGTTTTGGAACTTCGCGACAAGTTGATGGGCGGGAAAAAATCCATGGCATTGAGCGCGGCTTCGGGAGTGAGCGATCACTTTAGTGAAGCGTTATCGGCCCTAACCACTTTGGGCTATGTAAAGGCAAATGCAGAGAAGGCACTGATGAAAGTGAGCAAGGATTTGGGAGGCACTGCTACCATCGAAGAACTGATAAAAAATTCACTGAAAATATTGTAACTTGCAAATTCTACCAAATTTACGCCTATTCGCCAAACTGCTACGCAACGTATAGAAGTGTTAAGAATGAAGTTTCACGCAAAATCAAAGCGCTGTTGCCGAAATATCGTGCATCTAGGCTTGTTGCTGCTTGGTATAATGGCGGGCTCATCGAATCGTCTATTTGCTCAAACCGACACCAACAGTCTCAAATACCGCATCGCCCAGTCATCTGCAGCAGGAAGTAAGATTGATTTAGAGAACCCCATCAAAACGGAATGGCGTTACAATGCACGCGAAAATCGCTACGAGGGCTTTAGAATGCTCGGTTCATTGAGCTACCCCACTGGTGAGACCCTCTCAGTTACTGAATATTTCCAAAAGCAAGGCAAACTTGAGCGCGAACAATATTTCCGCGACAAATCGCAGAGTGCGTATGCCCTTGGCCCAAACAACAAAGGTGTCAGCGACCTAATCAAAGCTGAACTGAATAACCCCACCGTATCGAAAATATTTGGTGAAGGGGGTGTCGACTTCCAACTCAATGGTAGTGCGATGGTTAAATTGGGTGGAAGCATCAACGTAAATAGGAACCCCAACTTTTCGAAACGCCAACAGCGCTATTTTGTTCCTGTGTTTGACCAGCAAATGCAGATTAGCGCAAACGGTAGCGTGGGTGAATTTGTAAAACTGGGCATCAACTACGATACCGAAGCGGCTTTTGAATTCGACAACCAAACCAATTTGGGATGGAAAGGGAAACCCGATGGCATTCTAAAGGATGTGCAAGTGGGTAATGTAAACCTCAATCTTCCAACACAATTGATTAAACCTGCCAACAGCTTGTTTGGTTTCTCAAACACAATGCAGTTTGGTAAAACCACCGTCAAAACCGTATTTTCTCAAAACAAAGGACAAAGTACAGAAACCGTGTTAAAAGGTGGTGCGCAGATGAACGAGTTCAAGATCACTGCCGATAACTACGACCAAAACAAGCACTTTTTCTTGTCGCAATTCTTCCGAGAGAACTACAACAAATCGTTGGAAAACCTCCCCATCGTGGCCAGTGGCGTAATCATCAACCGCGTAGAAGTTTGGGTTACCAACCGCAACGCAAATGTAGAAACCCCTCGTGACATCTTGGCTTTCCAAGATTTGGGAGAAGCAAAACCCTATCGTGCTTCATTGGGCGGATCCACAAATCCCCAGGCCAGCAATGACGCCAATACCCTATACAGCAAGATAAGCAATGACCCCGATGCCCGTTCCACCGGAAAGGCCATCGACCGGGTATACGCAAACATGCCCAACTTTGAGCAAACAGTGGATTTCGACATGCTAAACTATGCGCGTCAATTGACAGAGAGAGAATTTAGCCTCAATACACAGTTGGGATATATCTCATTGAACCAACCCCTCAACAACGATGAGATTCTTGCCGTTGCCTTCGAATACACCTACAACGGCGAAGTATTTCAAGTGGGTGAGTTTTCACGCGATGTGGCACCCGGAAATCAGCAATTGTTGTTCTTGAAAATGCTTAAGGGCAATACCATCAGAACGCGTTTGCCTATGTGGAAGCTGATGATGAAGAACATCTATGCGCTAAACACCTACAGTTTGAGTTTGGAAGATTTTAAACTGAACTTGATCTATGCCGATGACACCACTGGGGGCGATTATAACTATTTACCCATTGGCAATGCCAACTGCCCCAACCTGATCAATGGAAACCCTTTGATTCGGGTGATGGGATTAGACAAGTTGAACCGTCAGCAAGAAGCCAAACCCGATGGTGTATTCGACGCCATTGAAGGACTCACCGTTAATACCCAATACGCTCGGATCATTTTCCCTGTCACCGAGCCCTTTGGTGATTACTTGAGGGATCAGTTTAACGGCAGAAACGACCTGGGCGATTATTACTGTTACGATGCTTTGTATGACAGCACGAAGTGGCTGGCACAACAAGATGTAAAACACAATAAATTCTTCCTGCAGGGAAGTTACAAGAGTAGCAACGGGGCGGAATTGTTCCTGGGAACAACCAACCTGCAACGGGGTTCTGTGCGTGTAACAGCCAATGGACGTCCGCTTACGGAAGGAATGGACTACGAAGTTGATTATGCCCTTGGCCGGGTGAAAATCATCAACGAAGGATTGCTTCGCGGGGGTGCTGAAATCAGGGCAAGTGCTGACGGACAGAGTTTCTTTAACATCCAACAAAAAACCCTATTGGGTGGACGGATTGAACACAAATTCAGCAAAAAACTCATCGTGGGCGGAACAGCCTTGCACATGTATGAGCGTCCGCTAACCACCAAAACCAACTTCAACGAAGAGCCATTGTTGAATACCATCGTGGGTGCCGATGTCGCTTACAGTTCAAAATCTCGATTCCTCACCAAAATCATTGATGCCTTGCCATTTTTGGAAACCAAAGAGCAATCCAACATCACGGCTTACGGTGAATTTGCCAAAATATTCCCACACAACCATAAGTCTCAAGGCGATCAACGAGGTGTTTCTAACTTAGAAGACTTCGAAAATGCCGAAATGACAAACGACTTAAAAAACGTGAGCAACTGGGTGGTTGCTGCCATTCCCCAGAAGCAAGAGGACTTATTCCCTGACACCAAGACTTTCGATAAAATCACGTGGATGGATCACCATGCTGCGTTGAGCTTTTACACCATTGATCAGTTATTTTATCGCGATAACGATATGCCTGACAACATCAAGCAGCGTGTCGATAACATACTCAGCGATCCCTACCAACGTCAAGTAGACCAGCGCGAACTGTTCCCGCAGCGAAATTTCCCTCAAGGAACGCCTACGATTCTGCCTACCTTGGACTTATTTTTCCGTCCCACCGTTCGCGGCTTGTACAATTACAACAGCAACCCTTCCGCCATCAACGACAAAGGTCAGTTGCTGAATCCAACATTGAGTTGGGCAGGTATTACGCGCAAAATTGACCAAAACGATTTCGAAGCCGCCAACATTGACTACATCGAAATATGGATGTTGGACCCAATGATTAGCAACCCCAATCTCAAGGGAGAGTTTTTATTACACCTGGGTAACGTGAGCGAAGACATTTTACCAGATCGCAGAAAATCGTTTGAAAACGGATTGCCAACCAGCGCCAGCAGCAATACTGAATCAGATACTTCAGTGTTTGGAATTGTGCCAAGCGGTCCACAAATCAATTTTGCCTTCGACAACAATCCAGCCACCTTGAAAAGCCAAGATTTGGGTTTGGATGGTATGGACGATGCGCAAGAGTTACAGCACTTTGATTCAGTTTTATTAAAGAAAATTGCAGCCAATTTTGGTGCAGGTTCACAATACTATGCGGAAGCATCTACTGATCCGAGCAACGACAATTACCTGCACTATTTAGAGAGCAACTACGATGTTTTGGATGCCGATATCATGGGTCGGTATGGCAAAATCCAAGGCCTTCAGGGCAATTCCAACAACGAACAGTACACGGGTAAATATGCAGGCATGCCCAAGTCGAGTACCCCTATCCCCTCTGATGAGGATGTAAATCGTGATTTCACACTAAACCAGAGTGAGGATTACTTCCAATATCGCATTAAAATCAATTCGGCGGATATGCAAATCGGTAGAAACTACATCACCGATGTTGTAGACAAGAGAACAAAACTGCGCAATGGTAAGGAACTTGATATCAAATGGTATCAATTGAAAATTCCTATCCGTGAATTCGAAAAAGCAGTAGGTAATATCAGCGATTTCAAGAGCATCCGCTTTATGCGTATGGTGATGACAGGGTTCAACGACACGGCCATTTTGCGCTTGGGTTATATCAACATGGTTCGTGCCGACTGGCGCCGTTATACCAACAGCTTAAAAACGCCGGGAGTTATTGTCCCTCAGGATCCCAACGACGGGACCAAATTTGTTGTGAGCACCGTAAACATCGAAGAGAATACCAGTCGGAGGCCCGTAGCATATGTATCACCTCCGGGGATTGATCGGGTTCAAAACATGGCGAGTTTGGGCACAGTGCTTGAAAACGAACAGTCATTGTCGCTCCAAGTATGTGAATTGAAAGCCGGCGATAGCAGGGCAGCATTCAAAACCACCACTTTTGATGCGCGTAACTACAAACGAATGCAGATGTTTATCCATGCTGAGGAAAGTCAAAACACCAACATTGCAGACGGTGAAGTGTCGGCCTTTATTCGATTTGGTACAGATTTAACATCGAACTATTACGAGTATGAAATCCCGCTGAAGATGACGAGGGGAATCATCAACTCGGGTCAAGGCAATGCGGAAACACTTGTTTGGCCAGAAGAAAATTTGATGGATTTCGCCCTGGATTCCTTTTATGATTTGAAGATTGACAGACAAAATGCAGCTTGGCCAATGACGGCACCTTACATCAAATTCTTAGGAAAAGGCAAAATCACGGTTATGGGCTTGCCCGATGTAGGAAACCTTCGAGTGATGATGGTTGGTATCAAAAACAACAGCAATGCGCCAAAGTGTTTTGAGGCCTGGTTCAATGAATTGCGGGTGAAAGAAATTGCCAACAAAGGGGGGTATGCTACTTTGGCCAATGTACAGATGCAGCTTGCCGATTTCGGACAGTTGAACATGGGTGGCACCATTCGCACCATCGGATTTGGCGATGTTGACAAGAAATTGAACGATCGCAGTTTGAGTACAAACCTCAACTACGATATCGCATCGAACTTAGAACTGGGTAAATTCTTCCCAAAGAAGGCGGGTGTAAGTATCCCAATGTATATCGGGTACTCGGAAAGTTACGTAAGACCGAAATACTATCCATTGAATCCTGATTTGGAATTGAAAGCCTTTCTTTCTGGCATCGCCGATATTTCAACCCGGAATGCAGTGAAGAAAGCTGCGGAAGAATATAACTCGCTGTATAGTATCAACTTCAACAACGTGCGTGTGGCTTCTGCGATGGGAAAATTGCCCAAGATTTGGTCGCCCAGCAACTTCGTCTTTGGCTACAGTTACCAGAACAATTACCGCCGAAACCAACAAATTGAAGAGTACTTCATCAAAACCACCCAGGCAACCGTTGGATATACGTTCAACAGGAATACCAAATACCACAAGCCTTTCAAGAAGATCAAATCCAAGAATTTGGCCTTGATCCGCGATTTCAATTACAACTTTACGCCATCCAGCTTCAGCACCCAAATGCAAGCCAACCGCTTGTATAGCGAGCAGCAGGCCAGAAACAACAATAAGTTCATACAAGTCAATCCTCGATTGTTTGACAAGAACTTCACCATCCTCAGAAATTTCAACACCAACCTTCCGTTGACGGAGTCTATCAAAATCAACTATTCAGCCAACGTAACATCGCGGATTCAAGAGCCCTATGGCAGATTGGATAACGAAATCAAATTGGATTCTGTACGCCGCGAATTCTTGAGTTTGGGCAGAATGACCAAGTTCTATCAAAACGTCAACGCCACATACACCCTCCCCTTCAGTAAATTAAAAATCACCCGTTGGATCAACACCACGGTTACTTATGTAGGGAGCTATGAATGGAATCAAGCACCTCCTGCCTTCCAATCGTTGGGAAATCGTCTGCAAAACGGTCAGGATATCAATGTGAGTGGACAGTTGAACTTCACCCAATTGTATTCTACCATCCCCTGGTTGCGCGATTTGGAGAAACCCAAAAAAGTGAAAAAACCCGTCGGTGAAACGCCGGCAAAACCCAAAACAGACGATGAAGGTCCGGTGTTTGAAAGCGCATTACAGAAAGGACCCGCCGAAACCAAAAAAGCCAACCCAGCCAAAATCTTTGTAGGCAATTTTGTGAGTATGTTAAAAAATGCAGGCTTCAGTTACCAGTTGAAAGAAAACACAGAGCTTCCGGGATTTGCCTTTAAGCCTGATTATTTTGGTAACAACTTCAAACACATGCAACCGGGTTTGGGATTTGTATTCGGTATGCAAGACCCCAACTTGCGGTACAAACTTGCCGATTTGGGGGCGTTAAAAAATGATTCTCGACAGTCGAATTTCTATCGCAACAACAAAACCGAAAATTTCACGGCCAACGTTACCATTGAGCCGATTAAGAATTTCCGCATCCGTTTAGACTTCGCCCGAAACATGACCCAAGGAACACAATCGGTGTTTAAGTTTGATGGGTTTGAATGGATGGACCAAGGTTTAACACAAACCGGAAACTTCAATGTAACGGGTATGTTCTTCAGAACCCATTTCGTGAAGGATGCGACCATCGCCAACTCAGACAATCACACGAATGCCGTTTTCACCCAATTGTTGAGCAACCGATATACTGTGGCACAACGCCTTTCCATTCAACAAATAGGTGGATTCATTCAAGACACTATCACCAAATTTCCTCTTGGTTACAGTAAAAACTCTCAAGATGTGCTGGTGGGTGCGTTCTATGGCACCTATTCTGGGCAAGATGTAGGATACAGCGATATTTCTGGCTTCCCTACCATACCCCTACCCAACTGGAATATCAATTACAATGGACTTACCAAGATCAAATTTTTGGGCAACCGATTCAACAACATCAACATCAAACACGCGTATACAGGTCGATATTCGATTGGCAATTACACGCAGAACTTAAGGTATACGGAAGACGAAATGCTTCTGATGGGCAAAGATCTTACACCGAAGTTTCAAATCGCAGACGCCACAATTTCTGAGGGATTCTTCCCGTTGATTGGATTGAATGTCACCACCAAGAACAACTGGACGGTTGGATTGGAATACAAACGATCAAGGGTATTGAAATTGTTCGCTGCATCGTTTAACCTCACTGAAATGCGCAACAACGAATTCCAATTGAACGCCGGTTATAGAACTACAGGACTTACCTTGCCTTGGCGCAGAAATGGTCGATGGGTTTACTTACCGAACGATTTCAGGTTCGACATGACGGTGAGTGTTACCGACAACGTAACGGTGATTCGCAAGGTGGATCTCAATGTCAACAAATACACCGCAGGTATGCAGAACATTCGCATCAGTCCAAGTATCACCTACCAAGTAAATCAAAAAATCAACTTGGCGCTGAAATACAACCGTGTTGTCATGAACCCCAAGGTAGCCACACAGTTTTACACCGCCCTTACCGATTTCGGCATTGAAGCCCGATACACCTTCAACTAATCCCCATGAAAAAGTGTCTGCTTGCATTGATCGCTCTACTAGGCTTGCTCCACGGAGCACAAGGGCAACTCATTCAAACAGGCCAATGGCGTACTCATCTTAGTTACAAAAACGCGCTCATTTGCGAGTCAAGTAAGCGATATGTTTATGCCGCCTCATCCCAAGGATTTTTCCGGGTAATGATGAATTACAGCGACATGGAAAAACTCGGCAAAGACGAGGGTTTCGCAAACAATGAAGTAACCGCCCTTGCCTATGATGTCAAGCGCGATCTTTTGCTGATTGGGTATTCGGATGGCAACATCGATTTGCTCCAAAACGACCGCATTATTTTCAATATCCCAGGGTTTAAAAACAAACTGCTACAAGGCGATAAACGGATTTTATCGGCGAGCTTCCATGAAAACGAGGCCCTGATCTCAACCTATTTTGGATTGTTGGTGGTTGATATGGACAATTACGAAATCAATGACAGCTATTCAAGCATCGGGCCGAACGGCACTGCAATCCCAGTGTTGTCTTCGGCTGTGGTTGGCGATTCCATCTACATAGGTACTGAACGCGGCGTACGGTTTGCCAAATGGTCTAATTCTGTCAATTTGAATGATTATACCCAATGGCAGTGGGCCATTGAAGACAACCGGGCAGCGAAAAACTTAACCTCATACAATGGCACTTTGTTGTTTGAATTGGATAGCATGGTCTACCAATGGAACAAAGGAATGAGCCTTTTCTTGCCCGATAAACGCTTTATTGCCCGAATTTGGAACAATGAATTCGGAACCCACATCGCACGACAAGGCGAAATCCTTACTTTAAATGGAAGCGGTAACAAAAAAGAAACCATCAATTTGGTTTCTGGGATCACCCAATTTAAGGATGGTCTATTTTGGTTCTGCACTGGCATCGGACCGGGCGTGATCAAAAAAGACCCAGCGGGGGAAATCGCCTTTATGCCCGACGGTCCTGCAGATCCATCCATTTTCCGCATGACGCAAAATGCACCAGAGGTGTTGGCATCCGCAGGGGGCGTGAGCTCCACATTCGGAAACGCATTTAATAACGCCGGATTCTACCTATACACCCAATACGGTTGGAAAAACAACCTTTCCTCTCCTTTCAATACCAACATGTACGATTTCACCTACGTACAATATATCAAATCGAGAAATTGGTATTTGGCCGCGACCCATTCGAATGGAATTTTGGTGATCAAAGACGGTGTGGTGATCAATCGTTTTGATGAAACCAATTCACCCTTAAAACGACAACCGCCCATCAACCTGATCAAAGTTTCAGGAATCGCGGAGGATAGTAAAGGAAATATTTGGATTGCTTCGTTCGGCTCCGATGAACCCCTGTTCTGTTATACCAAATCCGGTGTTTGGAAAATCGTAAATGTACCAGCTGCTTGTAGGGAAGTTCGCGATTTTAGTATTGACTACCTTGATCGCAAATGGATGATTCTTCAAACCGGTGGAATCCAAGTTTTCGATGAAGGAAAATCCATTGATGCCGCTAGCGATGATCGTAGCATTTACATCGGCACTCAGCAGGGATTGATTTCCCCGGAAGTACTTTCCATTAAATGTGATGAATTGGGCTATACTTGGATAGGTACAAACCAGGGTCTAAATGTATACTCCGGCTCAAGTTCTTTGTTTGTTTCGCCCAAAGTGGATCGTTACATCGTGGAGCAAGATGGAGATGTTGGATATTTAATGGGTGAAGAGACCATCAACGACATTTGTGTAGACGGTGGCGGTCGCAAATGGATGGCAACCAACAATGGTTTGTTCTTGGTGGATGCTTATGGACAGCGAGTAATCAAGCACTTCGACAGTGACAACAGCCCGTTGCTCTCGAACCGGATCATTTGTATCGGTCAAAACAATTTGAGTGGCGAAATATTTGCGGGTACCGACAGAGGCATCGTTTCCTATCGCAGCGATGCGAGTGAAGCGGCAGAAATGTTCGATAAAATCAAGGTTTACCCCAACCCTGTTCCGCCCAAATACGATGGTTTGATTGCCATTGAAGGACTCACGAGCAACGCGGAAATCAAAATCACCGACATAACCGGGAAACTGGTTTATCAAACCAAAGCAAACGGTGGGAAAGCCACGTGGAATGGCCTTCGCATGGATGGAAGCCGCCCAAACAGCGGGGTATTGTTTGTGTTTGCCATCAATACCGATGGGTCAGAAACGGCCATGGGGAAGTTCATTTACGTTCAGGGGAATCCTTAATTCCGAATTTTTCGTTAACATTGCTCGGTCATTTCTCATGCAATCTGTGAAACGCTTTTTAAAAATCTTTGGAGTGTTGGTCCTATTGTTGGTCAGCACCATGTTGGGCATCGCCCTATTCAACCCACCCAAAAACTTAAATACAGTTTCCGCCTCCATTGCTTTAAAAAACAATGACCTAGCAGCCATTGAATCCAGTGCGTTGGAACATTTGGCAGAGGCATCAACATTCCGCATTGTGGGGTACGACGATGCAAATAACGACAGTATCAATCACAGCAGTATTTTGGCCTTTCATGCTTGGCTGAAATCCACATACCCCTTGGTTGGGAAACAGGCGAGCTGGGAAATCATCAATCAGCATAGTTTATTGATCACGCTCAAAGGCAGCAGCAAACAATCCGCAGCTATGTTCATTGGACACATGGATGTGGTTCCAACGCCCGATAGCAACCAATGGAAACACGCCCCTTACAAAGGTAACATCGTTCAAGATACACTCTGGGCTCGGGGGGCGCTGGATGACAAAAATGTGGTTATTGGATTGATGGAAGCTGCGGAACGCACTTTGGCCTTGGGATTACCCATCAAACGAACCTTGATTTTTGGATTTGGGCACGACGAAGAAACCGGCGGTAAACATGGTGCGGCAGCAATTGCCCAACATTTGATCAAAAACAAAATTCCAGTGGCATTTATCTCTGATGAGGGTTTTGGGGTGATGAAAGGGATTGTTCCTGGGCTGAAAAACGACTGTGCCATCATTGGACTGAGCGAAAAGGGCTTTGCGAGCATCAAATTGAAAGTGGAACAATTGGGTGGACATTCTGCTTGGCCAAATCCAGAGAATGCTACTGCCATCTTGAGCAAAGGATTGAATAAGCTGGAGCACTTCCAATTTCCGTCTCATTTGGAAAATCCCGTTCGCGGATTGTTTAGCGAAGCAGCGCCTTACATGAACTTTGGATATAAGGTGCTTTTTAGCAACCTTTGGGTAACTGCACCGTTGGTAAAAATGGTGTTAGAAGGTGGTGAAAAAACTGCTGCGACCATTCGCACGACGCATGTAACCACCATATTGAGGGCCGGCAACAAGGAAAATGTGGTGCCACCCAGTGCCGAAGCAATCGTGAACTTGCGCTTGTTTCCGGGACATACTATTGCGGATGCAATCAAAGAAATCAATGTTGTACTCGACGATCCACGCATCAAAGCCACATTGTACTCTGAAAGCATGGAAGCCACACCGGTGTCTGCGGCAAATGGCGATGGCTATGATCAAATCAAAGCCTCTATCCACGCAAACTTTCCTGAAACCGTTGTCGTTCCTGGGTTGGTTATCACGGGTACTGATTGTAAAAATTATACGGCGGTGACAGACCGCATGTATCGATTTGTACCGTTTGAATTCTCTTCTGCCAACTTATCAAGTATTCACGGCATCAACGAATACATCACACGCAAACAATTCAGCAAAGGGGTTGTCTTTTACATGGATTTATTCCAACGTCTTTAAA
>DBCP01000053.1:3347-11431 GCA_002293105.1 Bacteroidetes bacterium UBA955 | reverse complement strand
TTGCAGTTCATTGGGAACATCGCGGATTTCACCGCTGTATTAATCGGCTAGTTCAACGATCAAACCGTCGTGGGCTAGATCGATGCCATCGGGCAATTCGGCACACACGAGATCATGCAAACCAATTTGGTGGCTCATGTGGGTAAAGTACGTTTGCTTGGCGCCCAACTCTTTGGCGAGTTCCACGGCCTGACTTAGGGTAAAGTGACTGATGTGATCTTCTCTACGCAAGGCATTCAGCACCAAAACATCCATCCCCTTTAACTTTTCTTTCTCTTCAGCAGAAATGTAATTGGCATCCGTTACATAGGCAAACCGACCAAAAACGAACCCCAAAACAGGCAATTTGTAATGCATCACTTCCACAGGCTTGATTACGTGTCCTTTGATTTGGAAGGGCTCCAAATCGATCATATGCCAATCGATCAGTGGAATACCGGGGTATGGCACAGGCTGAAAGATGTAATCATACTGGGACTGAAAAGCTCCATAAACGCGGGGATGCAGGTATACTGGCATGTTCCCTTGTTGGAGGTAGTTATACGGACGTATGTCATCAAGTCCGGCAGTATGATCACGGTGTTCATGGGTAAACAGAATGGCATCGAGACGGTTTACACCCGCACGAATCATTTGGTAGCGGAAATCAGGACCACAATCGACCAATACATTGAGGCTATTCCACTGCACCAGGATGGAGGCCCTCAGACGTTTGTCTTTGGGGTTTTCACTTAAACACACTTCACTGGTACAACCAATTGGCGGCACCCCTTGCGAGGTTCCCGTACCGAGGAAGGTGATTTTCATGCGATTACTTTAGGTTTTCGAGGTGGCCCTTCAACTTCATGATGATACCAACCTGCATATTGTCAACTTTTTTATCATCTGAAGCCCAGATACTCAACCAATCAGTGGCGTGAATGACTTCAAACTGTGACATCAAACTGGCATCAGAAACGGGATACTGATAGACTGTATTTCCCAAATCGGTGAGTACACCTTTCAAAAAATCAAAACGGGCGTTCACACGAACATTTTTACCACTATTCAAGAAGATGAAATTGGTATCGTGTTTTTCGTAATAGCTTTCAATCATGTTGTGATTGGCTTCAGGTAAAACCGATACAAATCCCTCCCCTTTGGCATTCTCTTGGATTTGCTGACAAAAACGAATGGCTACGGCTTCGTAAGCCAAATCGCACACCACTACAAACTTTTGCGCAATGGTTGATTGGAATACGCCATACATTTCTTTGGCACGAGCTACGATTGCTTCTGGCGATTTGAACATGGCTTCAATGTCGCGGAGACTTCCCGACATATCTTTACCCATCAATTCACCCAAAATCATCACCAAGGTACCCAAACCAAATCCCAAGGTCATGCGGGGCTGGTAACCCAAGGCTACACTGTAATATGGCAAAGAATGATTCTCCGCAAGAGACTTTAATTGTCCGGCTGCAGCCACACAAATCATTTCGCAACCACGGCTTTGTGCTTGGGCGAACATCGATAGGGTTTCTTCTGTATTTCCGCTGTAGGAACACAAAATCACCAAGGTCTTATTGTTGGCATATGCTGGCAAGTTGTATTCGCTGAATACTTCTACGGGCACAGGCATGTCTTGCATGAATGCCAAGCGCGCAATACGTCCGCCGATACCACTACCGCCCAATCCACCGATAACGATGTTGTTGTAATTGTTTACCGATTTACCATGGTTGTGATAATTGGCCAACACATAGGTAAGTTGTTCATGGAAATTCTGTAGCGATGATTCGTGGGTAATGACTGACATAATCACAAAAATACGACTTGCGCAGTGTGATTGCCAATTCATTGGCAAAAAAAGAGGGGCCCCGTCTTCGACGGGGCCCCTCACTAAAATTTTCCTATAATTCAGTAAAGACTAGAACCATTCAAACTTGTAACGGTAATCTTGTACCTGTGCTTTTTTGGTCAACACATCCTGTAAAGTATTCATGATGTACTGAGGACGGTTGTAGAATTCAAACGGATCCGGCGCATCTCCAGCAGATTTTGGCACCTTGATATCATCGCGCTTGTCGATCCAAATCATCGCCGTATTGTTCTTACCAATCACAGGGGCTGAGAATTTCTTCAACTCAACACCGAAAGCAGCACCCAAAATGCGCATTTCAGCAGCCAACTGTGGCAAGAAATTCTGACCCATCTTCAAAGACTCCAAAGGAATCAATGTAGCGCCAGCCATACTCGCCAATTCACGGGGCGATTTCGCCTTTTCAGCCGCTTTGGTCAATTTCTCCGCGATCAGCTTTCCTTTCAACTCTTCACGAACCAAAGGCTCAATTTCTGATCGAACATCCTCCACCTTGGCATAACCCACGTGCTTAACAGCTTCAACACTGAATACTACGTGTGCACCCGCAAACTGGAACACATCCGATACATCACCTTTTCCACGCTCTTTATCAAACAACCAATACATGATGGTCTTTACGTTTTCAGGCGCAGCGATACCAGGGATTCCCTGCATATCGGTTTTCAAGTCTTTCATTACACGAGGAACCAAAGCCATCGACTCAACCGCTTTTTCAAATGAACCTGCGTCGGCAGTGACCTTGTTGCGGAAAGCACGACTCTTTTCGTCAACTACACTCACCGTACCAGGACTTGCAGCCAATTCAACCACATTCTGCGTGTATTTGATTTTCTTGCTTTGTGCATCGTCTACCATCTTAATGATATGGAAACCAAACTGGGTTTTTACCAAGCCCACTTGTCCTTTAGTAGCCGTTTTACAGAAATCAGCAAACTCCTTCACATAACCACTTGCCGCAGCCCAACCCAAATCACCCCCTTTGGCAGCTGATCCTTGGTCTGTCGACAATTTAGGAGCCAACTCAGCCATATTCGCACCGCCCATAATCTGGGTCAATACTTCACGGGCTTTGGTCTCAGCCATCACAGAATCTACGATGGTGGTTCCATCAGGCAAAGCACCTGACGTAGGAATCAAAATATGAGAGGCATGAACCATCGGAACGGTATCGTTGGCCTCAGCCACTTTTTGCCAAATGTAGAAATTGCCTTCGCGGTACATAGGTCCTACCACTGCATTGATGGGGGCATTCCATACGATATTCTTTACCTCTTCTGGTGCAGATTCTGGCAAACTTGTAATGTTGTAGTAACCCAATGCACCTATGGTGTCGGGCTCGGCTTGGGTACGCATACCTTCCGCCGTTCTCATGGCAGCAGAATAGGCTTCCATGGTATCTGCTTGGGTTGGAACCACATCCCAAACCACATATTTCACATTGCGCGCTTCGGCTGTGAATTTGAATTTCTCTTTGTTGCGGGCCAGGTAATCCTCCATATCAGCATCGGTCAACTTCACGTCCTTATCAGGAATGCTGTTGTGTGCGATATTGATGATGCTACCCAACACGCCTTGGTTGGCAACCACATATTCGTATTCTTTCTCCGCTTTGGTTTTGATGTTGGCTTTCGACACATAAGTGGCGTAGCGCTCGATTTTCTCGTAGTTTGTTACACTCTCTACCAAGCTCAACAAATTGGCCTTCAATTGGGCGTTCGACTTACCCTGCTTAAAGATCATTTCTACCTTTTTGCCATCGAATTTTCCATCGGTTTGAAAATCGGGAATCTGCATCATCGATTCGCTGGGGTGTTTGCCCACCAACAATTCATTCACATCGGCATCCGACAATGTGATACCTGACTTCTCAATTTCTTTCATCAAAATCTCTTCGCGAATCAATTGATCGTAGGCACTTTGATACAACTCCTTCACGGTCTTCAAACGGAATTTTTCATCCGATTGCATTTTTGTTGCCATGGAAGGATCATTGGCCAACTTCTGTTGGTACAATTTGTTCACCAAGGGTTCCAAATCTTCCTTCTCCTTGAAGGACTTTCCTGAGATTTCAGCAAACACACCTTCTTCAGCTGCGTTGTTATTTGCGCCGTAGCGACTGTTTAAAAGATCACCGATCACGAACAAAACCAGGGCGGCCACAACCACAATCACAACCATCCCCGAGTTTCTTAACTTCTGTATTACTGCCATAGTCTATTAAAAGGGAAGCAAAAATAGGATTTCAAGTGTATTTACACAAAGGACTTGCACGATTTAGTGCATTCTTTCTGTAATTATTTTAAATAAACGGGCAAACTCACGCTTCTGCCCTTCTTTCTCAGCACCATTTCGTAGGATCCTGGCACAAATCGGGTGAGTGGTAGCTCAAAATCAACCTTCCCATCCAACACATTTTCAAACACATGCGAGAAAACCACTTGAGAACCCATCTTCAGTTCCAAGGTAAAATTGTTCACGCCCGGCCATTCTGCCCAAATAAATATTTTTTTATCCTTTCGAGAATCTTTCTCAATATCGGTGGTGTTGCTCTTCTCTGATACATTATCCATCACCCACAAACTCAATCCCGGTTCAACAACGGAAGAAACTCCTTGGATGTTACGCAATCCCATCAACCGCGATTTCACCTTTACTTTGGCCAATTGGATGACCGGATACGATCTCGACACATCAAAACCGGTGTATGCCAATACCAAATCCTTTTGCCAATCCAATCCGATGTAATCGCCCATGAAAACTGCATTACCCGGCGCCATGGAAGCACTTTTAGACAACCGTATATTCTCCCCTACCTGCAAGAATCGTTGTCCAACACCTACTTTTCTCACCACCCGAAGTTCCGCACCATAGACATCAAAAAATGCGCCCGTTGCGCTTCGCCTCCGGTCTTGCCAGGCCACAAAAATCCGCTGGCCATCGCCAGACGTTACCACCATGGGCGAATACTGCTCCGTCATCTCAAAATTTGGCGTTTCAGGATCCAATCGATGCGCTGCGTCCGACATCCCTTCAGTTGCGCGATTCAATTGCACTGGCCCAGAAAAAGCATCGCTCCCTGCCCACTTCACCACAGCCATTACATCGCGCGTTTGACAACCAAAAAACGATGTTTTATTACAGGCCTGCCTTGAAAACACCACCACCACATTGCCATGTGCATCCGAAACCGCAATGGGCATCCCATTTACCCGCATCGTACCGAGCACATTTTCGTGGTTCCAGCCGCCAAATTGCTCCGCCAAAAAAAGGTCTTTTCCCCAGGTTTTGCCTTGATCTTTGCTGCAGTCGTACCAAATTGTATCCCTTCTCGACCACACGGCATGCAACACACCGTCTGGGGTTACAGCGATGTTGGCGCCTTCCGCCGTTCCGTCATCGTCTAGCGCATCACCACCGCAATCGCTAATGACCAAAGGTGTATCGAACCCGGCCCCATTCTGTGCAGTTGTTCGCGCGAACCAAATCCTCGAAGAATCTTGCGGTGATCCACTGCCATATTTGTCGAATTCTGTCCATGTGAGATAGACATTCCCTTTGCCTGGGCTGTTTTTCCATTCATCCAAAGCAAACCAGGGTTTGTCTTGCATCTTGCCTTCGTGATAGCCCACATCCACTGCCGAGAAGGTTCGGCCACTATCGACACTGCGTTCAAAGACAATACGATCAAAAAAATGGGGCCAAACGCCTTGCTTATTTTTGGCCAAATGCGCCAGATACACCGTGCCATTTTTGCCCGTTTTCATTACTGGATCGCCATAAAAACCTTGGGGAGGATTCACCATTACGGTCTGCCAGCGCTTCAGCGTGGGATCATCAGAAACCAAAACGGTACTTGTATTCACCCCAATCAACGTGCGACTGGGATTCCGCGGATCCACCGCAATACTGGGCTCATTGCCCCGCACGGGGTCATGGCTGCCATCCAACGACAAAACGCTGTGTAGCACTTGGGCTTGGAGATTTGCACCCATGCAATACACCAAAACGCCCAAGTGGAACCAATACCGCACTACAAAATATTAAGATTGAGCCGCCGCATGCTTTGCACTCAACCAGCGCTCAGCATCCAAAGCCGCCATACAACCACTGCCTGCAGCGGTAACAGCCTGACGGTAAATTTTATCTTGCGCATCGCCCGAACAGAAAACGCCTTCCATGTTGGTGTAGCTTGTTCCGGGCTTGGTGATGATATACCCTTGGTCATCCATGTCGATATAGGGCTTGAAGATATCGGTGTTTGGTGTATGACCGATTGCCACAAAGAATCCTTTGATTGGGAACTCCCTTGTTTCGCCGCTCACATTGTTCTTCACACGCAAACCCTCAACGCCAAACTCGCCCAGAATCTCATCGGTTTCTGTGTTGAACAACACCTCAATGTTGGGCGTATTCATCACGCGGTGCTGCATGGCTTTTGATGCTCGAAACTCATCCTTCCGCACCAACATATAGACTTTACTACAAATTTTCGCCAAATACGATGCCTCTTCACAGGCCGTATCGCCCGCACCAACAATGGCTACATCCTGACCCTTGTAGAAGAACCCATCGCAAACAGCGCAAGCACTCACACCCGAACCATTCAATCGCTGTTCTGAGGGAATCCCCAACCACTTGGCGCTAGCACCGGTAGAGATAATAACCGCTTGTGCTTCAATTTCATGGCTGCCATCCACGATTACTTTTTGCGGACCGCCTTGCTTGAATTCCACAGACGTTACCATGCCAAAACGCACATCCGTTCCCAAACGAACGGCTTGCTCCTTAAACTGATTCATCATTTCAGGGCCTTGCACACCATGGGGAAATCCGGGATAATTTTCCACCTCAGTGGTGATGGTTAACTGTCCACCCGGCTGCAATCCTTCATACATGACGGGCTTCATATCCGCACGGGCGGCGTAAATAGCGGCTGTGTAACCTGCCGGACCGCTACCAATGATCAAACACTCAACTTTTTCCATAAGAGACTACAAAAATAAAACGCATTTTCGGGAGTTATCGTGATTTTGTTCACACTCGAAAATTTGGAAATGTCGCCCAAATTGCCTATATTGTATTTCTGTGAAACGGGACACCTTCTCATATGGCTTGGCGATGCTTTGCTTCTGGGCGATGCAAATTCCTTTGGTGGCGCAGACAAATTGGTCCCAGGTTTCTGTTCGTTACACCAACCAATGCAATGTTTATTCTCTGGAAATATTGGGTGTGAGCGATACTTGTTTCTCGCAAATCGAAACGGAATTCGTAGACCAATATGCCGATCCCGTCTATCGCACATTCAGTAAAAAATTCAATATATACTTCAGCGATACGGGCACCTATTATGGCACCATCCTCATCAAAAACGGATGTGGGCGCGACGATTCAACCATTTATCTCACCCTCAAAGTCCAGTGTAAACCCCTCAAATGCAATTGGTTTTCGGCCAAACTCAAACAGTACAACCAAAACCGCTATTACCAATGGCAATTGGAAAATGTGTTTCCCGATTCTTGCCTCAACTACCAATACCGTTTTTACAACTACCAAACAGGCAAAACCGATACCGGCAAACATTACAATGGTCTTTGTAACTACACCTTTCCCTCTGCGGGTAAATTCAAAATGTCGCTCAGCATCTGGAACAAATGCCGCAACTGCGATACGCTCTTTGTGAAGGAATTGATCATATTATCGTTTCAAGCCGCGACATTGAGCACCCAACAATCAACATGCGATTCCCTCATCGCCCGGATGAGCCTGGTGGCCGACGACCCCAAAGACACCTGTTGGAAGCATTATTTTTTGGTTTACACCGATGCCACCTTAGATACCATCTCTCAAACTCGATGGAACGACCCCAACGAACCATCCATCTACAAGCAGTATACATTTCCTTCAACCAGCATGATCCATGCAAGCAGTAAAGGACGCTTGATGGATTACCGCTTTCCTCAACAGGGACGATACATCTTAGCGGCTCAATGGTATAACCAATGTTATAATCAGGACACTTTGATTTACGCGCGCTTTGAAATACCGGATTGCTATGCAGATATAAAAACATTGGCGCCTCCTGCGGAGGCGCCAATCGAAGTATTTTCGCTAAAAGGACAGTCGCTATCGCTCGATGAAAACCTCCCCAAAAACCAATTGCTACTGTTTCGCTACAAACACAAACCTGCGCAGAAAGTCATCATCAGGGACTAGGCATCGC
>DBCP01000053.1:2374-3256 GCA_002293105.1 Bacteroidetes bacterium UBA955 | reverse complement strand
GTCATCGCAAACGCGCTCAATTTCATCGCAGCACTCGCGAATCTCATCAAACATCGGCTTCACACTATTGCAGTAGGCCAAGGCCTTCTTATCGGCATGATCCAAGTTGTTGGCTTTTGCACGCTCGGAAGTCATTTGCTCGTTCAACTCATACACGCGGTTGATGTGCTTGCTCAAGAACTCAACAATTTCTGCTTGGGCTTTGTACGAAGCGGCCGACATGCCCATACCTTTCAGCGCATTCACATTATCTGCCAAACGCTTTTGGTAATTCACCGCAGATGGAATTACATAACTGCTCACCAATTCGTTCATCACACGTCCTTCAATTTGCAAACGCAACACATACGTCTCATAGCGAATTTCTGTGCGTGCGTCCAATTCGCGGTGCGAGAAAATGCCATTTTCAACAAACAAATTCTGTGATTCTGGCGTCAAATACGCCTGCAATGCTTCTGGTGTGGTGGTAATGTTCGATAAACCTCTGCGCTTGGCTTCTTCTTTCCACTCGTCGCCATAGCCGTTTCCACCAAACAAAATGCGCTTGGTTTCGGTGATATACCCCCTCAAAATACCCTTAATGGCTTCTTCTGCACTGCCACCGTTTTTCGCTACGTGTGTATCTACCTCCGCTTTGAAGTTTTTCAACTGATTCGCTACGATGGTATTCAACACAACCATAGAACTTGAGCAGTTGTCAGAGCTACCTACAGCGCGGAATTCAAATTTATTTCCAGTAAACGCGAAAGGCGATGTACGGTTACGGTCTGTATTATCGAACAGAATCTCCGGAATATTTGGCACGTTGATGGTGGCCGATGCGTTGGCTTTGGTGCCCACTTTGGCATCCGACTCAAAATCATTCAATACATTTTCCAGGGT
>DBCP01000053.1:0-2306 GCA_002293105.1 Bacteroidetes bacterium UBA955 | reverse complement strand
CGGTGATCATTGGCAGCCGTTGCGATACTGGCACGCAACAAATCACGGTGATCGTGAACGGCCTTAATGGTATTCACGAAGAAGGTCAAAAATTGTAAGTTGCTTTCTGGGCTATTTCCGGGAGCCAACAAATTCACCCCGGTATTGGTGATGATGCTCCAGTTGTTGTGCTTTCCTGAACCATTGATGCCTTTGTAGGGCTTCTCATGCAACAACACACGAAGGTTGTGATCCAAGGCCACACTCTCCATCAAATCCATCAACAAAGAGTTGTGATCCACTGCCAAGTTCATGTCCTCGTACTGAGGCGCGCATTCAAACTGTGCGGGGGCTACCTCATTGTGACGGGTACGCAATGGAATTCCTAACAAATGGGCACGCTCCTCAAAATCTGCCATGAACGCCAACACGCGGTTTGGGATACTACCGAAGTAATGATCTTCCAACTGCTGTCCTTTCGCTGGGCTATTTCCAATCAAGGTACGACCGGCGAACATCAAATCAGGGCGTGATTTGAATTGTTGCTCATCCACCAGGAAATATTCTTGCTCAATCCCCAAAGAGATGGAACAGGTGGTTACGTTTTTATCAAAATACTGACAAACATCTGTAGCTGTCTTTTTCAAGAACGCAACAGATTTCAACAAAGGGGCTTTATAATCGAGCGCTTCACCGGTGTATGATACAAAAACCGTGGGGATACACAAAGTCTTGGCACCTGCCTTGGGCATGATGAAGGCGGGCGAACTTGGATCCCAAGCAGTGTAACCACGCGCTTCAAAGGTATTGCGAATCCCCCCAGATGGGAAAGAACTCGCATCAGGCTCTTGCTGGGCCAACGCTTTTCCACCAAATTTCTCTATCCCGGTATCGATACCCGTTGGTTCGAAGAAACTGTCGTGCTTTTCCGCTGTAGTACCTCGCAAAGGTTGAAACCAGTGGGTGTAGTGGGTCGCTCCCAAATCCAACGCCCATGCTTGCATCCCCGCAGCTACTTCGTCGGCCGTTTCCCTTGAGATTGGCTGACCATGACTAGCGGCTTGGGCGATGGCATTTTGTGCAGCAGTAGAAAGGTAGACGGCTTGGGCTTTCGGACCGAATACCAAATCGGCGTAAAAACTGCTAATGCCTTCGTAGCGAACTGTTGAATCAATTTCAGGGGCGTTTTTGGAAGATGATTTTGTTGACATGTGTGGTTGAGGTATTTTTCGACGCCACAAAGTTCTTACATTTTAAGTGTCAATTTAACATTTGTCGAAACCAATTTTCACCCATCCATCCACATTGCGCAATGCCCACAAAAACGCGATATTCACACTTATTCACAAAATGAACACATAGAAATTATTTCTTATCCTCGAAATCAATTCCTCATTAAATTCGCCCCACTAAATTCTCATGAGCCACTCTCACATAAACAAGGTCACCGGCGCTGGCCTTTTGATTACCCTCGGCATCATCTTTGGCGACATCGGTACCTCACCATTGTATGTAATGAGTGCCATTATGGGTGACAACGTCATCACCCAAGAACTTGTCTACGGCGGATTAAGCGCTGTTTTTTGGACCCTAACGATCCAAACCACGATTAAGTACATTATCCTGGTGCTTAGGGCAGACAATAAAGGTGAAGGTGGTATATTTTCACTCTACAATTTACTAAAGAGGCGCTATCCACAATTGATTGTTGGTACGGTCATCGGAGGTGCAATGTTGTTAGCTGACGGTATAATCACGCCTCCCTTATCAGTTTCATCAGCCATCGAGGGCCTCAGGTTAATAGACGGCCTAGAGGATCTCAATACAGTGCCCATTGTAATTACAATTTTGATTGGATTATTCATGATACAGAGAGCCGGGACAAGTTTCGTAGGAAAATCCTTTGGACCAATCATGTTGATTTGGTTTAGTATGTTAACAGTTTTGGGCGTTTTAGGAATCGCGCAGCACCCCGAAATTTTAAAGGCACTGTCCCCCACTTACGCATTATCCTTGTTAATTTACAGCAAATACGACTTCTTCCTCATCTTAGGTGCCGTATTCCTCTGCACCACTGGAGCCGAAGCATTGTACAGCGATATGGGTCACTGCGGACGGAAAAACATCAGAGTTTCATGGACATTCGTCAAATTAGCACTCGTGGTAAACTACTTTGGCCAAGGCGCTTGGCTTTTAGGACAGGAAGGCCAAACGTTAGGGGAACAACGTCCGTTTTACGCATTGATGCCTGATTGGTTCTTACCCGTAGGTATTGGCATCGCGGCGATGGCAACAATCATTGCGAGTCAAGCTTTGATTACCGGAGC